>JANYKR010000274.1 GCA_025358155.1 Betaproteobacteria bacterium
TGGCGAACGGCCAGCGCCAGCAGGTAGACATCAGTGACCTGCCGATGACCCAGCACGCGCAGCCAGTCCACGGCGCCGGATTGCAACAGATTGACATCGTCGGGCCAGAACTGGTGCGCAGGGCCGGCGGCGGCCTCACCCAGGCGTTGTGCCACGTCCGCTGCGGCCAGCGCGCCAGGGTAGGCCGGCTGCGACATGACGCGGATGCAGCCGATCTGGGTGATCGGACACGAAGCCCAGCCGGCACCGATTTCACGATTCAGCCAGGCGGTGGCCAAGGCATGATGAATATGGGCTGCGTCGAGCAACGCAATCAGTACGTTGACATCCAGCAGCGAGCGCAATTCAGACCCCTTCTGTGTCGCGCAGTGTGTTGACCAAGTCGTCAGACACCACGGCCCCTCGCGGTGCAAAAGGCCGGAAACCCGCCACCGCGCCCGGCGACGCCTGACCGGCCAGGCCCGCCGCGCCGCCGGCCAAGGCCTGGCGCAACAGCTGCGAAACCACCTTGCCGGTGGAAAGCTTCTTGCGCCGGGAAAGCTCCTTGGCGGCATCCAGCACGTCGTCGTCAATGTCCAGGGTGGTCCGCATGCACTGCCCCTTAATTTTGATGTTGTGATGTTCTGATGTATTGATGTTAGCGCATCAAAAAATCAATGTGTTACCAGGGCTTTGGGCGTGTTTTGGGGTTAAGCAACTGGTGCTCGCAATCGGGCACATCGCAGTCATTGCAGACCCAGCGCCAAGCGGCGGCGGCTGCATCACGTGCGGCGAGCCGGGTGAACAGGCCGTTGCCGGGCGCCGTGGCTGCACGCAGCAGCGGCGCCACGGCGTCCACTGCTGCATCCAGCCGCGCCGCGCCCTGGCCGCCCACCAGGGCCCAGGGCAGCTGGTGGCCGATCAGCAGCGCCCGCACCCGGTTGTCCACCGGCTCGCGCACCTGCGGTCCGTCGCGCTGCAGGCCGTCGGGCACCCAGGCGATGTCGAGTGCGGTCAGCAGCGTGAGCTGGCAGCGGCGCTGCTGCGCGACCGCGTAGTCCACCAGGCTGGGGTCGTTGAACAGCATGTCGCTGTAGACCGCTGTCATCAGCGCAGTGGTGTCGCAGACCACCAGTTCGTGGCAGGCGGCGGCCGCATCGATCAAAGCGTGCTGGTGCTGGGCAATGGCGAGTTGCTCGCCCGGTCGGGGCGTGCGGCCCTCACGCTCACACCAGTGGCGCAACCACTCGCCCACCCAGGTGCAGCGCCGGCCGGTCAGCTCGGTCAGCCGCAAGGCCAGCGCCTGGGCCAGCGCCGTCTTGCCGGTGCTCTCGGCGCCGACGATGGCGATGCGCAGGGGCTTAGCCAACTCGCGCTCCAGCCGATGCACCGGTCGGGCCTGCAACCGGTGGCAGCAACCGTGCCCAGGCCCGCCAGCCCACGCCCGCCAGCACCAGAAAAACGGCGTACAGCGCCACCGTCAGCCACAAGCCCTTGGTGGCGAACAGCAGCAGGCTGAACGCGTTGACCGCCATCCAGGCCGGCCAGTTGTCTACCCATTTTCGGGCCAGCAGGTACTGTCCGGCCAAGCTGCCCACGGTGGGCAGGGCGTCGAGGTAGGGCACGTCGCTGTCGGTCACCCGCGACAACAGCAGGCCCAGCGCCGGCCAGGCGGCCAGCACCAGACCCAGCACCAGCATGCGTTCTCGCGGCGTGAGGCTGCGCACCTGCAGCCGCTGGCCATCAGCCGCCGTGCCGCGCAGCCACTGCCACCAACCCCAGCCGCCCAGCACGATGAACACTCCCTGCAGCGCGGCTTCGCCGTACAGCTTGCTGTGCAGAAACAGCAGCGCGTACAGCGCCGAGCTGGCGATGGCCAGCGGCCAGCCGAGCGGGTTGATGCGCAGGTTGCACAGCACCATCGCGAGGCCCAGCACCACTGCGACGATCTCCAGCCAGGTGATGTCACTGCCCGCCAGATGGAAGGCGGGCGCCAGCAGGGGGGCCGTGGCGGCCAGGAGGTCGGTCATCAGGGGGGCGAGGCGCCGCCGTGGGCGGAACCGGCAAGGAGGCTGCGGCGTTGAGCGGCTGGCGTTGCTTCGAGAGGTCTGGCGAGGTGTATTGCGGGGTGTTGCGCAGGTCTTCTGGCGCGCTTTCAGCGTTTTGCCGCAGCGTATTGCACCAGGATCTCGTCAGGTTTGACCATGCCCAGGTCGGCGCGGGCGCGTTCTTCTACCATTTCCAGGCCTTGGCGCAGGTCATCCACCTCGGCCTGCAAGCGGGCGATGGCAACGCGCTGGCTGGTGTTGCGTTGCAACTGGGCATTGAGCTGGGACTGCAGCTTCATCACCTGCGGCAACCCGCCATCGCCCAGCCACAACTCGGCCTGTACGCCGACCAGCAGCAGCAGCAGAACCGCAGTGATGTAGCGCATGCTGGGCAATGCCTGACCGCTGGCGCGGGCTCAGCGCAGGTTGTAAAACGCCGCGCGGCCCGGGTAGCTGGCGATGTCGCCCAGGTCTTCTTCGATGCGCAGCAACTGGTTGTACTTGGCCATGCGGTCGCTGCGGCTCATCGAGCCGGTCTTGATCTGGCCGGCGTTGGTGCCCACGGCGATGTCGGCAATCGTGCTGTCCTCGGTCTCGCCCGAGCGGTGGCTGATCACCGCCGTCCAGCCGGCGCGCTTGGCCATCTCGATCGCGGCAAAGGTCTCGGTCAGGGTGCCGATCTGGTTGATCTTGATCAGCACCGAGTTGGCCACGCCCTTGGCGATGCCCTCCTTGATGATCTTGGTGTTGGTGACGAACAAGTCATCGCCGACGATCTGAACCTTTTTGCCCAGCCGGTCGTTGAGCTGCTTCCAACCGTCCCAGTCGCTCTCGGCCATGCCGTCTTCAATGCTGATGATCGGGTACTTGTCGACCCAGGTCGCCAGCATGTCGGTCCAGGCCGGCGCGCTGAGCTTCAGGCCGCCTTCGCCTTCCAGCACGTACAGGCCGTCCTTGTAGAACTCGCTGGCGGCGCAGTCCAGGCCGATGGCGATTTGCTCGCCGGGGGTGTAGCCGGCCTTGTCGATGGCTTCCAGAATCATCTGGATGGCCGCCTCATGGCTGGCGACGTTGGGCGCAAAACCGCCCTCATCGCCCACCGCCGTGCTGATGCCCTTGTCGCTGAGGATCTTCTTGAGCGCATGGAAGGTCTCGGCGCCCCAGCGCACGGCCTCGCGGAAGCTGGGCGCCCCGACCGGGATGATCATCAGCTCTTGCAGGTCGAGCGAGTTGTTGGCATGGGCGCCGCCGTTGATGACGTTCATCATCGGCACCGGCAGGCTCATCGCGCCCGAGCCGCCAAAGTAGCGGTACAGCGGCAGGCCGGACTCTTCAGCGGCGGCACGCGCCACCGCCATGCTCACCGCCAGCGTCGCATTGGCACCGAGACGGCTCTTGTTGTCGGTACCGTCCAGGTCGATCAGGGTCTTGTCCAGGAAGGCCTGCTCGCTGGCGTCCAGCCCAAGCACCGCCTCGCTGATCTCGCTGTTGACATGCTCGACCGCCTTGAGCACACCCTTGCCGCCGTAGCGACTCTTGTCGCCGTCACGCAGCTCGATGGCTTCGCGGCTGCCAGTGGATGCACCCGAGGGTACAGCCGCGCGGCCCATGGTGCCACTCTCCAGCAGCACGTCGCATTCGACGGTGGGGTTGCCTCGGCTGTCGAGGATTTCGCGGCCGACGATGTCAACAATGGCGCTCATGGTTCAGTTAGTCTTTCGCTGGCAGTTTGGGTTGCGATCCGGGGCGCGGTCTGACGTGTCAACCCGGAACAGCTTGCAAGTGTAAGAGGGCGATTGCATGGCGTCCAAACACGGGTGGTGGATGTGACGCGGCCCCAGCGTGCAGCGGGCGTGCCCGGGCTTGCTGCAAGGTCATCGCCATGGCGCTACCCCTGGCGGGGCGGTTGGCGCGAGGTGTGGAAGACGCGAAGGATTTCTACCGTGTCGCCGCGTACGCGGTAGGGCGCGATGCAGCGGGTTTTGGGCACCAGCGACTCACGTGTTCCGGGGACGCGGCCCGGCCTGCCCAGGCTGGGTTGATCGATGTGAGCGTTTGTACACAGCCTAGCGCATCCGGTGCGCATCCGGTGCGCACGCGGTGTGCCTCCGGAGCAACCACGGCCGCACGGTCTTGGGCCTTGTTTTCGAGCCGCAGCGGGTCAGGCTGCCACAGTCAAACCCCAGGCGCTGGCACGCCCTCGACCACGACCATGTTGAAAAATTCGGTCGCGCCGGCACGCTTGGCGCGGGCGGCACGGTACAACTCGGCGTCGTAAAAAGTCTTGGCCGCGGCCAGGCTCGGGAAGCGCAGCATCGCGATGCGCGCCGGCTGCCACCCGCCCTCCAGCACCTCATGCACACCGCCGCGCACCAGGTACTCGCCGCCGTGAGCCTTGACTGCCGCCGGTGCGACGGCCATGTACTGCTTGTACTGCTCTGGGTCGCTGATCTTCATATCAACGATGATGTAGGCGCAGGCCATGTGAGGCTCCGGTGGGGTGGTGGAAGATGAGCGTGTGGGGATGTTTCAGCAGCTGAAGTTGGCTTGACTGCGGTATCTGAATCCAGGCCTGTCGGTCGGCATGAATTCAACAACCGAAATCATTCTCCAGCAGCGGCTGGGCCTTGATCACCCGGTCGAGCGCCAGCAACTGCTCCAGCAAGGCTTTCATGTGCTTGAGCGGCACGGCATTCGGCCCGTCGCTCATCGCATGGGCCGGGTCAGGGTGGGTTTCCATGAACAGGCCCGCCACGCCCACCGCTACCGCTGCACGCGCCAGCACCGGCACAAACTCGCGCTGACCGCCTGAGCTGGTGCCTTGGCCGCCCGGCAGCTGCACGCTGTGGGTGGCATCAAACACCACCGGAGCGCCGGTTTCGCGCATGATCGCCAGGCTGCGCATGTCCGAGACCAGGTTGTTGTAGCCAAAGCTCACACCACGTTCGCAGGCCATGAAACGGTCCTCCGACAGGCCGGCGTCGCGGGCAGCCGCCCGGGCTTTGTCAATGACATTCTTCATGTCGTGCGGCGCCAGGAACTGGCCCTTCTTGATGTTGACCGGCTTGCCACAGCGCGCCACGGCGTGGATAAAGTCGGTCTGCCGGCACAAAAACGCCGGCGTCTGCAACACATCCACCACCGCCGCCACCGCCGCGATCTCGGCCTCACCGTGCACATCGGTCAGCAGCGGCACGCCGAGTTGTTTTTTGACCGTCGCCAGGATCTCCAGCCCGCGCTCCATGCCCGGGCCGCGGAAGGTGGCGCCACTCGACCGGTTGGCCTTGTCGTAGCTGCTCTTGAAGATGAATGGGATGCCCAGCGCGCTGGTGATCTCTTTCAAATGGCCGGCAACGTCGATCTGCAACTGCAGCGACTCGACCACGCAAGGCCCGGCGATCAAGAAAAACGGCCGGTCCAGGCCGGCGTCGAAGCCGCAAAGTTTCATCGAATGTCCTTCACGCGGTCAAAGCACGGGAGAGGCCGCGGCGGCGACAGCCGCAGCCGCCACCTCTGCTGCGGCCGCCGCCAGCGTGCGCGCCTGCTGCTCCAGCGCCGCCTTGACGTAGCTCGAAAACAGTGGGTGCCCGGCCCAGGGCGTGCTCTTGAACTCGGGGTGAAACTGCACGCCGACAAACCAAGGGTGTACCGATCGCGGCAGCTCGACCATCTCGGTCAACTTCTCGCGCTGGGTGATCGCCGAGATCACCAGCCCGGCCTGTTGCAAGCGGTCGAGGTAGTGCTCGTTGGCCTCGTAGCGGTGGCGGTGGCGCTCGGTCACCACGCTGCCGTAGATCTCGAACGCCAGCGTGCCGGGCAAGACGTCGCTGCTCTGGGCGCCCAGGCGCATCGTGCCGCCCATGTCGCTCTTGGCGTCGCGCTTTTGCACGGTGCCGTCTGCGTCCTGCCATTCGTCGATCAGCGCAATCACCGGGTGCGGCGTCTCGGGCTCAAACTCGGTCGAGTTGGCGCCGGCCAGGCCGGCCATGTGGCGGGCGTATTCGATGGTGGCCACCTGCATGCCCAGGCAGATGCCCAGGTAGGGCAGCTGGTGCTCGCGGGCGTACTGCACCGCGATGATCTTGCCCTCGATGCCGCGCTTGCCAAAACCGCCGGGCACCAGGATCGCATCAAAGCCGGCGAGCTGGCTGGCGTTGTCGGCGTTGAGGGTCTCGGCATCGACATACTCGATCTTGATCCGGGCATGGTGCTGGATGCCGGCATGGCGCAACGCCTCGTTGAGCGACTTGTACGAGTCCGACAGGTCGGTGTACTTGCCGCACATCGCGATCCGCACGTCGAACTTGGGATGGCCGACCTCGTGTACCAGGTGGTCCCAGCGGGTCAGGTTGGCAGGCTTGGTCAGCAGTTGCAGCTTCATGCAGATCTGCTCGTCCAGGCCTTGCTCATGCAGCAGGCGGGGCACCTTGTAGATGGTGTCCACGTCCCACATGCTGATCACGCCGTGCGGCACCACATTGGTGAACAGCGAGATCTTCTCGCGCTCTTCGTCGGGCACTTCGCGGTCGGCGCGGCACAGCAGCACGTCGGGCTGGATGCCGATCTCGCGCAGTTTTTGCACCGTGTGCTGGGTCGGCTTGGTCTTGAGCTCACCGGCCGCAGCAATCCACGGCACGTAAGTCAAGTGCACAAACGCGGTGTTGGTAGGGCCGAGCTTGAGGCTCATCTGGCGCACCGCCTCCAGGAACGGCAGGGACTCGATGTCGCCCACCGTGCCGCCGATCTCGACGATGGCCACCTCGACATCGGCCGCGCCGCGCCGCACAAAGTCCTGGATCTCGTTGGTGACGTGCGGAATCACCTGCACCGTCTTGCCCAGGTAGTCGCCGCGCCGCTCTTTCTCGAGCACGCTCTTGTAGATCTGGCCGGAGGTGAAGTTGTTGGTGCGCTTCATCCTTGTCGTGATGAAGCGCTCGTAGTGGCCGAGGTCGAGGTCGGTTTCGGCCCCGTCGTCGGTGACAAACACCTCGCCGTGCTGAAACGGGCTCATCGTGCCCGGATCGACGTTGAGGTAGGGGTCGAGCTTGATGAGGGTGACCTTGAGCCCGCGCGATTCGAGGATCGCGGCCAGCGAGGCCGATGCGATGCCCTTGCCTAGGGAGGACACCACACCGCCGGTGACGAAGACGTACTTGGTCATGTCGTGCAGCATCCTTGGCGCGGCCGCTGGTGGGCCGCAGGAATGCCCCTGTGGAAACCGCAATTGTAGCGGCCCGGCCCCGCCCAGGCCGTCACCGGGGCCCTGACCGGGGTCAGGCGGCCATGTGCCCGTCCTTGGCATCGAGCACCACCTCGGGAGCGTCCGCCTCCAGTGCGGTTTCGCCGGCCAGGTGGGCCTGCATCCGGGGCACATCCAGCTCGCCACACCACTTGGCCACCACCAGCGTGGCCACGCCGTTGCCCACCAGGTTGGTCAGTGCCCGCGCCTCGGACATGAAGCGGTCGATGCCCAGGATCAGCGCCAGCCCGGCCACCGGCACATTGCCCACGGCTGAGAGCGTGGCCGCCAGCACGATGAAGCCCGATCCGGTGACACCGGCCGCGCCCTTGCTGGTCAGCAGCAGCACCGCCAGCAGGGTGATCTGCTGCATCAGCGACATCGGGGTGTCGGTGGCTTGGGCGATGAAGACCGCCGCCATCGTCAGGTAGATTGAGGTGCCGTCCAGGTTAAACGAGTAACCGGTAGGCACCACCAGACCCACCACCGGCTTGCTGGCGCCCAGGTTCTCCAGCTTGACCATCATGCGCGGCAGCACCGACTCGGAGGACGAGGTGCCCAGCACGATCAGCAACTCTTCCTTGATGTACTTGACGAAGCGCCAGACCGAGAAACCGTGCAGCCGGGCGATCACGCCCAGCACGCCGAACACAAAGATCAGGCAGGTGGCGTAGAAAGTGGCCATCAGCTGCCCCAGGCTGATCAGCGAGCCCACGCCGTACTTGCCGATGGTGAAGGCCATCGCACCAAAGGCACCGATGGGCGCGATCTTCATGATGAAGCCGACGATGCGGAACAGCACATGCGACATCTTCTCGACCAGATCGAACACCAGCGTGCCCCGGCCGCCAAACGCGTGCAGTGCAAAGCCGAACATCACCGAGAACAGCAGCACCTGCAGGATCTCGCCCTTGGCAAACGCATCGACCACGCTGCTGGGGATGATGTTGAGCAAGAAGTCGACCGTGCCGACCATCTTGCCCGGGCCGGTGTAGGCGGCAATCGCCTTGGTGTCGAGCGCCTTGGGATCGATGTGCATGCCGGCGCCCGGCTGTACCAGGTTGACGATGATCAGGCCGATCACCAGCGCCAGCGAGCTGACGACCTCGAAATACAGCAGCGCCAGGCCGCCGGTCTTGCCGACCTTTTTCATGTCCTCCATGCCGGCGATGCCGACCACCACGGTGCAAAAGATGATCGGCGCGATGATCATCTTGATCAGCTTGATGAAGCCGTCGCCCAGCGGTTTCATGGCCTCGCCGGTGGCGGGCAAAAAATGGCCCAGCAGCACGCCGATCACGATGGCCGTGATGACTTGCAGGTACAGCGATTGGTAGAAGCGGCGCGGTTTGGGCGCGGGGGTGGCGCTTGAATTTGGGGTTGAGGCAATGGCGGTCATACGGGTTTCCTCCTGGGTGCCGCATGATCCGCCTCAGGGGTCGGGTTGGCCTGCGTAGTTACCACAGCCACGGCGCCATGAGTCGCCTGGATTGATCTGGATCAAATTTGGACGTCCCCGTGGCGCATCAGGCCGGGGTCATCGTCGCCAGCAGGTCCAGCACAGCCCGCGCAGTCTCCTGGGGCTTTTCCATCGGGAACAGGTGGGTGCCGTCAATCCACAGCAGGCGTTCGCCGGCCAGCCTGCGCACCGTCTCCAGCCCGCCGTGGCGGACCTCGGCAGAGCGCAAACCCGCCACAAAGCCCACCGGGCACCGCAGCGGGTGCCGGCGCAGCACCGTGCCCAGATGGTGCGGCAGGGTGTTGTAAATGCGGGTTTCGACCGTGCGGTCGAAAGCCAGCACGGTGTGGCCGCCGCGCCGCACCGTGCCGGCGGCGAGGTAGTCGGTCAACATGCCCGGCGCCCAGCGGGCAAACATGGCCTTGGCGGCGTAGTGCTCAAACGCGGCCTGGCGCGACGGCCATTCATGCCGGCGGGTGATCGCCACCTTGCCCGGCCCCAGCCGGTGCATCAACCGGCTGCGCTTGAGCACCTGCACCGTGTGCGCCCGCCAGCCGGTGATCACTGGCGAGTCCAGCATCACCAGGCCCAGCGCCAGCTCGGGCCGCTTGCTGGCCGCCTGCAGGCTGAGCAGGCCGCCGAGGGAATGGCCCACCAGGTAGGCGCCTTGGGGTGCCCGGTCGGCGATGAAGTCGATCAGTTGGTCACGCAGCCGGGGCCAGTTGCTGGTGACCGGGTAGCGCGGGTCATGGCCAAACTGCGGCACCGCCAGCACCTGCCATCCCGCCGCCCGCCACAGCGCAAAGAGTTGCCGGTAGGTGGCGGCCGGGTAGCCGTTGGCATGGGAGAACACGAGGGTGGGGCGCATGGTGTTGTCAGGCTTTCGGGTTATCCCTGGATTTTGCCCGGCTGCAGCGGGCCGGGTGGCCCGCCGGGCCTGACTAGACTTACGCACTGTCCGATCAACCCGCCGCACCCCTGCCCATGCTCAACCCGATCATCTTTGCCGTGCCGGTGTTCCTGGCGATGATGGCCGTCGAGTACGCGGTTGACCGGCGGCGCCAGCTGGGGGTGTACCGGGCAGCCGACACCGTGGGCAGCCTGTCGCTGGGCATCATCAGCCAACTGGTAGGGGTGTTCACCAAGCTGGCGGCGCTGGGCATCTACACGCTGGTCTACCAGCATGCGGCTTTGTGGCGGCTGCCGGTTGAATCCCCCTGGGTCTGGACAGGCGCGCTGCTGGGTTACGACTTTTGCTACTACTGGCTGCACCGAACGGGCCATGAGGTCAACCTGCTGTGGGCAGCGCATGGCGTTCACCACAGCAGCGAGGAGTACAACCTCAGCACAGCGCTGCGCCAGACCGCCACCGGTCACTTGTTCGGCTGGATCTTTTACCTGCCGCTGGCGCTGCTGGGCGTGCCGCCGCTGGTGTTTGTGGTGGTGGGGTTGGTGGACCTGCTCTACCAGTTCTGGGTGCACACCCGGCTGGTGGGCAAGCTGGGCTGGTTCGACCGGGTGTTCTGCTCACCGTCCAACCACCGGGTGCACCACGGCCAGAACGACTACTGCATCGACCGCAACTACGGCGGCCTGCTGATCGTCTGGGACCGGCTGTTTGGCACCTTTGTTGAAGAACGTGACAACGAGCCCATCGTCTACGGCATCCGCGGCGCGCTGCGCAGCTTCAACCCGGTGTGGGCCAATGCCTACGGCTATGCCGCGATCTGGCGGGACATCCGGCTGACACGCACGCTGGCCGACAAATTGCGGGTGTTGTTCAAGCACCCTGGCTGGCGGCCCGCCGATGCCGCAGCGGCGCTGCCCTTGCCGGCCTTTGAGCTACAGCGCTTCGAGCGCTTTGCGCCGCCCCTGCCGCCCGCGCTGGCGCTGAATGCACTGCTGCAACTGGCCGTGTTGATCGCGTTGGCGCTGCACTTTTTGGCGGTCGCGCCGCAACTGGGCGCGGCGATGGCGGCGGCCTGTGCGGCCGCGCTGGTCGTGCAACTGGCCGGCCTGTCGCGGCTGACCGAGCGTGGCCTGGACGCGGCGGGCTGGGAGGCCGCACGCTGGGCGCTGGGCGGGCTGCTGCTGGGGCTGTCACCCGTGCACGGCTGGGGCTGGCTTGCTGTGTGGGGGGGCGCTGGTGCTGTAGCGGTCTGGTCGGGGCTCACCGCCCGCAAAAGCGGGTCTCGCTGAGGCTGTGGGTCATCAGGTCTGCGCCTGCCATTCGCCGCCAGGCTGGTAGCGCCAGACCCCCGCGTCGTCGCCCAGGCGGAACAGGTGCAGCCAGCCGTTGTCGAGCAGCTGGCGCACCGTGTCGCTGGCGGCAATGGTGCTGTCGATGGCTGCCTGTGGCGCCTGGATGAACACGCTCAGCCGCAGGGGGGTGTGGCGGAATTGCTGGCCGTCGTGCAGCGACTGCATGGGCAGGCCTATGCGCAAGTCGCCACCGTTGCCTTCGAACACGCCGATGTTGCCGCCCACCACGTTGTGCAGCACCTTGTCGCCGCTGCCGTAGCGGGTGTTGTCCACCGTCGAGGCGTGGTACTGCAGGTTGATCCAGTTCGTCACCACCATCGGCGCGGTCATGATCAGGGCCAAGACCTTGAAGCCGCTGTCGCGCTGCCAGTCGTAGTCATGCAAAAAGCTGCGGCCGGCCAGGTTCAAATGCTGGCTGCGGCTGCGCGGCGCCACGATGAACGATGCGCAATTGGCCAGCCCCCACTCCGGCCGCACCTGTGCCCAGTCGGTGCTGCGGGCCTGCACGGCCGAGCGCAATGCGGTGGCATCGGCTGCAGCTGCAACCAATCCGAGTGACGCGGCACGCTCGGCCCGTGCCCGGCAGCCTGCTTCTGCCAGCCAGGTTTTCAACCGGGACAGGTCCTGGAGATGGCTGGCGGGCAGCAGGTCGAGATCAAACAGCTGCATCTCGTCGGTCGTGGTGTTGTGCAGCCCGGCCAGAAACCAGGTGCGCTCGGGCACCACCACGCCGTGCGCCAGCAAGCCTTGGCGCACCTGCGGCTCGTTGAGCAGCAAAGCCAGCGCCCTGGCGTTGACCTCGCCGGTCTGGCCGCCACAGGCGCCGCAGTCCAGCCCAGCGGCGTGCGGGTTGTTGGCGCTGGTGCTGCCGTGGCCGGCCAGCAGCACCAGGCGGGCATGGTTGGCAGTCAGGCCCATCGCGCCCAACGCGGTGGCAGCAGCGCTGATGCCGCCGTCGAGGGCGGCGCGGCCCTCGGTTGAGGAATCGGCGCCACCCGCTGGCAGCAAGCGCGGGCGCAGCTGGCTGCGCTGCGCTGGCGACAGGCTGGTCTGCTCTACGGCCAGCGGGTCGGGCTCGCCGCCCAAGCCGCGCTGTATCAGCTTGCCGGCAAACAGCAGGCCACAGGACTCGACAAACGAGAAGCTCGACCCCGCGCCGCTGCGGAACGCCTGCCACTGCTGGCGCCACTGCAGCTTCTTGCGCCGCTGCAGGGCCAGCGCCTGGCCCAGGGCCGGTGCATCGCACGCGTCGGTGATGCAGGGGCCCGGCGCCAGCAGGCCAGGCAGCTGCGGGCGCACCATGTTGGTGCCCAGCGGCCGGTAGGCGACGAACATCGCAAAAAAGCCGGCAAAGCCCAGCGTCTGCACGGCAGGGCTGCTGGCCTCCAGCGCACGGCGGTAGATCTCGGAGCGCACGTCGATGCAGAACACGGCCTGCTCGGCGGGTGACGCCGCTGCGGCGGCGGGCTCAGCCGGGGCAGCCGGGGCGCGCTGCAGCCCCTGGCAGAGCGGCGCCTGGTAGCTGCGCTCCAGGGCGGCTTGCCAGAGCCAGTCGGCCTGCTGCGCGCGCTGCGCCTGCGAGACGCACTCATCACTGCCGCGCCAGGCGCTGGCCAGGCCTTTGGCAACATCCAGCGCTGGGTAGCCGTCATGCAGCAGCCACTCCCAGGCCAGACGCACCGCCAGCAGGTGCACGATCTGGTCGTCGTCGTGCTGCTCCAGCCGGGCCTGCCAGCGCTGGTAGGCACACCAGGAGGCCCAGCCGTTGATGCTCATCAGCAGTGCGCTGAAGTAGGCCTCATGCGCCGCAGCGGGCACCTGCAGGGCCTGCAACGCGGCGGCGATCAGCGCCGTCGGCTCGCCGGGCAAGCGGGCCAGACGCGTGCTGAAACCGGGGTAACCCATCAGCATGCCGGGGCCCAGGTCATGCGCCGACTGCCGCAACCAGCTCGGGTAGAGGCCGCCGCTGCGGTCCGGGCCCCAGGCGGCCTGGCCCTGGTCGAAAAACCCGGCGCAGCTCTGGCTGATGTGGTGGGTGATGTAGTCGCGCCAGGCCATGGCATGGCCCAGGTCGCGGTGCGCGTCGACCAGGTCGGTGGCCAAGGGCAGGCGCGCCGGCAAGGCGGGCCGGGCGTCCAGGCTGGCCAGCAGCGTGTCCACGGTCTCGGTGGACCCGGCGGCAGTGATGGCCGCCTGCAGGTGCTGGCGGCCAACCTTGCCGGCCTGCCACTCTTGGCGGAACCCGTCGCGCGACATCAGCAGGGTGCCGCCCGACAGCGCTGCCAAATGGGCGGCAGCGGCGGCAATCGGCCGCTCGAGATGGCCCCAGTAGGGGTTGACGGCGATGAAGCGGTCCAGTGGCCAGGTGGGCGCGATGCGGGCGCAGGCGCTGTTGATGGCGGACGGCAGCGTAGCGGCGGCAGGTGCCAGTGGCGAGGTGTCTGGCATGGTGTCTGGCGTGGTGTTCATGGCAAAGCTCCGTTGGGGAGTGAGGGCGCGGACAGCGATCAGCTGTCAGTGATCTGCAATCAGGCCAGGGTCTGCGCGTCGGGCTGCGGTGCAGCAGGCCTGGCCAGCGTGCCCGGCAGGGCGGGCACACGCGCCGGCCACAAGCGAAAGGTCAGCCGGGTGAACAGCTCATCCAGGTACAGCCCGGCAAACAAGCTGGGGTAGAGCCAGCGTGAAAGCGCCCCACGCGGCCAGATCCGCACGGCGCCCTGCACCACGAAAAGCAGACCAAAGCTGGCCAGTACCCAGACCACCAGCCAGACTGCCAGCGCTGAGCCGGCCTGGCCTGCACCGGCTGCGCCGAGCCAGCCGCTGAACAGGGCGTGCAGCCCGAAGTAGGCCAACGCGATCAGCAGCGCCCCGGCCAGGCCAGCGCCTGCGCCGAGCGCGCCGGACCGCAGCAGCGGCCCGGTGAGCAGCGGTGCCAGCGCCAGCGCCAGGATGCCGCCCATGGCCCAGAGTGCGGGATCGGCAGCCGGCCGGATGCCCCAGGCCAGCGCTGCAGCGGCCACCACAGCCATGCCGACCAGCGCACCGCCGACCCAGGTAGCCGCGCCCAGCGGCGGCGTGGGGGGTGTCATCTGCCGCAAGCGGTTTTGCTCTACCGCGCCCCCAGCGGCGAGGAAGGCATGGGCCTTGTACAGCGAGTGCGCCACCAGGTGCAGCAGCGCGAGTTCATGCAGGCCCAGACCACACTGCATCAGCATGAAGCCCATTTGCGCGCAGGTGGACCAGGCCAGCGAGACCTTGATGCTGACGCGCGTCATCATCACCAGCGCTGCGACCACCGCCGTCATGCTGCCCACCACCACCAGCAGGGCCTGTGCCGCCGGCACGTCGGCCACCAGCGTACCGACACGGATCAGCAAGAAGCCGCCCAGGTTGACCACGCCCGCATGCAGCAACGCGGATACCGGCGTCGGTGCCTCCATCACCTGGATCAACCAACCGTGCACCGGCAGTTGCGCGCATTTGAGCAACGCGCTGACCGCCAGCAGGATTGCCGCAGCCTGCAGGCTGGCAGGCAGGGCCGGCAACGCGCGTGCCGCAGCGATGGCGCGGTCGATCTCCAGCGTGCCGAGTTGCAGGCCGATCAGCGTCACACCGCCCAGCAGGCACAGGTCGGCCACCCGGCTGGCCAGAAATTTCTTGTGCGCTGCGATCAGCGCCTGCGGCCGGCCCTCGAAAAAGGTCAGCAGCCCGTGCAGCGCCAGGCTGCTGGCAATCCAGGCCAGCGCCAGCACGGCCAGGTTGTTGGTGAGCACCAGCAGCGACACGGCGGCCAGCGTCAGCATCAGGCTGCGGATGTAGCGCGGCTGGCCCGGCGCACCGCCCAGGTAAGGCTGCGAGAACCCGGTGATCACCCAGCCGATGAAGCTCACCAGCACCAGCATCGTGCCGCCCAGCGCGTCGCTGCGCAGGCTGAAGTTCAGACTGAGGTGCAGGGCGCCCGCATCCCCCGGCATCAGCAGCGCCGGCCCGCGCAGCAGCGCCGCGCCACCCGCCAGCAGCCCGCCCAGCGACAGCAGCGCCGCAGCCAGTGCCAACGCCGCGCACCAGCGGGCGACACGCCAGCCGGTGTCGGAGCGCTGGCCCAGCGCTGTGGCGGCAGCGGCAGCCCCCAGGTAGGTCAGGGGCGCCAGCGCCAGCAGGGCGGCGCGCCAGGGTGACAGGTCCAACAGGTTCGCATCCATGGCTCAGGTCTCGCAAATTCGGGTTGAACGCGACTGTGCCGTTTTTCAGTAGTTCCGTAAAATTCATTGTTTCTGACAAAACGTTCTGTAAAACAGATAATTCAGACAATGTCGCGCCTCAACTTTCACCACCTGCACTATTTCTGGGCCGTGGCCAAGGAGGGCAACCTGACACGCGCAGCCGCGCAGTTGCATGTGTCGCAGTCGGTGCTGTCGACCCAGATCAAACGGCTCGAAGAGCAGCTCGGCCATGCGCTGTTCAACCGGGTGGGACGCAGCCTGCAGCTCACCGAGGCGGGCCGCATGACGCTGACCTACGCCGAGTCGATCTTCACCTCGGGCAACGAGTTGCTGGCGATGCCGCGCGACGGCGCCGTGCAGACGCGCCAGGTCTTGCGCATCGGCTCGGTGGCGACGCTGTCACGCAATTTTCAAGAGAACTTTGTCAGGCCGCTGCTGAGCCGCAGCGATGTTGAACTGGTGCTGCAGTCTGGCAGCCTGGCAGAGCTGCTGCAGCGGCTGCGGGTGCATACGCTGGATGTGGTGCTGTCGAACCGCCGGGTGCATGCCGACGCCGACCACCCATGGCGCTGCCGCAGCATTGCGCGCCAGCCGGTCAGTCTGGTGGGCCGGCCGCGACCCGGCGGCAAAGCCTTCAGGTTCCCGCAGGAGTTGGCCGAGGTGCCTTTGCTGCTGCCCGGCCGCGACAGCGACATCCGCGCCGCTTTCGATCTGCTGTGCGAGCAGCATGGCCTGCGCTGCCGGGTGCTGGCCGAGGTGGACGACATGGCCTTGCTGCGCCTGCTGGCCCGCGACTCGGGTGCGGTGGCGCTGCTGCCGTCAGTGGTGGTGCGGGACGAGTTGGCCAGCGGCCAGCTCGTTGAATACTGCGTGGTGCCCGATCTGATCGAGACTTTTTACGCTATCACCGTCAAGCGCCACTTCGAGCCGCCCTTGCTCAAGGACTTGCTGCGCCGTGACGAGCTTGACGTGCTGGGCATTTCGGCACCCCTGGCACCCCCGGCACTCCCAGCACACTCGGCTCAGACGATCCGCTCTTCGGGTTTGCTGATCTTGCGCAGCGGCTCGTAGCGCGAGAGGTGTTCGAGAGCATTGACGACCCGGTTTGGGACGGCAGCGCCACCCTGCAGCCCTTGCTCTCCACCCTGTCGCGCTACGAGCCGCTGCGCAAGATCAGCAAACCCGAAGAGCGGATCGTCTGAGCCGGGTGTGCTGGGAGTGCCGGGGGTGCCAGGGGTGCCGAAATGCCCAGCACGTCAAGCTCGTCACGGCGCAGCAAGTCCTTGAGCAAGGGCG
>JANYKR010000276.1 GCA_025358155.1 Betaproteobacteria bacterium
GCCCTGGCGGTGCGACCTGCCCTGCAACACCTTGCCTGGCCTGCCCCCCGCAGTGGAGCTGGAAAGCAAGGCCGTGCTCAAGGCCTGCATCACCGCCCGCGCCGCGCTGGCCGAGCTGCACAGCAACAGCTTTGCCCGCTACGCCCATGCGGTCCGGCCCGCATGGAACAATCCTCCGCTTTGGGGGTCTTCAGGCCTGTCAAGCCTGAACCGCATGCACACCTACACCCTTGCCGATTTTGATTTTGAGCTTCCCCCGGCGCTGATCGCCCAGCACCCGGCAGCCGAGCGCAGTGCCTCGCGCTTGCTGGACGGCCGGGGCGGCGTGCCGGTGGACCGGGTGTTCCGTGACCTGCCGGGGCTGCTGAACCCGGGCGACCTGCTGGTGTTCAACAACACCCGCGTCATCAAAGCCCGCTTGTTTGGCGAAAAGCCTACCGGCGGCGCGGTCGAGGCGCTGGTCGAGCGGGTGCTGCCCGGCTTTGAGGTGATGGCGCACCTGCGGGCCAGCAAGTCGCCGCGCTCCGGCAGCCGCATCAGCTTTGCACGCGGCGCCTTCGAGGCCGAGGTGCTGGGCCGGGGCGGGCCCGATGGTGGCTTGTTCCACTTGCGCTTCCCCGCCGACCCGCTGGCGCTGCTGGAGGACTTTGGCCATGTGCCGCTGCCGCCTTACATCAGCCACGCCGATGCCGCTGACGACGTGGCGCGCTACCAGACTGTGTTTGCCCAGCATCCCGGTGCGGTGGCTGCGCCCACTGCCTCGCTGCATTTTGATGCCACGCTGCTGGCCGCATTGACCCATCGCGGCGTGGCCAGCGCCGAGCTGACCCTGCATGTGGGCAGCGGCACATTCCAGCCGGTGCGCACCCAGAACCTGGCCGAGCACCCCATGCACAGCGAGTGGTACGAGGTGCCCGAGACCACCGTGGCGGCCATCACCCGCACCCGGGCGGCCGGCGGGCGCATCGTCGCTGCGGGCACCACCGCCTTGCGGGCGCTGGAGTCGGCAGCGCAGGTCGCCGCCCAAGTGGCAGCCCAGGCCGGAACAGCAGCAACCAACGGCGGCTTGTTGCTCCCTGGCGCCCGCGAGACCGACATCTTCATCACGCCGGGTTTCAAGTTCCGGGTGGTGGACCAACTGATCACCAACTTCCACCTGCCCAAGAGCACGCTGCTGATGCTGGTGTCGGCCTTTGTCGGCCACAGCCACATGCACGCGCTCTACCACCATGCGATCGAGGCGCGGTACCGCTTCTTCAGCTACGGCGATGCGATGCTGCTGGACCGGCGACCGGCCTGACGTCGGTTGCGAAGTTGCCGCAAACTCGGTCGCGTGCCAGGCTGCTCACGGCGGGTGAAAGTCCGTAAACTGGCAGCCCGACCTCCACTCGACGGACCGACCATGCACATCTCCAAGCTGTTGGCAGCGGCGCTGCTCGCCGGCGCATCCACCCTCCACGCTGCCACGCCCACCTACCTGGTGATGGACTTCTCCACCGAGGCGCTGATGAGCAAGAGCGATGCACTGGCGATCTGGAAAAACCAGCTCGACGACAAGCAGCTCAAACGCCTGAACAAACTCTATCCGGTGTCCAAGTGGGGTTTCGTCAGCCAGGTCGAAGGTGGCTTCACGGCCGACAAGATCTGTGTGGTCACTGCACGCGCGATGCTGGTGCCGCGCAGTGGCAAGGCCCTGGTGTTCAAGCCGAACAAGAGCTCCACCGCCTTCGACGCCAAGGCCAACGCCAGCCTGGTGGATTGCAAGGCGCTGGCAGCGGTCAAGCTGAAAGAGGCGATTGCCTCGGTAGATTCGTCGCTGATCGCCCTCTGAGCGGTGCTCGCGGCCCGGTGCCGCCAGTGGCTGCCTCCCTGCCAGGCCATCCGCGCCGCCAGCCCGGTCGGGCGCCAGGCTTGTGCCAGGCCGCAACAGCCGTTGCCACGTGCTCGAACGCCGCTTCTCCAGGTTGGCGAAATGCCTATTCGCCCTGATGCGGATCAAAGGCGGGGTGACCTTAGCCCCTAAGGTTCGGCCATGGCGATTGAAAACCGAACGGAGCTCCGATGAAAACCCCCACGATCTCGACCCTGGCCGCGCTGCTGCCCGGCTTGCTGCTGGCCGGCCCTGCGTGGGCCGACGGCCGTGACAAGGCCATGCAAAAACTCGCCAACAACAGCGGCTGCCTGACCTGCCATCACACCGAGCCTGGCGCCAAAGGGCCGGACGGCATGGCGCCGATCGGCCCGGCCTGGCGCGACGTGGCCGCCCAATACAAAGGCCAGAAAGGCGTCGATGCCAAGCTGACCCAAACCGTGATGGCCGGCTCCAACCCCTACGAGAGCCACTGGAAGGGCAAGGTTTCGGGCCTGGCCATGCCGCCCAACGCAGTGGTGATCAAAGCAGCCGACGCCC
>JANYKR010000309.1 GCA_025358155.1 Betaproteobacteria bacterium
GCTGATGGGCCAAGGCGTGAACTACGTCACCGGCGACTACTCGCGCGGCGCGGCGGGCTTCTGGGTCGAAAACGGCAAAATCGTCCATCCGGTTGACGAAATCACCATCGCTGGCCACCTGGGCGAGATGTTCAAGCAGATCGTGGCCGTGGGCGCCGACCGCTACACCTCGGGCGGCAAGACCGTAGGCTCGATGCTGTTCGAGCGCATGAAAGTGGCCGGCAGTTGACGCGGGCGTGCGCTCGAAGCCAGCCACATTCGGGCCTGGGCTGCGCCAAGATGGTTTTGAGGGTCTTGGGGCATTCACTGCCGGAGGGGTCATTTGACCGCTCCCGGGATGGCTCTGCATCCCTGCCGAGCAGGGCATCCAAATGCGAGGTCCATGCGTAAGATTTAGCAGCGCGGCCCGACTGACGGGGCCGCCGTGCAGTGCGCAAAGACGATTCCCGGTTTTCTCCACAAAGGACCTTATGAAAAAAACGATTCTGACTGCCGTGGCGAGCGCCGCGACGCTGGTCGCCTTGACAGCAACGCCGGCAGTCCAGGCAGCAGAGACCGGCGACGTCGATCCCACCCGCATGGTCGACGCTTTCGAGGCCACCAATGGCAAGTTCGAGGGCTACCGCCGCTCAGGTGCCAAGGGCATTTGTGCAGTGGGCGAGTTTGTCGGCTCGCCGGAGGGCCGCGCCTTGTCGTCTGCCTCGGTATTCAGTGGCAGCCCGATTCCGGTGATCGTGCGTTTCTCGGTCGGCGGCGCCAACCCCAAGGCCGCCGACAACAGCAAGGGCCAGCGCAACATGGCGCTGCAGTTCAACCTGCCTGGCGGTGAGACCTGGCAGATGGGCAATATCTCGGCGCCGGTCTTTGGCGCATCCTCACCGGTGCAACTGCTGGGTCGGGTGGAATCACTGCGCCCCGATCCGGCCACCAAGGCTGCCGATCCGGCCAAGGTCAAGGCTTTTGTCGATGCCAACCCCGAGGTGTTGTTGCAGGGCAAGTACTTCGCCTCACAACCGGTACCCGCCAGTTTCGGCAGCGTCAACTACTGGGGCGTGCATGCCTTTGGCTTCGTCAACGCCAAGGGAGAGACGCAATTCGGCAAGTGGATTTTTGAGCCGGTGGGCGGCGTTGCAGGCCTGAGCGATGACGAGGCGAAGGCCCGGGGCGCGACTTTCTTGTTCGACGAACTGCGCCAGCGCGCGCAGGCCGGCAAGCTGGCTTTCAACTTCAACCTTGAACTGGCCCAGGCGGGTGACAAGATTGACAGCGCCACAGTGCCCTTGCCCGAAGGCCGCAAGAAGCTGATGCTGGGCATGCTCAAGGTCACCTCGGTGGCGCCAGACGCCGGTGGGGACTGCCTGAACATCACCTTCAACCCGATGGTGCTGCCCAAAGGCGTGAAAGGCTCGGCAGACCCCATGCTGGCCGCTCGGGCGGCCCCCTACGGCGTGTCGCTGGGTCGTCGCCTGACCGAGGGCTCCAAGCAGTAGGTAGCCGCACCACCGAGGGGCTGCCGCTTGGGTGGCCCTTCGGGCTTGAAATCGGCCTGAGCTCTACTTTTTTGTCTGCCTGCCCGGGCCGCCAGCCGGGCCTGAAGACCACTTTCCATGCCGGCGTCACGCAGAACCTGACCCTGACCGGCTGCCTGACCCTGCCCGACAGCCTCCCGGCGCCTGGAAGCGGCCGGCAGCTGGCGCTGGCGACCCGTCGAGCCAGCCGTTTCGGACCTGGACCGCACCAGGTATTTTTTGCGAGGTCTTGGGGCTTTCACTCCCGGATGGGTCAATTCACGCCTTCTAAAATATTGCGTGTTAATTTGTTTACCTGCCCAGGAGATCTGCATGGAACGCCGTAAATTTGTTCATGGTGCCGGCTTGGCCGGCGTCTTGGCGGCTGGCACAGCGCCTGCCATCGTGCACGCGCAAGCCACCATCCGTTGGCGCCTGGCGTTGAGCTTCCCGAAGTCACTGGACACCTTGTTTGGCGTGTCCGATGTATTTGCCAAGAAAGTCAGTGACATGACTGGCGGCAAGTTCACCATCTCGACGCATGCGGCCGGTGAGTTGATGCCCGCCTTTGGCGTGGTCGACGGCGTGCAAAACGGTACCGTTGAATGCGCTAACACGGCGCCTTATTACTTCTTTGGCAAAGATGAGACCTTTGCGCTGGGCTGTGCCATCCCCTTCGGCCTGAACAGCCGCCAGATGACGGCCTGGATGTATGAGGGCAATGGCCTGAAGCTGATGCGTGAGTTCTACAAGGGCTACAACATCATCAACTTCCCGATGGGCAACACCGGCGCCCAGATGGGCGGTTGGTTCCGCAAGGAGGTCAAGTCACTGGCTGACTTCAAGGGCCTGAAGTTCAGGATTGGCGGTTTTGCTGGCAAGGTGGTCGAGCGCATCGGCGGCGTGCCGCAGAACATCCCCGGCGGCGAAATCTACCAGGCGCTGGAGAAGGGCACCATCGACGCCG
>JANYKR010000327.1 GCA_025358155.1 Betaproteobacteria bacterium
AGCAGCCAGGCCAGCGCCACGCCGAGTGACACCGCCGCACCGACCAACACCAGGCGCCGGCCGACACCGGACGCCGAGGCCTGAGCAAGCACCGGCATGCCGCCTACGGCATGTTGACCGCTGCGGCCTTGATCGCCTGGCGGATGCGGCCGTAGGTGCCGCAACGGCACATGTTCTCGATCGCGTCGATCTGCGCGTCGGTCGGCGTCCTGGTCTGGCGCAGCAGATCGACCGCAGCCATGATCTGGCCGGGCTGGCAAAAGCCGCACTGTGGCACGTCGATGTCGAGCCAGGCCTGCTGCACCGGGTGCAGGGTGTCACCGTTGGCCAGTCCCTCGATGGTGGTCACTTTTTTGCCGCGCACTGACGCCACCTTGGTCACGCAGGTCTGCACGGCACGGCCGTCCACCAGGCAGGTGCAGGCCTTGCAGACGTTGAGGCCGCAGCCGTACTTGGGGCCGGTGATGCCGAGCTTGTCGCGCAGCACCCAGAGCAGCGCCAGGCCATCGGGCGCCTCGACGTTGACAGCCGTGCCGTTGACGGTGAAGTTTTGATTGGGCATGGTTTTCTCGTCAGTTGAAAGTCGGGACTGCAGGCAATTGCCCGGCAGGCGTTGGGGTGTAGACGGGCTGCGCGTTGAGCGGGAAGTTGCGCGGCTTGATGCCGGTGGCACGCGCGTAGGCGTTGGCGATTGCGCCCGAGGGTGCGGTCATCGCCACCTCGCCCATGCCCGAGGCTGCCTCGCCGAGGTTGGGCATGATGATGACCTGCACGTCCTTCGGAAAGTCCGCCATCTTGGCGAAGGTGTACTGCTTGTAGCTGCCCTCCTGCGGCAAGCCGTCGACAATGTTGACGCCGGTCTTGAGCACCAGCGATATCGCTTCTGCAATGCCGCCGTTGCACTGCTGCTCGATGCCCGACGGGTTGATCGACTTGCCGACGTCGATGGCCATCGTCACCCGCGTTACCTTGCAGTTGAGCGGGTCGCGCGCGTCGAGCTCGACGATGCAGGCCGAGAACGAGCGCGACTCCATGTGCACGCCCAGCCCCTGCGCAAAGCCGGCCGGCATGGCCTTGCCCCAGTTCGCCGCGCCGGCCACGCGCTGCAACACCGACTTGGCGCGTTCCAGGCGCAAGAACTCCATGCGGAACTGCAACGGATCGCGCCCCAGCTTGGCCGCCATCTCATCGACGATGATTTCTTCGACCGTGCGGGCGGGGTGGACATGCACCGAGCGGTACGAGACGGTGTTCATCTCCAGCGCCACCGGGAACAGCAGCTTGGCGTAGGCGCCAAAGTTGTAGGGCGACGCGACCATGGTCTTGAAGAAAAATTCCTCATAGCCCAGATTGCCGACGGTCTGGGTCACCTGCAGCGGCAGCGCGCCTGTTGTCGCGGTGCCGAGATCGCCATAGCCGTGCCGCGCATCGAGCCGCACCGCGCCGATGCTCTGCTGGTAGCTGATCACGTTGCCGGGCAGCAGCAGCGTTGGCGGCAGCAGCGTGGCGCGCACCCGGTGCACCTGCGGTGGCCGCATCCGGGTGTGGCGGATGTCATCGCTGCGGTGGTACATCAGCTTGCAGATCAGGCCGGTCTTCTTCGATATTTGCGCGGCCACCTGCACCGGGTCCCAGAACAGCCGGCGGCCAAATGCGCCGCCACTCGGAATGCAGTGCGCGAGCACCTGGGTCGGCAACAGGCCCAATTCGATGGCGGTCGATTGCGCGGCGACGATCGGGGTTTGCATGCCGGCCCAGATTTCGACGAAGTCTGGACGGGTGGCATCCACGATCGCGCACTCCACCTCCAGCGGCACCGCCGATGCGGCCCGCCAGGTGAACTCGGCATTGATCGAGACCGTGCCAGGCGGCGACGGCAGCAAAGGCGGGATCGCAGCACGCAGCTTGTCGCGAATCGTCGCGTCGCTCTCACCCTTCAGCGGCCCGTCGCCCCAGGTGATGTCGAGCGCGTTGCAGGCGTCCCAGCACTGGCCGAAGGTCTCGGCCATCACCGCCACACCGGGCGGAATCTTCACGATCAAACCCCCGCTGGGGATGGTCTCGACCGCGATCACGCCGGGCATCGCCAGCACGGCGGCGCGGTTGTTGACGCTCACGACGGTGCCGCGCAGGGTCGAGGGCATGCGGCACATCGTCGGCACTGCGCCGGGCACGTTCTGGTCCATCGTGAACTTCTTCTTGCCGGTCACGATGTCTCGCGCGTCCAGCTTGGCGTAGCGCTTGCCCAGCACCTTGTACTGCGAGGGGTCACGCGGCGCGCCGGCCTGGGGTGGCAAGCCGGCTTTGAGCCGCGCCGCCAGCACCATCGCGGGCAGCACCGGCTCAAACGCCCGAACCGAGCAGGAGCCGCCGGTGATCTGGTTGTACTGCAGGTCGGGCTGGGCATCGGCCGAGGTGACCCTGACCATGGCCAGCGGCACGCCGGCCTCTTCCGCGATCATCATTGCCACGGCGGTCGCGATGCCGGTGCCTTGCTCCAGCCGAGGCAGCGCCATCGTGTAGACGCCTGCGCTGTCTATCGACAACTGCACCAGCGGCATCGTCGGCGCGCCGAGTTGGACCAGCGAGTCGCCGACGTCGTAGAGATCGACGCTGTCGGGCGGCGTCAACGGCAGCGGCAGTGCCTCGGCGGCGGTCGACGTGCCGAGCAGGCCCGCTGCGGTGGTTGCGACTGGCGCGGAGGCAGCAAAGGCGAGCAGGCTGCGTCGCCGCAGCGGCAGCGCCTGCCCGTGGTTCGAGCCCTGCTTGGCGGGGGTGTTGGTGGTGTCCGGGTCGCTCATCGTGGTGTCTCCTGTGAGGGGGTACGGCGAATCTTGCAGACCTTGCCAAGGGGAGGTTGTCGTTGCAACGACATCTCCGATCGGTGTTTTCCAGGTGCATCCAAGCGGCGTGCTGGCGCGTAAAAACGCGCAGGCCGCGGCAGCTGCCAAGGCAGCAACAGTCACTGGCCCGCCGAGAACTGAACCCTTGGGAGACCAGGATGCAGACCCTTGAATCGATGCTGCGTAACAGCCTCTGGGCCACCGCACTGAGCGAGGCTGAACTCGACACCGTCGCGCGCCAATCGCACGAGCGCAGCGTGCCGGTAGGCGGCTATGCGATGCGTTGCGGCGACCCGGCCGAGCACTGGGTCGGCGTGATCGACGGCCTGATCAAGATGTCGGTGTCGCAGGCCGATGGGCGGCTCGCCACGTTCACTGGCGTGACCGCCGGCGGCTGGGCTGGAGAAGGCTCCTTGCTCAAGCCCGGGCCCTGGCGCTATGACGGCGTGGCGGTGCGTCATTCGCGGCTGGTCTGCGTCCCGCGCTACACCTTCAAGCGCTTGCTGACCACCAACCTGCTGTTCAACCATTTTTTGTTGTCACACCTCAACGCCCGGCTGAGCCTGTTCATTGGTCTGGTGGAGTACGACCGGCTGCTCGGGCCGAGCGCCCGGGTTGCGCGTTGCCTGGCGAGCCTGTTCCACCCCGACCTTTACCCGAGGGTGGGCAACTTTGTCCAGCTCAGCCAGGAAGAGATCGGCTTGCTCTCCGGCGTGTCACGCCAGCGCACCAATGAAGCGCTGCACGAACTCGAGCGCGCGGGTCTGCTGTGCGTCAAATTTGGCGGCGCGACCGTCCTCGATCTGAATGGGCTGCGCAGCTACAACGGCGCTCAGGCCGACAACTCGGCCCGCGCGGCGTGAACGCTGGTGGCGCAGGCTTGGAGCGTTTGTTCTGCTGAGTGCTTTTGCACCGCAGGGCGGATCGCAAACCCCCAAGCTGACAGCCTGCCCCAACCGCCACCAACCGCCACCTACGGGCGCCCACCGGCCGCCCGCTGCTGCGGGCCTGCCGGCGCACCGGCCAAGCTCAAACCAAAAAGCTCCACAGCCCCACGCCACCCACCACCAGACTCAGCGTGATGGCGTACAGCAGGCTCACCAGCGCGCCGCGCAGCAGCCGGGGCCAGCGGGCTCCGCCGTAGACCCGCCGCATCG
>JANYKR010000030.1 GCA_025358155.1 Betaproteobacteria bacterium
TGGCCTGAAGTGGCGTCCTTTGGCGACAAGGTCGACGGCTTGGGCAACCTGGTGGCCTACAACGGCGCCGGTATCCCGGCCTACGGCGCACCGCCTGTCAAGTGGAAAGGCGCTTGCGTCACTGGCCAAGGCTTCACGGCAGCGATGTGCAACAACAAGCTGATCGGTGCTCGGCATTACGGCACAGCCTTCATTGCTGGGGCAGCCGCCAGCGGCGGCGCCTACACCCTGCACCCGCGGCTGGAATACATCTCGCCGCGTGATGGCGCAGGTCACGGCACCCACACCGCCTCGACCTCTGGCGGCAATGAGCGTGTCAACTCATTCGTCAATGGCACCGCCATCGGCAACATTTCCGGCATGGCGCCGCGTGCCCGGATTGCGGTCTACAAAGCGTTGTGGACCGCAAGCACCACGCCAACCAATGACGGAGGTCAAACCGCCGACATCCTGAAGGCGATCGACGATGCGGTTGCCGATGGCGTTGACGTCATCAACTACTCGGTCAGCGGCACCAAGACCAACTTCACCGATCCGATCGAGATCGCCTACCTGAACGCCACGGCTGCCGGCGTGTTTGTTGCGGCCTCGGCCGGCAACAGCGGCCCGGGCAACGAAGTTGCGCACATGAGCCCCTGGCTGATGACCGTGGCCGCGTCCACTCACGACCGCCAGTCATTGGCTGACTTCACCACCGGTGACCTGGCTGCGCACCGCAATGGCGCGTCCGTCTTCGGCGGCGTGGTGACCGCCTCCGTGGTCCTGGCCAAGGACATTCCTGCAGCTGGACAAACCGTTGCCGATGCACAGCGTTGCTTCGCCAACGCCTTGAGCGCGACCGCCGCCGTCGGCAAGATCGTGGTCTGCGACCGAGGTGTCAGTGCACGGGTTGACAAGAGCGCCGAGGTCAAGCGCGTCGGGGGCGCCGGCATGGTGCTGGTCAACGCATCCGCAGCCGCCGATAGCCTGGTGGCCGACTTCCATTCGGTGCCGGCGGTGCACCTGAAGCTGGCCGAGCGCGCCTCGATCTACGCCTACGTCACTTCGGCTGGGGCAGCTGCCACGGGCACGATTTCGCCGCCCTCGGCACCGCCGCCGATCGTGGCGCCGGTGATGGCCGACTTCTCGTCGCGTGGCCCGAACAAGGCCAACGGCAACATCCTGAAGCCAGACGTCACCGCCCCAGGGGTTGACGTGCTTGCCGGCTACATCGACGACTCGCAAACCCAAGCCCAGCACGATGCCACGATCACCGGCACCTACACGCCCCGAGCCAACGCAGCCTCGCTGCAGGGTACTTCGATGTCGAGCCCGCACGTTGCCGGCGTGGCCGCGCTGCTGCGCCAGCAGCACCCGACCTGGTCGCCTGCTGCGATCAAGTCGGCGCTGATGACCACGACCAATGCCGTCAAGCTGGCCAGTGGCGCAACCGACACCGACCGCTGGGGCTACGGCGCCGGCCACATCAATCCGAACGGTGCCAGCTCGCCGTCGTTGGTGTACGACGCCAGCCCGGCGGACTACGGCCGCTTCTTGTGCGGTCTGAGTCTGACGCCACCGCCCGGTATCGGCAACTGCGCCGCGCTGGGCAGCGTTGCTGCGCAAAACCTGAACCTGGCCTCGATCACCGCTGCCAGCGTGCCGGGCGCCATGACCCTGACCCGCAAGGTCACCAACGTCTCCGGCGCTTCCGGTACCTTCGTCGCCAGCACCAGCCCGCCGGTCGGTTGGACTGCGTCGGTCAGCCCGAACAGCCTGACCCTGGCCGCCGGTGCTACCGGCAGCTTCAGTGTCACCGTGACCCGTACTTCGGCCGCAGTGAACACCTGGGGCTTCGGCACGCTGACCTGGAGCGACGGTGTGAAGAACGTGGTGAGCCCGCTGAGCGTTCGTGCGGTTGGCTTCTCGGCGCCAGCGCAGGTCACCGACACCCGTGCCTCGGGCACGGGGACCAAGGTGGTTTCGGTTGTTTCGGCCTACACCGGCAAGATGTCGGTGACGCCGGTGGGCCTGGTACCTGCCACGCGCAACACCAGCAGCATCACGCCGGGCAGCGCGCAATGCTTCAACTTTGCGGTGCCCGCAGGTGCGCAGATCGCTCGCTTCCAGCTGTTTGATGCCGACACCACCTCAACAGGCATGTCTGGGCTGACCGACCTCGACCTGGATGTGTTCAACGGCCCCAACGGTACCGGCAGCAACATCGGCTCCAGCGGTGGTTCAACGTCGGAGGAGGTGGTGACCTTGTCCGCACCGGCGGCTGGTACCTACTCCGCTTGCGTGACGCCGTACAGTGTGGGTGCAGGCCAGACTTACACCCTGTCGAGTTGGGTTGTCGGCCCGGCCAGCGGCGTGCAGACGCTCAAGGCCAGCGCTCCCACCAACGTCTACGCCGGTGGTACGGCATCGATCGGCCTGGGTTGGTCAGTGCCTGCCGGTCAGCGGTACCTGGGCACCCTGACGTTCTTTGACAACACCGACCCGATGGCCATCAGCAAGATCGGCTCGACCGTGGTGTTCATCGACAACCACTGACAGTGACAGGCAACGCCGGGGTCCGCAGACCCTGGCAAATACCAAGTCTGAAGGGCCGCGTGAGCGGCCCTTTTTTCTTCCCGCGTAGACTCTTGCTGCATGACGCTCACCGAACTGCGCTACATCGTTGCCGTCGCCCGCGAGCGCCATTTCGGCCGGGCCGCCGAGGCTTGTTTTGTCTCGCAGCCCACCCTCAGCGTGGCGATCAAGAAGCTCGAAGAGGAGCTTGAGGTCA
>JANYKR010000104.1 GCA_025358155.1 Betaproteobacteria bacterium
CGGCTGCACGATCTGGGACGAATGGGCCCGGCCTGATGGCGACCTGGGGCCGGTCTACGGCGTGCAGTGGCGCACCTGGCCCACTCCCGGCGGAGGCCACATCGACCAGATCGCCCAGGTGGTGCAGCAGCTCAAGACCCATCCCGACAGCCGCCGCATCATCGTCAGCGCCTGGAACGTGGCCGAGCTGGAGGCGATGGCACTGATGCCCTGCCATGCGTTTTTCCAGTTTTATGTGGCGCCGGCCACCGAGCCGGGCGGCCGCGGCAAGCTCAGCTGCCAGCTCTACCAGCGCAGCGCCGACATCTTCCTGGGCGTGCCCTTCAACATCGCCAGCTACGCGCTGCTGACCCAAATGCTGGCCCAGCAGTGCGACCTGGACTTGGGCGACTTCATCTGGACCGGCGGCGATTGCCACCTCTACAACAACCACCTGGCCCAGGCCGAATTGCAGCTGAGCCGGGCCGCCTACGCGTACCCCGACATGCAGATCCAGCGCCGCCCGGACAGCATCTTCGACTACCGCTATGAGGACTTTGTGCTGCAAAACTACCAGCACCATCCGGCGATCAAGGCGCCGGTGGCGGTATGAGCTTCGGCGCTGTTGGCGCACCCGCCCTGGTGCTGATCGCCTCGGTGGCCCGCAACGGCAGCATCGGGCAAGGCGCTGATCTGGTCTGGCACGAGCCGCAAGACAAGCGCTGGTTCCGGCGCCAGACGATGGGCTGCCCGGTGATCATGGGCCGCAAGACCTGGGACTCGTTGCCCGCACGGTTCCGGCCGCTGCCCGGGCGCGACAACATCGTCGTCACCCGTCAGCCGGGCTGGGCCTGCACCGGCGCGCAAGTGGCGCACAGCCTGGCGCAAGCCCTGGCACTGGCGCGCATCGCGGCGGTCCGCAATGCTGCAGCGCGCATGCTTGTCATCGGCGGCGGCCAGCTCTACGCCGAGGCGTTGCCGCTGGCCGACCAGCTGCTGCTCACCGAGATCGATGCCGACCTGCCGGGCGACACCAGCTTCCCGCCCTGGCGCCGCGCCGACTTCAGCGAAACTGCGCGCGAAACCCTGCACAGCGACGGTCCGCCGGCCTGCAGCTTTGCCTTTGTCACCTACCAGCGCCACCGCTGAGCCCCTCAGGAGCATCACCCCATGTCAGACCACGGCTTCCATGTCCACGGCCCGCACGACCACGCGATCGAACACGCCGCCCAGCATGGCGACACGGACAGTTTTACTGGGCGTATCGCTGTGCTGACGGCGTTGCTGGCCACCATCGGTGCGCTGTTCTCCTACCAGGGTGGCGCCACCCAAGCCAATGCCGGCCTGTTCAAGAACAACGCGGCCATCAAGAAGACCGAAGCCAGCAACCAGTGGAACTACTACCAGTCCAAGAGCAGCAAGCAGAACATGGCCGAGCTGGCAATAGCCTTGGTGCCCGAAGACAAAAAGCCGCAATACCAGCAAGAGGTGGATCGCTACAAAAAAGAAAAGGCCGAGATCAAGCTCGCCGCCGAAAAGCTGGAGGCCGACTCCAACGCCTGGGACAAACAATCTGATGAGCAACTGCACCTGCACCACCGCTGGGCCCAGGCCACCACCGCACTGCAGATCTCGATTGCGCTGGCTGCCATTGCCTTGCTGACCCGCCGCAAGTGGCTGGGCTACGGCGTGCTGGGCGTGGCGGGCCTGGGCGTAGCGCTGGGCGGCCTGGCGATGGCGCACATCTGATCAATCTGGCCATCCTGTCGGCCTGAGTCGCAGGCAGCGCCGCCATGCACCTGCCCGCCGCCCAGCCGCGCCGCTCGATCTACTACCCGTACCAGGTGTTTGATGCAGCGCCGCTGCCAGCCTGTGCCAGCGTGGTGCCGGCTCTGGTGGTGGGTGCCGGCCCGATCGGCCTGGTCACGGCGCTCGGCTTGGCGCAGCAAGGTGTGCGCTGCGTGCTGATCGAGGCCGAGCGCCAGGTCAGCGAGGGCAGCCGCGCCATCGTCTTCACCCGCCGCTCGATGGAGATCCTGCAGCAAGTCGGGGTGGCCAAGGCGGTGGTGGCCAAGGCCCTGCCTTGGCGCTTTGGCAACTCGTTCTACCGCGGCCAACAGGTATTTCGGATGGAGGCGCCGCACAGCGATGACGAGCGCTTTGCCCCGATGAACAACCTGCAGCAGCAGTTTGTCGAGCAGTACCTGCTGGAGGCGGTAGCGCGCCAGCCGCTGATCGAGCTGCGCTGGGGCCACAAGGTGACCGCACTGCTGCACAACGGCGTCGAGGTCACCCTCCGCATCGACACCCCGCAGGGCGAATACAGCCAGACCGCGACCTGGGTGGTGGCGGCCGATGGCGCACGCTCGACGCTGCGCCAGCTCTGCGGCCTCAAGCTCGAAGGCGCGGCGTACGAGGGCAGGTTCGTGATTGCCGACATCCGCGTTGACCTGCCACTGCCAACCGAGCGCCTGGCCTATTTCGACCCGCCCTGGAACCCCGGCAACACCGTGCTGATGCACCGTGAACCCGAGGGCCTCTGGCGGGTGGACTACCAGCTGCCGCCGGGCGAGTCGCCCGAACAAGCGCTGCAGCCCGACTCGCTCCAAGCCCGCATCGATGCCCAACTGGCAATGATCGGCCATGCCGGCGCGGCTTGGGAGCTGGACTGGTGTTCGGTCTACTCGGCCCGGGCGCTGACCCTGCCCGACTACCTGCACGGCCACATCGCGTTTGTCGGCGACGCCGCCCACCTGCTGCCGATCTTCGGCGTGCGCGGCGCCAATACCGGTTTGCAAGATGCGCAAAATCTGGCCTGGAAGTTGGGCCTGGCATTGCGCGGCACGGCAGCGCTTGCGGCTGCGCCACAAGCCAGCGGCGGCTTGCTGGGCAGCTACAGCCATGAGCGTGTGGCCGCCGCACGCGAAATCATCGACGAGGCCGGCAAGAGCACCCGCTTCATGACGCCGCCCACACCCGGCTTCAAGCTGCTGCGCGACGCGGTGCTGTCGCTGTCGCTGACGCAAGACTTTGTGCGCCCGCTCTACCACTGGCGCACCTCGCGGCCTCACGCTTATGCCGATTCGCCGCTCAACGCTGCAGACGACGACAACGCGCAATTCAGCGCCGGCCCGCCCGCCGGCTCACCACTGCCCAACCTCAGGCTGGATGCGGCCGATGGCGCCCTGGCCGACCCGGATTCAGCCGACTACCTGCTGGACGCGTTGTGCGGCGCGGCGGGCGGCAGCTTTGGCCTGCTGCTGCTGGGCGACTGCGCCGGCCCTGCCGACCCGGCACCGGGCAATCCGGCCCTGGCCGAGTTGCGCGCCTGCGTCCAGCGCTGGCGCGAGCGTGGGCTGCGCTTGCAGGTGCTGACCGTGAGCCAGGGCGTGACCAAAAGCACCGGACAGTCACACGTCGCAGACTGCGTGCTGGTGGACAGCCTCGGCCGGCTGCCTGGCCACCTGGGCGCGGTCGACGGCTGTGCCGCCTACCTGCTGCGGCCCGACCAGCATGTCTGCGCGCGCTGGCTGCGGCTCGACGCGCAGCGCCTGGATGCGGCGCTGGTGCGCGCCCTGGCGCTGATCTGAACCCGCTTGCCCAAGCTCCCGCAGACCCGCAACCCAGCGTCTCGATGACTCACACCCCACCCCAGACCCTCAGCTTGCCCGATCTGGAACAGGTCTACGACCTGCTGGCCGAGGCCATTGGCGCGGCTCCGGCCGACAAGACCGAGTTGCTGCTGGTCAAACTGGCCCTGCTGCTGGCGCAAGATCTGGGCGACCGTGAGCGCTTTGCAAGCCTGATCGAGGTGGCGCTGCGCGACCTGTAGCTGATCGCAGCGGGCCTCGGGTCAGCCAGCATGGCTGCCTGAGCCGGCGGTGGAGACGACAGCCGCAGTGAGGTCAAAGGCCACGCCTGGCAGCCCTGCAGAGCCGAGGCGGCGCCCAAGACAAACAACCTGGCAACTTTCGCTGCCAGGT
>JANYKR010000108.1 GCA_025358155.1 Betaproteobacteria bacterium
GTGCGTCGACCAACTCCTTACGTGTTGCCATGCTGATTTGCCTCGTCACGTCGTTCTGCCCCTGCCGGACCATCCGACGGGTAGCAAGTTACGTGAGGCAACGGGTCAGCACGAGTAACACTTTTGATGCGGCAATGCGCCGGACAAGATCATTGTCGCGCCCCAGCCCCCGGAAAACGTACCCCTTGCTGAGTGTTTCAATGCAAGCAAGGAGTACGGAAATGACGAAGGCGGTGCGGGCGCGCTACACGCTGGAGTTCAAGCAGGACGCTGTGCGGCTGGTGACCGGAGGGCAGAGCATTGCGGCGGCGGCCCGGTCGCTGGGCGTGGTGGAGCAGACGCCGTTCAACTGGGTCAAGGCGGAGCGGCAGGGCAAGCTCAAGGGTGCCGACAGCAAGGTCGTGAGCGCTGAGCAGATGGAGAACAGCCGGCTGCGGGCCGAGCTGGCGCGCGTGAAGATGGAGCGCGACATCCTGGGAAAAGCAACGGCGTACTTCCGCTGACCAGACGGTCTACTGCCGGGTCAAGGGCGATTCGATGATGGACGCCGGCCTGCTGGACGGCGACATCGTCGTGGTCGATCAGTCCACCCAGGCAAAGGCCGGTGACATCGTCGTCGCGGTGGTGGACCAAGAGATCACCGTGAAGCGCCTGCGTGCCAATGGGTCGCAAGAGACCTGGATCCTCGAGCCCGCCAACGCCGCGTTCAAGCCGATCCACCCCAAGGGCTCACTCGAGATACTAGGCGTCGTCACAGGCTCATTCAGGCGCTTTCGGCGGTAAGCGTCATGAGCGCCATGTCTTCCTGGTCTTCTGAGAAGCCAACAAACGCCCCCTGAGGCCGCCTGGACGGGGCCGCCGGACCCAGGTTCGATGCCAGGAGACCAACATCTCCAGTGCGGCCACGGTGGGTGCATCTCCGTTCTGGAACTGCAGCTGCACCAGGCAGTGCTGGACCGACGCAGACGCGATGCTTCGATGGCCATCTGCACTCAAGCTGACCACCTCAAGTTTGCCGGCGTCACACAACATGATGACGGATAGCGAACTCGCCCCTATAGGCTTGGCTGCCTCTCCAACCGACAAGATGTCGCTCACTTCTGCCCCTTCGAATCAGAGACCTTCTTGCCGGGAATGCGGCTCGTACCAGCTTGAATGAGCTTCTTGGTCAGGTTGCTCGCGTTCAGCGACTCGCCCCACGCTGTTCCGCCTTTGATCTTTGCGGCAGGATCGTCAACTACCGCTCGATTTGGATTGCGCCCGTTGAATGCCGCGGCCGCGTCGAGTACCTTGCGCGCACTGAACCGTGGATCGAGCTCCTCGATTTTGGCGAGAAGTCGCGCGGTCGAGATGATGTGGGCATTTCCAGGCAACGCGCCGGGAGTCGAGCGGAGAAAGAAATCATCTTCGGCGATGACCAGGCAAGGCGGGCCAGGTGGCTGACCAATCAGCTTGGTCACGTAACTGTTGATCGACAACTCCCCACTGTCGTGTGCAAGAGGCGCTGGAGCAGCCATTTTCCGCTCAGCGTAGAAGTTTCTGACCTGCTCGCTGTCCCTGTAGTGCTCGTAGGTCTGCCCTGCCGAAATTGCCATTTGACCAAATGAGGTCTGCTCGATCACGACCCGCCCTGCGTACTTTTGGATGAAGTCCACGATCCGCTGTGCGTCGGCGTGTGTCGTGCGCTGACGCGTAGCCTCGAACTGCACCATGTCAGTGATGACGAGTTGGACATGATCAGGATCGAAAACCAGCAGCGCATCCAACGCATCCGCGTGCGCAAGGGTGATCAGCGGCCCAGTGTCTGGCAGCACCAACTTGATCTTTTTGCTCATCGGAGCCTTGGCGCTTTGCTGGGAACCGTACGCTTCTCGAGGCCTTCAGGCGAGAACACTTGCTCCATTGCCGAATCCATGACATCAGCATCAGACTGCGACACTTGTGGGCGCTTGATGCCGTGTTCATTCATTCGCTCCAGCAGATCTCCGTACCACTCAAGCCCAAGTTGACTCATGGCGGTAGCTCTTGGCAAGACGCCCTGTGCGTATGCGCCGAGAATCATCTTCTCTGCGATCTGGGCATTGAACAGCATCGCGACCGGCCGCTTGTTTCGTTCGATGAGGATGCTGGCGTTCTCATCGCGCTCAACGGTGTCAAAGACATCGCCCAGCCGGTTCTTGATCTCTGTCGCTCGAATGACTTCCATGATGCGCTCCTGTTATGCGCATTCTACAGAAAAAGCGCACTCTTGGGAGGATACGCATCCATCGACGCAGCTGTGCAGAAAAGGCGTCATCACCTTCGCTGCTTTGACGCGAAATCCACGGTCGGCAAGCCGACCCGGAACGTGTCAATGAATTTGCGGCACCCGGGGGCGTCAATTTAGTGTGCGATCGACGGGTTAATTGGTCTGCTTTTTCTCCTGCGGTGGCGTGTTGACCCAGGCGGCCGTGAGCATTGGCGGTAGCTGAGGCCTCTTGTTTTTGAAGCGGCTGGGGTTTGCCAGGAATGCGGCGTCGAGCGTGGCCTGGCGGATGACGCGCATGTCGGCAGCCAGGCCGTAGTGCACGCTGTGCGGTGTCATGTAGCCGATGCCGCTGTGGCAGTGCTGATCGTGGTACCAGACGAAGAAGGCTTGACAGTGGGTTCGTGCGTCCTCGATGCACCCGAAGCGCTCGGGGAACTCGGGCCTGTACTTCATGGTCTTGAACTGCGACTCCGAGTACGGGTTGTCGTCCGAGACGTGAGGCCGGCTGTGGCTCTTGGCGATGTCCAGATCGATCAACAGGCTGGCCACCGGTTTGGAGCGCATGGCCGCACCCCGGTCGGCGTGCAGGGTCAGCATGCCGGGCTCGACGTCGTGCCGCGCCACGGTGTCGGCGATGAGTTGCTCGGCGAGTTCGGAGCACTCGCGCGGCGCGATGAGCCAGCCCACGACGAAGCGGCTGAAGATGTCGAGGATCACGTACAGGTGGAAGCACGTCCACTTGGCCGGCCCCTTCAGCTTTGTGATGTCCCACGACCAGACCTGGTTGGGCGCAATGGCCAGCAACTCGGGCTTGGTGTAGGCCGGGTGGGTGAGCTGATTGCGCCGCTCGCTGCAGCCGCCGCTGGCCGCCAGCAACCGGTCCATGGTGCGCACCGAGCCGAGCTACGTTCCCTCGTCCAGCAGCGTGGCGTGCACGGCCGCAGGCGCGGTGTCGGCGAAGCGCTCGCTGTTCAGGGCGGCCAGCAGCGCCTGCTGCTCCTGGGCGTCCAGGGCCAGGGGCGGGCAAGGCCTGGGCGCGCGTGGCCGCGGCGGCCCCACCAGGGTTCGGCGGTGCGAACGTGCCTGCTGGCGTGCGGGTACACCACGCCACAGGCCCAAGGCCCGACACGCCGCGCCGGCGCCGAGCGCGGGGGTGAGTTCTTGCACGGCGGCCATCAGGTGTTCCCGCCCTTGTCCTGGGTCGCCAGGAGATCGAGCAGCGCGGCAACTTTTTTTTTGGACCTCGATCACGAGCTGTGCCTTGCCGAGCTCAACCCGCAGCTTGTCGCGCTCTCGGGTGAGCTGGGCGATCTGCAGCGCGTCGATGCGCGCGGGGTCGGGCTTGGGTCCGCGCTTTTGCGGCGCGAGCGCGGCCAGGTCGGCGACCTCGCGCTGACGGCGCCAGGTGCTCAGCGAGGACGAATACACGCCCTCGCGGCGCATCAGTGCGCCGACCTCGCCGGGCCTGGTGCACAGGTCGGCGGCCTGCAGGATGCGGCGCTTGTCGGCGTTGGTGAACATGCGCCGCCGGGCACGTGGCACAACCTCGGAATTGCTGGCGGGCGGGATCGACGGCGCCCGGATCAGAAGAAACATTCACTGCGTGCATCGAAACCTTGGGTTTTTGGCTATTCGTCATACCTACCTCTTTGCTCACTGATCTCTCAGGGGTAGGTGGCGCAGGTCATATTGGCACGGGGGGGGCGCCCCCAGTCGGCCGTGATGTTCAGTGTGCTTCCGTGCTCGACCTCCGCAATCAGCATCGCATGTTGCGCGGTGCTGCGGATGGATCAGTGCGAGCCACTCACATGCGCTGATCGCCGAGATTTGATCGGCGCTGCCTTACTCGCATCCGACAGGCCCTGAAGGATGCCGCAGTCCTTGGCGGCATGCGCCTCGCCGCATTGGAGACGCAGCGCATTCAAGGCGCTTTCCAGCACCCTCAATTCACGAATCCGTTCAGCGACATGCCCGATGTGCTCATCCAACAGCGAGTTCACGTCACCGCAGTTCTCCGAAGGCGCATCCTTGAACCGGAGCAGCGCTCGGATTTCGTTAAGCGTCATGTCCAGGTTCCGACAGTTGCGGATGAAGCCCAACCGCTCCGCATGCGCCTGCGAATAGACGCGGTAGTTGCCCTCGGTACGCGCCGCCTTCGGCAGCAGACCTTCGCGCTCATAGAAGCGCACGGTCTCGACCTGCGTTCCCGTCGTCTTGGCGAGTTCCCCGATCTTCATGCGATCGCTCCAATGTGAAGGTCCAGGGTGATGCACCCACATGCTTGACTCTAAACCCACTACAGGGTTTCCAATCCGAGCATGGATACCAAGACCAAGCCTATCGGGGGCGCCACCGCGTGCAGCGGTACCGCCTGCTGTGATCACGCGGAGGGCGAAATCCGCCGCGCTCTGGAGCCGCTGCCCGGCATCCGCAGCCTGAGCTTCCAGCTCGGTGCCCGCACGCTGGCGA
>JANYKR010000127.1 GCA_025358155.1 Betaproteobacteria bacterium
CCCCCTTGCGCGCCAGCGCGGGTGGCGTGAAGTAGCCGGCCAGCAAAAAAAACAAGCCCATGAACCATGCCTGGTTGAGGGCGCAAAAAAAGCTCAGCAGGCGTGACGACCAGGCATCGCCGGGCGCCAGCTCCTGGTAGAACCAGCCACCCTGGGCGCCGTAGGTGATGGCCGCGTGGTGGAACACCACCAGCAGGGTGGCGGCGGCACGCAACAAGTCCAGACCGGCATGGCGGTTGACCGCCACGGCAGTGGCGGTGTGGGTGGCAGCGGCCGGGGAACTGGCCATGAGGGTCGGGCTTGGCAAGACAGCGAACCCATGGTGCTGGGGCCAGCCCGCCGAGGCGCCCTCAGTCCACCGTTGCGCCCGACTCCCGCACCACCCGGCCCAGCCGCACAGACTCGGTCCGGATCAGCTGGCCGAACTGCTCGGCAGTGCCGGCGACCACCGGCGTGCCCAGGTCCTCCCACTTCTTGCGGAATGCGGGGTCCTTGAAGATGGCGTTCAAGGTGGTGTTGAGCTTGGCGATGATCGGCTCGGGCGTGCCCGCACGCACCACGATGCCGTGCCAGGCCGTGGTCTCGAAGCCGGGCAGGCCGGCCTCGGCCATGGTCGGCACGTTGGGCAGCGCCGGGCTGCGCTGGGCCGACGTGACGGCCAGCGGCACCAGCTTGTCGGTCTTGACGAACTGCAGCGAGCTGCCGAGCACGTCGAACATCACCTTGACCTGGCCGCCGACCAGGTCGTTGAGCGCCGGGCCGGCGCCGCGGTACGGGATGTGCGCCAGCTTGACGCCCGCCGCCTTGCCAAACATCTCACCGGCCAGGTGCTGCGGCGTGCCGTTGCCGGCCGAGGCGTAGCTCAGGTCGCCCGGCCGCAACCTGGCCTGGGCGATGAACTCTTTGACGGTCTTGATGCCGGTCGAGGGATGGACCTCGAACAGCAGTGGAAAAGACGAGATCTGGATCACCGGCGCCAGGTCGGTCAGCGCGCTGAAGTTCATGCTGCGGTACAGGCTGCCGTTGACCGCCATCGGCCCGCTGGCCGCCAGCAGCAAGGTGTAGCCGTCAGCTGGCGCTTGCTTGGCCACCTCGGCACTGCCCACATTGCCACCCGCACCGCCCTTGTTCTCGATCACCACGGTCTGGCCAAGCCGGGTTTGCAGCTCGGGCTGCAGCAAGCGCGCCATCAGGTCGGTCGGGCCACCCGGCGGGTAGGGCACGACAAAGCGGATGACGTGGTTGGGGTAGGCCCCAGGGGTTTGTGCCAGCAGCGGCTGTGGCGTCAAGGCAGCGGCGGCCGCCAGCAGGGCGCCACAGCGCACCGCGGCCTGGGTGGATTGGAAGAGGCTTTGCATCGGGTGTCCGGGATGGGAGGGCTCAAAGGGGGCGGGATTGCGCCGGCACAGGTACCTCGGCGCTCAGCCCGCGAAGCGCTGGCGGATATCGGCCGCGCTGGCCAGAGGCCGGCCCAGGCACCGGGCGATGTCGGCAGATTGGGCCACCAGCGCGGCGTTGCCGGGTGCGATGCTGCCATCCTTGGTCAGCAGGTTGTTTTCGAAGCCGACCCGGACATGGCCGCCCAACGCCGCAGCGGCCATCGCGCAGGCGTGCTCGGCGGCGCCAAAGGCACACATCGCCCAGGGCTCGGGGCCGCTGTGGGCGGCCACAAATGGCAGCAGGTCCAGCGGGCTCGACACCTGCCCCACGCTGTAGCGGCCCAGCACAAACAGCAAGAACCAGGGCGCGTCGGGCACCGTGCCGTCGGCGCGCAGGGCCTGCCAGCGCGCCAGGTCGGCGCTGTCGTAGAGGATGACCTGGGTCATGACGCGCTCCCGCGCCAGCCAGCCGAAGAAGTCGGCCAGGCCCGTCGCGCCGATCTCGGGCTGATCGAGCTCACGCAGGGCCACTGACACCGCCTCGGGCCGCAGCGCCCGCACCATCGCGATCTGCGCCGGCGCGCCATAGACCTTGGCGGCCTCGCTGGTGACCTGCAGCACCAAGGCCGGGCCCACGGCCGAGTGCACCACCCGCAAGGCCTCGCGGTAGCCTGCCACGTCCAGGCTGTGGCGGCCGTGGGCGTCGCGGATGTGCAAGTGCAGCATCGCGGCGCCTGCGTCCAGGCATGTCTTGGCATCTCGGGCCAGTTGCGCAGCGGTCACGGGCACCGCCGGGTGGTCGCTGGCCTGTTTGTAGGCGCCGTTGGGCGCGACGGTGAGGATGAGGGGCGTCATGGTCAGCTTGTTGTCGTTGTTGCAGCGCTTGCCGCCACGCTGGCCTCGGGTGTCAGCACCGGGCCCTCGCCCGAGAAGCGGTCCAGCGCCAGGTAGATCACCGGCGTGATGTAGAGCGTGATGGCCTGCGAGAACAGCAACCCGCCCACCACCGCCACGCCCAGCGGCTGGCGCAACTCGGCGCCGGCGCCCAGGCCCAGCGCAATCGGCAGCGCACCCATCAGCGCAGCCAGCGTGGTCATCATGATCGGCCGAAAGCGCAGCACGCAGGCCTCACGGATCGCCTGCTGCGGGGTCATGCCGCTGTGGCGCTGCGCGTCCAGCGCAAAGTCGATCATCATGATCGCGTTTTTCTTGACGATGCCGATCAGCAGCAGGATGCCGATGGTGGCGATCAGCGTCAGGTCCATGTCGAACAGTTTGAGCGTCAACAGCGCGCCCACCGCCGCCGACGGCAGGCCGGCCAGGATCGTGATCGGGTGGATGTAGCTCTCGTACAGCACGCCCAGCAGCACGTAGATCACCAGCAAGGCGCCGACGATCAGCACCACCTGGCTGCCTTGCGAGTTCTTGAACACGGCCGCATCGCCGCCGTAGGCGGTGATGACCGAGTCGGGCAGGCGGATCTCTTGCCGCACCGCATCGATGCGGTTGGTGGCGTCGCCCAGCGCCGCACCGGGCGCCAGGTTGAACGACACCGTGACCGCCTGCAACTGGCCCACATGGTTGATCGAGGTCGGCCCGACCGTGCGGCGGACGGTGGCAAAGCTTGACATCGGCACCAGCGCGCCGGTGCTGGCGCGCACGTAGACGCCGCCCAGCGCGCTCTCGTCGGCCTTGGCAGCGGGGGCCACCTCCATGATCACCTGGTAGCTGTCGACAGTGGTGAAGATGGTGCTGACCTGGCGCTCGCCAAAGGCCGAAAACAAGCCGGAGCGGATTGCGTCGATCGACACGCCGAGTGCATTGGCGCGCACCCGGTCGATCTCCAGGCTGGCCTGCAAGCCGCGCAGCTGCGAATCGCTGGTGACATCGCGGAACAGCGGGTCGGCACGCAGCTTTTCTTGCAGCTTGACGGCCCAGTCGTTCAACTCACCGGCCTGCACGCTTTGCAGGATGTACTGGTACTGCGCCTTGCTGGGCCGGCCGCCGAGTTGCAGGTTCTGCGTCGGCCGGATGAACACGCTGATGCCGGCCACGCTGCGCAGCCGCTGGCGCAGTCCTTCGATCACCACCTTCATGGGCGGCCGCTCAGCACGCGGATTCAGGTTGATGAACAGGCGGCCGGTGTTTTGCGAGCCCTGACCGCCGTTGAACGAGCTGACGGTGGCCACGGCCGGGTCTTCGCGGATCAGCGCCGCCACCTGCTGCTGCAGCCGCAGCATCTCCTCGAACGACACGTCTTCGGCACCCTCGGTGCTGACGTTGATCTGGCCAATGTCCTCCTGCGGGAAAAACCCCTTCGGGATGTCGTTGAACAGCCAGGCGGTGGCCACCAGCGTGAGAGCGGCCAGCGCCAGCACCGACTTGCGCCAGCGCAGCGCGCCGTCCAGCGTGCGGCTGTAGCCGCGCAGCATCGCGTCGAATGCACGCTCAAAGCCCCGCACCATGATTCCGGGCGGCTTTTTGTGCGCCTCGTCCGACAGAAAACGGCTGGCCAGCATCGGCACCAAGGTCAAGGACACAAAGGCCGAGGCCACCACCGCCAGCCCGACGATCACCGCAAACTCATGGAACAGCAGGCCGATCACGCCCGGCATGAAAAAGATCGGGATGAACACCGCCACCAGCGAGATCGAGATCGACAGGATCGTGAAACCGACCTCCCTTGAGCCGCGCAGCGCGGCCTGGAACGGCGGCTCGCCGGCCTCGACGTGACGCATGATGTTCTCGAGCATCACGATCGCATCGTCCACCACCAGGCCCACGGCCAGCGTCAGGCCCAGCAGCGAGATGTTGTCGATGGTGTAGCCAAAGGCCCAGAGCATCGCCAGCGCGCCCAGCAGCGAGACCGGTAGCGACAGCGTCGGGATCACGGTGGCCACAAAGCGCCGCAGAAACAAGAAGATCACCAGCACCACCAGCACGATCGTGCCCAGCATCGTCAGCGTGACATCGTGCAGCGCGTCGCGGATCGACACCGACCGGTCGTTGACCACGTTGATGCGAACCGACTGGGGCAGTTGCTCCCGGAAGGCAGGCAGCTTGGCCTTGATCGCATCGACCACCGCCACCGTGTTGGCGTCGGGCTGGCGCTGGATGGCCACGGTGATCGAGGTCTCGCCGTTGAAGCTGGCCGAGCTCTTGAGCGTCTCGTAGCTGTCCTCGACCTGCGCCACCTCGCGCAGCCGCACCGGGTTGCCACCGCGCACGCTGACGATCAGTTCGGCAAACTCGGCGGCATTGCGCAGTTGCTGGTTGGCCTGCAAGGTCAGGATCTGGCGTGGGCCCTCCAGCGTGCCCACCGGCGAGTTGGAGTTGGCGGCCGTCAAGGCCTGGCGCAATTCGTCGAGGCTGAGGTTGCGGGCGGCCAGCGCGCTGGGGTCGACCCGCACCCGCACCGCAAACCGCTTGGCACCGAAGATGTTGACCTGGGCCACGCCGTTGAGCGTGGACAAGGTGGGCGAGATCAGGTGCTCGGCAAAGTCCTGCAGGTCGGCCAGGTTCATCGACGGCGAGGTCAGCGCCAGAAACAGGATGGGCGCGTCGGCCGGGTTGACCTTGCGGTAGCTGGGCGGCGCGGTCATCTCCAGCGGCAGCGTGCGCTGGGCCCGCAGCAGCGCGGCCTGCACGTCCACCGCAGCCAGGTCGATGTTGCGCGCCTCGTCAAACTCGAGCGTGACGTTGGTGCTGCCCAGGGTGTTGGTCGAGCTGATGACGTTCAGCCCGGGGATGGTCTGGAACTGCTTTTCGAGCTGCAGCGCCACCGCAGTGGCCATGGTCTCGGGGCTGGCCCCGGGCAGGTTGGCAAAGACGTTGATGACCGGCGTGTTGTAGCTTGGCAGCGCCGCCACCGGGATGCTGCGCAAACCGATGACCCCAGCGGCGATGATCGCCAGGTTGAGCAACACCGTCATCACCGGACGGCGGATGAACAGCTCGGACAGGTTCATGGTGCGCGCACTCCGGCGCTGGCGGTGGCGGCGGCAGGGCCTGCCGAGCCGGGCGCCGCGCCGCTGGCCGCGCCCGCTGCGCGGCGCGTGCCTGAGCCACCCGGTGCAACGCCCCCGGGCTCGGCCGCGCGCTCGATCAGCGGGGTGCCCGGCCGCACGTTCTGCCGGCCATCCAGCACCACCCGTTCACCGGCCTTGAGGCCCGACACCACCGCCTCGGTGCCGGCCGCAGCCAATACCTTGACCGGCCGGATTGCCGCCACATTGCCAGGTCCGGACACAAACACCGCCGTGCCGCGAGCGTTTTGCACGATGGCAGCCTGCGGCACGACGATGGCGTCGGGCAGCTTCTGCAGCGCCATCTTGACGGTGACAAAGGCGCCCGGCCACAGCGCCTGGTCGGGGTTGGCAAACACCGCCTTGACCTTGACCGTGCCGGAGGTGGCATCCACCGCGCTGTCTACAAAACTCAGCTTGCCCTTGCGCAGACCGGGCGAGCCGGCGCCGCCAGCGCCGGCGGCCGGGCTGTCGGGCAGCAGTGCCGTGACCTCACCGCTGCCCGAGCTCAGCGCCTTCAGCGCGTCCGGCAGGTTGCGCTGGGGCAGGTTGAAGGCCACCGCCACCGGATCGATCTGGGTGATGTTGAGCATCGCTGCGCCGGAGGGTGCCACGCTGCTGCCCACAAACACCGCAATCGGCCCGACCCGGCCGGCGCTGGGTGCGGTGATGCGCGAGTAGCTGAGCTGGGCCTTGACCGCATCGATCGCGGCGCGGTCGGCGGCCACCACGGCCTGCTGGCCGTCGACGTTGGCCAGCGAGGTGTCGACCGCACCTTGCGAGATGAAGTTCTGGCGCAGCAAATCCTGGCTGCGCGCCAGTTGGCGTTTGGCGTCAGCCAGCGAGGCTTCGTCTTTTTGCAGCTGGGCCTCGGCCTTTTTCAGGTTGGCCTGGTCGACCCGCGCATCCAGCGTGAACAGCGCTTGGCCGCGCTGTACAAACTGACCCTCCTTGACATGCACCGCCAGCACCTGGGCGCTGACCTGGGGTTTGACGTCAACGCTGCTGAGCGCTGTCACGGTGCCGCTGGCGTCCAGCGTGAGCGTGAAATCGCGCGCCGCAGCACGCACCAGCGTCACGCTGACCGGCGGGGCTGAGGCGGCACCGGCCGGTGCCGATGCGCCGCCGACCGCGCCGGAGGCTGCAGAGGGCCCGGCCGCGCCAGCCGCCGGCACCGGTGCGGCATCGCGCGGGCTGCAGGCCGACAGCACGCCGCACAGCAGCATCAGGTTGAGGCCGTGGCGCAAGCGCCGGGCCGGCGTCAAGAAGGTGAACAGGGGCCGTGTCAATGCGGTCTCCAGGCAAAGCAGGTCAGAGGGATTCGATCCGGGGGAAGGCCAGCGCCAGCACCGCTAGGCCGTCCACCAGCGCGGTCAGCTGCACCGGCGTGCAGGCTTGCAACGAGCCCGCCAGGTCGGCCTGGGTCTGCAGGCGCATGCGGTCGAGCACGGCCTTGCCGCTGGCGCACAGCTGCAACTCGGTGCGGCGGCGGTCGGTGGTGCTGCCCTGCGACTGCAGGTAGCCGGCGCGCACCAGCCGGTCGGCCATGGCCGAGGCGGTGGCCAGGGTGACGCCCAGGAATCCGGCCAGCGCGCTGACCGAACTGCCCGGATGGTGGTCAATAAAGTTCAGCCCGCGAAACTGCGGCACCGTCAGCGGGCCGTCGAGCTGCGCGCGCATCACCTGCCGCATCGCATCCATCACGCCGGGCAGCACCGCCATCACCCGGGCTGCGGCCGACACGGCGTCGGGGGCGGACCGCCCGGCCTGTGCGGCGGGTAGGGCGGCATCGGCTGCGGTCTGGGCAGCACTGGCCACGGGTACCTCGGCGGCCTTGCGGCGGAGGCTGGTCACGGGGGTTGGCTGTGCGGTCATGGCCGGCGGGCTGGCAGGTGGCGGCGGGAGGAGCAGAATTACTTCGTGTGGCTAACCATCACCATACCAAAGCAGCGCCCCAGCGGCCACCGGCCTTTCCCTCGTTTGCACAGCAACGCAATGGCTTTGCACAGCTTTGCAGGGCTTTGCGCGATGCGCGGGCGGTTGCCGGCCGCACGGGTCGGCCGCAAGCGCTAGGCGGCGGCGAACTGTCGACCGTGCTGCCAATCCCTCAGGCTGTGCTGCCATTGGCTGAGCCGGTCAGCCGCCGCACTGCCTTCGGGGCCCATGCCGGTGGCCATCAGTTGGTCGAACAAGATCTCCTGATCGACCGACAGGCGCTCCGGAAAGCAGGGTTCGATCTGCACCAGCAGGTCACCGCGTGGCCCGCGCCGCGTGGCAGGGAAGCCCTGGCCGGGCAGCCGGTAGTCGCGCTGCGCGCGGTCCAGCACCAACGTGCACGGGCCGGACAAGGTGGGCACCACCACCGGCCGGTTGGCGAGCCAGGCAAAGCCGTTCACCGGCATGCTGCAACGCACGCTGCCCGGGTCGTCGTCGGCCAGCGCGAAGAGGGGGTGCGGCTGCAGTTGCACCCGTATCAGCAAGTCACCCGGGCTTTGGTCCGGCCGCATCCGGCGAGCATCGACCTGCAACTGGTCGCCGTCGCGCACACCGGGCGGCAGCCGCACGGTGACGCGGTAGCCGGGCGTGCTGCGCTGGCCTGCGCCGTCGCACGCGGTGCAAGGCAGGGGTGCCAGGCCACTGCCGGCGCAGCCCGCGCAGGTGGTCGCGCTGGCGCCGAACAAGCCGTACCAGCCTCGTGGGCGCTGGCTGCCGGTGCCCGCGCAGGCCGGGCAGGCACTGGTGCCGGGCTGCCAGCCGGCACCGGCGCAGCGGGCACAAACGGTGGTGCTGGCTTTGCCGCGCAACACTTTGGTGCAGCCGAGCGCGGCTTCTTCGAGCGTCAGCTTGAGCTTGCGGCTGACCGTGCGGCCGCGCCGGTGCGGCGCAGCGGCCTCGTCGGTACGGGACGCGCCGGCGGCGGGAGCGGGCTGGGCAGGTCTGGCCTGGGTTGGCGGCGGGGCGGGCGGTGCCGGGACTGGCACAGCGCCGTCCGAGGCGACCGGAAAGCCCGCCTGGCGCAGCGCCTCGAACGCCAGGTTGATGCGTTGCATGCGCACCAGCGCACCGGCCTGGTCGTTGCGGTCCGGGTGCCACAGCGACACCAGCCGGCGCCACGCGGCCTTGACCTCGCGCTCGGTCGCGCCCGGGGCCAAGCCCAGTTCGGCGTATGCGGTGTCGGTGCCCAATCCTTGTCCTCGATCTGGTCGCCGAACCGGCGCTGCACCCGGCAATTTGCCCAGCAGTCTCTGTCGACGCTGGGGGATGGTAGCCGACAGACGGGGCTCAAACCCCAATTTTGCTGCGACGCAGCATTGCCGGCGCAGCGCCTCAGGCGCTGACGATCCAACCCTCCAACGCATCCACCGTCGGCGGCAGGCCCCAGCGGGGTTGGCCCACCGCCCAGCCGGCCTGCAGCAGGCACAGCACCGCGTCGAGGGCATCGCCGCTGGCATCGTCGGCCAGTGCATCCCGCTGCGCGGCGCTCAGCTTCAGGCGCAGACGCAGCCGGGTGCGCCCTTGCTCCAGCGCCTCCACGATGTCTTTGCGCGCAATCAGCCGGTCCGGCGTCTGCTTGGCGCGCTCGTCGCTTTTGTACGACCTTCGGCCGATCAGCTCGCGCGCCAGCAGGCCCGGGTAGGCCTCCAGCGCCACCCGGCCCGCATCGCCCTGCCCCGGCGTGTGGGCCGGAAAGCTCAGCCCCGCCGCCTGCAGCAGCGGCAGACCGGCATGCAGCATGTAGGCCACCGGTGGGTTGACCCACTTCATCGACGGGCTGGAGCCGGCCGGGCCGTCACAGGCGCGGTGGGCAAATTTGCCGCCCACCGGCCGGCTGTTGCAAAACGCGGCAAAGGTGTCGCGGATCAAGGGCCGGCCCAGCGCGGCATAGTGGGCGATGCTGGCGGCCCAGTCGGTAGGCCAGCCCAGCGCCAGCACCAGCTCACGCGGCAGGCCAAAGGGCAGGTCGAAACCGCCGACCCAGGCACCAGGCCGGGCCAGCCACTGGCCAAAAGACGCCAGCGTGTCGAAGCGCTGCAGGCCGTCGAGCCGCAGCAGGGCGCCGTGCACCGTGCCGCTGGCCAGCACGATGGGTTTGCGCCGGCTGGGGCGGCTGGAGAAGTCGACGCCGATCACAAGTTGGGTCATGCCCAAGATTGTGGGTGTCAGCCGCCGCACCGCACCGCTGCAGGCCGGATAGCCCCAGCCCCGGGGGCCGCTGTCACCGGCATGACTGACAGGCCGGGCCCACACCGTGCACGATGTAGTCGGATGAATCTGCCGCTGTTCTGGGTGTCGCTCAGCCAGCGTGCCGAGCATTGGAGCCCCACCACCCGGGGTTTGCTGTGGACCAGTGCGGCTGGCCTGACGTTCTCGATGCTCAACGCCTTGATGCGCGCGCTCACGCAGCACATCGACCCGTTTCAGGCCCAGTTTTTGCGCTACCTGTTCGGCCTGCTGGTGCTGCTGCCGTTGATGGCGCACAACCGCTTTGCAGGCTACTGGCCGCAGCAGGTCGGCCCGCAGTTCACCCGCGGCCTGGTGCACACCGCCGGGCTGTGCCTTTGGTTTTCGGCCTTGCCGCGCATCCCGCTGGCCGACATGACGGCCATCGGCTTTACCGGGCCGATCTTCATCATGATCGGCGCCTATGTGTTTTTCAAGGAGCCGATGCGCTGGGCGCGCTGGCTGGCCTGCGGCATTGGTTTTGCGGGGGTGTTGATCGTGGTCGGCCCCAAGCTCTCGGCCAGTGGCGGTGCCTACCACCTGCTGATGCTGGCTTCGGCGCCGGTGTTTGCAGCCTCGTTCTTGCTGACCAAGGCGCTCACCCGGCACGAGTCGCCCGGTGTGATCGTGGTCTGGCAGTCGATCTCGGTGTCGATCTTCAGCCTGCCGCTGGCGCTGCTGCACTGGCAGTGGCTGGGGCCGTGGCAATGGGCAGCATTTGCGCTGTGCGGCGTGCTGGGCAGTGCCGGCCACTACTGCCTGACCCGCTCGTTCATGTCGGCCGACATCTCGGCCACCCAGTCAGCCAAGTTTCTGGACCTGGTCTGGTCAGCCTTGATGGGCTGGCTGCTGTTTGCCGACATCCCCAGCCAGTCCACCCTGATCGGCGGCAGCTTGATCTGCGCGGCCACGATCTGGGTGGCGCGTTTTGAGTCGCGCCGCCGACCCAAGCCGCAGCCGGCCGCCGCGCCGGTAGCGGCAGAACACGCCGCCGCCGCAGACCCCTCAGGGCTGATCTGAACCGACAGGCTTGTGAGTCGGGCTGCCGGGCGGGTTGCCGACGGCATCGGCCGGCCCGGCCCGGCGCTGCTCGCGCAGCATGAACAGGTACAGGCTCTCGATCTTCTCGCGCGCCCAGGGCGTCTTGCGCAAGAACTTGAGGCTCGAACCCACGCTCGGGTCACTGACAAAGCAGCGCACCGGGATGCGCTGACCCAGGCCAGCGAAGCCGTAGTGCGCCGCCAGTGCGGTGACGATGCCCTCCAGCGTCAGGCCATGCAGCGGGTTGCGCGGCTGGGCCGACTTGGGCGCTGGCGGCGCTGGCGGTGGAGTTGATGAGGTCATCGCCTCATTTTCACCGGGCGGTGGGCGGCGGCCGGAGCAGCCACCGCTTGGTCTGCTTGTTTCGCCGATTGCCCGGGCTGCCGCTGCTCGACACTGGGCTGCGGCTCGACCCGAGCTCAGAAAGAACCCCGTTATGGCCCTCGACAAGCTCCGCATCAGCCACCAGATCGTGCGCCTGGAGGTCGCTGACGGGCGGCATGTCGCGATGGATGCTGGCGCCTACCTGCGCGCGGCACGCGAACTGCGCGACGCCATCCGAGGCGAACTCGGCGAGTTGCCGATGCATGCCTTCTTGATCCGCGCGTTGCCGGCGTTGCAGACCACGGCCGAGAACGTGTACTTCGACCACCACCGCTGCTTCGCCGACCTCGACGGCAGCGGCGACGCAGGCCGGGTGCAGGCGCTGACCGACGCCCTGCTGCGGCGCCTGCAGCGCCTGCAGCGTCAGTAGCCCTCGGCCACTGCCTGCTGCCCCGCCCTCCACTGCCTCGACCTTCCGGCCCAGCGCCATTGCCATGACCCGAATCCGCCAACTGCTGCAATCCTTGCGCACCCATCCACGCCTGGCCGGTGCCCTCGGGCTGGCGCTGGTCCTGCTCGGGTGCGCGCTGACACTGCAGCAGCGTGCCGCCGCAGCGGCGCAGGCGCGACAACTGCCCGAAGTGCGCGCCTTCGAAGCCGACGCACAAGCCTGGTTGCGCAACGAACGGAGTCTGGCCGACTTCAGGCGCAGCCTGGCCGCGCAGGACCTGACGGCCGTGGCGCTGGCCGCAACACCGCCGGGTCTGGTGCTCTACACGCTCAAGACGGGCGAAAAGGCCAGCACCACGGTACCCGGCTGCACGCCGCTGGGCTGTGCCGGCACGCTGCTCGCCGGCCTGGGCGAGCGCAGCGCCCAGGCGGGCTTCGCGTTGGTCAGCGTGCAGGTCGAAGCCCGCCCGTCGAGCCGCCGCCTGCTCGACGCTGCAGAGACCGTGGTCTCGCCGCTGCTGGTCATCGGCGCCGTGCTGGGCGCACTGTTTGTCGTCACCCGGCTGCAGATGGGGCTGGGTGGGGCGTCGATGCTGACGGTGCAGCCGGCCACGCGGTTCGTCGACGTGGTCGGCAGCGACGAGGCCAAGGCCGCGCTGGCGCGGGTGCGCTCCTTTTTGGGTGAACCGGCAAAGTACGCCAGGTTGGGTGCGACGCCACCGCGCGGCGTGCTGCTGGTAGGCCCACCCGGCACCGGCAAGACGCTGCTGGCGCGGGCGCTGGCCGGCGAGTGCCATGCCAGCTTCATCGCGGTCGACGGCTCGTACTTCACCGCGATGTACTACGGCGCGGGTGTCGCCAAGGTCAAGGCGTTGTTCGAGCTGGCGCGGCGGCATGCCCCCTGTGTGCTGTTCATCGACGAGATCGACGGCATCGGCCAGCGCAGCCAGGGCCGCTCCGGTGGCGGCGCCGAGTCGGAGCTCAACCGCATCATCAACCGGGTGCTGGTCGAGATGGACGGTTTCGACCCGCTGAACAACGTCGTCGTTGTCGGCGCGACCAACCACGAGGACAACATCGACGAGGCGCTGCGCCGGCCGGGGCGCTTCGACATGCTGGTGCGCCTGGCCTTGCCGATGCTGCCCGACCGACAGCGTCTGTTTGATCTCTATCTGGGCCGGCTGCAACACGACGGCCAGGCGGACACCCTGGCGCTGGCCCGCATGAGCGCCGGCATGTCGCCGGCGGACATTGCCAACACCGTCAACAAGGCCGCCTCGACCGCAGCCGAACTCGGCGCCGAGCGCGTGGGCGCCGAGCATCTGCTGCGCGCCATCGAGACACAACAGCTCGGCGGCGACGTCTCGCCCATCAAGTCGTTGCTCAGCGAGGCGACACGTCGCCGGCTGGCCTACCACGAGGCTGGCCATGCCCTGGTCGGGCATCTGCTGGCGGTGGGCTCGGTCGAGCGCGTCAGCATCGAGCCGCGTGGCCAGGCGCTGGGCGTCACCCACATCCACCGCGAAAGCGAAGAGCCGCTGTACCAGAAGGCCGAGCTATCGGCCCGGCTGGCGATGCTGCTGGGCGGCCGCGAAGCCGAGCTGCTGGTGCTTGAAAGCGTCTCCAGCGGCGCGGCCGACGATCTCAAACGGGCCTCGGAGCTGGCCGTCAAGATGGTCGCCTCACTCGGCTTCTCGGACCGCTTCGGTTTGCTGAGCGTGGCTGGCGTGCCCAAGGAGTTGCTCGGGCCCGATCTGCAAGCGGCCGTGCTGACCGAGGCACGCGCCCTGCTCGACAGCGCGCAAGCCCGCTGCCGCCGCCTGCTCGACGAGCGCCGCGCGCAACTCGATGGCCTGGCAGCCGACCTGCTGGACCACGAGGTGCTGAGCGGCGAGCCGCTGACGCGCTGGCTGTCCGGCACCGCCGCGCAACCCATGGCCCGCGAGGCGGCTGTCGCCTGAGCCAAGCGCGGCGGCATCCGAGGTCAAGACGCCTGAGGACCAGCGCCGACCCTCGCCAGATTGCCGGGCCGCCCGGGGCAAAACCAGGCATGGCGCTAAAGTGGCCGCCGTTCCTGACCGCCGACCGCCGCGCCCCGGCCACTGCCCAACATGACCAACGCTCAACCCGACCTGGTGCACGCACTGCGCGGCAGCACCCTCGAATCCGTCCACTGCGGCGCCCTCGCCATCGTCGATGCCGATGGCGCACTGGTGCAGTCACTCGGCGACATCGACCGACCGATCTTTCCGCGCTCGGCCTGCAAGCTGCTGCAGGCGCTGCCGCTGGTGGCCAGTGGCGCCGCCGACGCGTTCGGCCTGAGCGATGAAGAGCTGGCGCTGGCCTGCGCCTCGCACGGGGGTGAGGCGCGCCATGTGGCCACCGCTGCGGCCATGCTGGCCAAGGCCGGGCTGGACGCGGCGGCGCTGGAATGCGGCACGCACTGGCCCAGCCATGACGGTGCGCTCAAGTTGCTCGCAGGGTCGGGCGCCGAGCCCGGCCCACTGCACAACAACTGCTCGGGCAAACACTCGGGTTTTGTTTGCGTCGGCTGCTTGATGGCACGGGCCGCCGGGCGCGAGCCGGCCGAGTTTGTGCGCGGCTACCTGCGGCCCGACCATCCGGTGATGCGAGAAGTGACTGCTGCGTTGGCCGCTGCCACCGGCGCTGACCTGGCGCTTGCGCCGGTGGGCACCGACGGTTGCTCGATCCCCACTTTTGCCATCCCGCTGCGCCAACTGGCGCATGGCTTTGCGCGGGTTGGCACCGGCGTCGGCTTGTCGGCCGAGCATGCCCGGGCTGCCCGCCGGCTGCGTCAAGCGGTGGCCCATGCGCCATTTTTTGTCGCCGGCAGCGGCCGGTTCGATACCCGGGTGATGGAGCGCCTGGGCGAGCGGGTGTTCTGCAAGGTGGGCGCGGAGGGGGTGTATTGCGCCGCGCTGCCCGAGGCCGGCCTGGGTGTGGCGATCAAGATCGACGACGGGAACAACAGCCGCGCCTGCGAGGTGGTGATGGCCGCCGTGATCGAGGCCCGGGTGCGGCTGGACGACGACGAGCGCGCCTTCCTGCGGGGCTTGAGCGACGTGCCGCTGGTCAACTGGAACCGCATCGAGGTTGGGCGATTGCAGGCGAGTGCGGCCTTGCGCCAAGCGTTGGGAGCCACCGCATGACACCCACCACCGAACCGGGTTGCACCGCCCGTCCGTCTCCCCAGCCCACGCAGCCCCGCAGCTCCCCGCTGATGACCGGCGCCGACTACCGCGAGTCGCTGCGCCGCGCCAGTCCCCGGGTGTTTGTCGATGGCCGCCGGGTCGAGAGCGTGGCTGACGAGCCGGCTTTCCAGCCCGGCATCAACGCGATTGCGCTGACCTACGACTTTGCCCAGCAGCCGCGCTACGCGCCGCTGATGACGGCGGTGCAGCACACCAGCGGCCAGTTGGTGAACCGCCTCACCCACATCAACACCAGCTCGGCCGACCTGCTCAACAAGCTCGAAGCCGTGCGCCTGATCTGCCAGGAGACCGGCTGCGCCCAGCGCTACCTGACGCAGGACGCGCTCAACGCCATCGGCCAGGTGACGGCGCGCATTGACGATGCCCACGGCCGGCCGCGCGGCCAGGGCGAGGCCACCGGCCGCTACCTGGCCTACCTGCATCGGGTGCAAGACCAGGACCTGACGCTCGGCATCGCGATGACCGACGCCAAGGGCGACCGCAGCCGCCGGCCGCACCAACAGGCCAACCGGGACAGCTACCTGCACATCGTCGAGCACCACGCGGTGCAAAACGGCGTGCACGGCATCGTGATCTCGGGCGCCAAGGCGATCGTCACCGCAGCGCCCTACGTGCATGAGCTGCTGGTGATGCCGTCGCGCAACATGGGCGTGGAAGACGCCGACTTTGCAGTCTGCTGCGCGGTGGCGATAGACGCCCCCGGCCTGACGATCGTGGCCCGACCGGCCGGCCGGCCGGGTGAAAAGCTGGAGCATGGCGCAGCACTCTTCAGCCGCAAATACGGCCAGAGCACGGCGGTCTGCCTGTTCGACCGGGTGTTCGTGCCAATGGACCGGGTGTTCTACGCCGGCGAGTGGCAGCACTCCGGCCACCTCACCTACAGCTACGCCACCCACCACCGCCATACCTGCATCGGCGCACGCGCCGGTTTTGGCGACCTGCTGATCGGCGCGTCGGCCTTGATGTGCGAGGCCAACGGCTTCGACCCCGGCGCCGAGACCCCGTTGCGCGAGCAGATGGTCGAGCTGATCACCATCACCGAGAGCTTTTTTGCCTGCGGCGTGGCCGCCAGCGTCTATGCCAAGCTCGACGAGCCCAGCGGCATCCTGATGCCCGACCCGGTGTTTGCCAACATCGGCAAGCTGCTGCTGGCGACCAAGATCTACGACATGCACCGCATCGCCCACACGGTGAGCGGCGGCCTGATCGTCACCCTGCCCGGCCCGGACGAAGACCACAACCCCGAGACCGCCGCCCAGTTGTCGGAGGTGCTGCGCGCCAACCCCGACGTGCCGTACGCCCAGCGCATCGAGGTGGCGCGTTTCATCGAGGACCTGACCGCCGGCTACCAGGGCGGCTGGTACAGCGTGATCAGCCTGCATGGTGGCGGCTCACCGGCGGCAATGAAGCAGGAGATCTGGCGCAACTACCCGGTGGGCAACAAGGTCGATCTGGTCGAGCGGCTGCTGGAACGGGGCGTGGCGGCCCCGGGCGCGGCTGACGGCGATGCAGCAGCCGGCGTTGTGGCGGGTGTTGTGGCGGGTGTTGTGACGGATGCTGCGGCCGCGCGCCCGATCACCCGCAACCGCCAGCCTGGCCAGTGCTGCGACACCGGCTGCACGGTGCCCGGCCAGTCGGTGATGGTGGATTTGCCGACAGCAGTGGCCACGCTGCCCTCCCGCCAGCCTGTCAGCCCGTGAGATGAGCCCGTTCACCGGCGCCGAGGCGCCTTGTTCGGGCCAAGGCACAGCGGCGCTGCCCGATACTCTTGCCCATGGCCAAACCCATCCCCCGCCTGAGCCCGACCGAGATCGAAGCGATCATCAAGACCGCCTGGGATGACCGGCCGCCGTTCCGCGCGGTGCTGATGCAGCACGGGGTAGAGCCCGGCCAGGTGGTTCAACTGCTCAAACGCGAGCTGACGTCCAATGCCTTCAAGGTCTGGACTGCCCGTACCAAGGGCGTGGTGTCGGCTGCGCCGACCCGCTACGAGACTCCCAAGCCCAAGCCCAAACCCGCACCCAAACCAGCCGCCAAGGCCGTGCTCAAGCCGACCACCAAGCCCCCGCGCTGACCGCTTGCGGGCTTGGCAGGCCCGCATTGCGGAGTCGGGGACGACTCTGGCAGACTGCGTTCGTCCCTTCCTTTCTCGGAGAAACGCACATGCACCGTACTTTCCGCTGGTCCCTGCTGGCCTGCAGCGCCGCCTTGCTCACCGCCTGCGGCTTCATGCCTGCCGGCAAGACCGGCACGGGCTTTTTTGTCACCAGCACCAGCCCCGGCAAGGGCGGTGACTTGGGCGGCCTGGCCGGCGCTGACAAGCACTGCCAATCGTTGGCTAGCGCCGCCGGCGCTGGCAACCGGACCTGGCGGGCCTACCTGAGCGCCCAGCCCGTGGCCGGCCAGGCCGGTGTCAACGCCCGCGACCGTATCGGCAAGGGCCCGTGGATCAACGCCAAGGGCGTGGTGATTGCCAACGACCTCGATCAACTGCATGGCACCAACAACCTGAGCAAGCAGAGCGCCGTGACCGAGACCGGCGCGGTGATCAACGGCCGTGGCGACACCCCCAACCTGCACGACGTGCTGACCGGCTCGCAGCCCAACGGCACCTTCATCGCCGGTGATGCCAATTCGACCTGCGGCAACTGGACCATGAGCAGCGGCGGCGCGGCGATGGTGGGCCACCACGACAAGACCGGCCTGGACGAGAGCGTGCCGGCCAAGTCCTGGAACTCGTCGCACCAGTCCCGCGGCTGCAGCGCCGACCAGCTCAAGTCCACCGGCGGCGGCGGCCTGTACTACTGTTTCGCGGCAGACTGATCCCGCGCTTGGGTCGGCACGCCAACCCGCGCGGCGCACGCTGGGCGGGTTGGCGCCGCCGGTTCAGGGCGGCTCCGCCCACCAGAACGCCAGCACCGCCGCCATGCCCAGCGCGCTGAGCACGCCCATCAACTCGCGGTAGCCCGGCATCACACACAGCAGAGCGGTGGCGGCCACCGGTGCGGTGGCACGCGCCACCAGGCCGATGCCCGACATCAGCCCGCCGATGCGCCCGACATGCGAGCGGCCAAAGTACAGCGGTACCAGGCCGCCCCGCACGATCGTGACCAGCCCGTTGGCCACGCCAAACACCACGGCAAACACCAGCAGCGCGACCAGGCTGCGGCTGATCGCAAACAGCGCCAGTGCCAGCGGCAAGGCGGCCAGCACCAGCGCGCCGAGCCGGCGCAGGCTCCAACCCCGACCGACCGCCGCGTAGAGCAAGCGGCCCGCAACCTGGGCCGGGCCCACCGTCATCAGCACGATCAGGCCATCAGCGGTAGACACGCCCTTGTCGGCAAATGCTGGCAGCACATGCGCCCACATCGCCGCCTGCACAAAGGCGTACAGCGCAAAACACAGGGTCAGCAGCCAGAAGCTGCGGTGCTGCAGGGCTTCGCGCAGCGTGGCATCGGCTTGCTGGTCGGCCTGCGGCGGGCCGGCCACCCGCATCGCGCCGCGCAGCGCCCAGGCGTGCAGGGCGGCCACCGCCAGCAACAGCGCGGCCAGACCCCGCAGCGTCTGGCGCCAGTCCAGCCCGGCGTGCAGCAGTGCGGCCACCGCCGGAAAGCTGAGGGTGCTGGCAAACCCGCCTACCAGCGTCAGCGTGGTGATGCCCTCGCGGTAGCGCTCGGGGTAGCGCTGGGTCAGCACCGCAAAGGCCGGGTCGTAGAGCGTGGCCGCCATCGCCACGCCCAGCACAGCCCAGACCGGGTAGAGCATCCAGACCTGGGTGGCCTGCGACCAGCCCAGCACACCGATGGCGGCCAGCACCGATCCACCGGCCATCACCGCCAGGCCCAGCGTGAGCGCGCCCATCATCGCAGGGCGGCTCCAGCCCATCGTCGCCTCCATCGGCAGCAACAGGCTGGAGAACGCGTAGTACAGCACCGCCCAGCTCAGCACCTGACCCAGCGCGAGCGCCCAGACCGTGGTGTGGTAGCCAGGGCCGGCGGCCGGCACTGCGGTGTGCAGGGCCCGGGCGACCCGCGCGGCACTGCGGCATGGGCTGGGCTGGGTTGCGCAGGGGTCTACCATCGGCCAGGATTATCCTGACTGGGGTTTGTCGCAGCAGGGACAAACCAGAATCGAACGGTCGTGCTAAAAAGCGAGATCTGCGCAACACCGCGCCCGCACGGAGATTCAAGACCATGGACCTGAACTTCACCCCGGAAGAACTGGCGTTTCGTGCCGAGATCCGGCAATGGGTGGCCGACCACCTGCCCAAGGACATCAGCCACAAGGTGCACCATGCGCTGCGCCTGTCGCTGGACGACATGCAGCGCTGGCACAAGATCCTGGGCGCCAAGGGCTGGCTGGGCTACCACTGGCCGACCCAGTTCGGCGGCCCGGGCTGGACCGCGGTCCAGCGCCATTTGTTCGAAGAAGAGTGCGCGCTGGCCGGCGCGCCGCGCATCATCCCGTTTGGCCCGGTGATGGTCGCGCCGGTCATCATGGCCTTTGGCACCCCCGAGCAGCACCAGCGCTTCTTGCCCGGCATCGCATCGGGCGAGGTGTGGTGGAGCCAGGGTTACAGCGAGCCGGGCGCGGGCTCTGACCTGGCCTCGCTCAAGACCCGCGCCGTGCGTGAGGGCAACACCTTCGTCGTCAACGGCCAAAAGACCTGGACCACGCTGGGCCAGTACGGCGAGTGGATCTTCTGCCTGGTGCGCACCAGCACCGAAGGCAAGCCGCAGACCGGCATCAGCTTCTTGCTGATCGACATGAAGAGCCCCGGCATCACCGTGCGGCCGATCATCACGATGGACGGCGAACACGAGGTCAACGAGGTCTGGTTCGACAACGTGGTGGTGCCGGCCGAGAACCTGATTGGCGAGGAGAACAAGGGCTGGACCTACGCCAAGTTCCTGCTGTCGCACGAGCGCACCGGCATCGCCGACGTGAACCGCGCCAAGCGCGAGCTGGAGCGGCTCAAGCGTATCGCCAAGGCCGAGGGCGTGTGGGACGACGCCCGCTTCCGCGACCAGGTGGCCAGCCTGGAGGTCGACATCGTGGCGCTGGAGATGATGGTGCTGCGGGTGCTGTCGGCCGAGAAGAGCGGCCGCAACTCCCTGGATGTGGCGGGCCTGCTCAAGATTCGCGGCAGCGAGATCCAGCAGCGTTACGCCGAGCTGATGATGCTCGCGGCCGGGCCGTTCAGCCTGCCGTTTGACCATGCATCCACCGAGGCCGGCTGGCAGGGCGACTTTGCCGGCGCCGCCGACTGCGCGCCGCTGGCCGGCACCTACTTCAACATGCGCAAGACGACGATCTACGGCGGATCGAACGAAGTGCAGCGCAACATCGTCTCGCAAACCGTGCTCGGGAGCTAGAACATGACCCCCCAAACTCACAGTCATTCGTTGCCCCAGTGGACACACGGCGGCCTCTGCGGAACCACTGGGGCGCAAGCCTCCGCCGGGGCCGCAAGGCAGGAGGCTTGACCATGGACTTCAACTTCTCCGACGACCAGAACTCGCTGCGCGAAGCGGTGGCCAAGTGGGTTGAAAAAGGCTTTGACTTTCCGCGCCGCCATGCGCTGGCCAAGGCCGGTGGCAAAACCCGCGCGGTCTACGCCGAGCTGGCCGAGCTGGGCCTGACCGGCCTGGCGATCCCCGAGGCGCAAGGCGGCATGGGCCTGGGTGCTGCCGAGGCGATGGTGGTGATGGAAGAGCTGGGCCGTGGCCTGGTCAACGCGCCGTTTGCGGCGGCCGCACTGGTGGTGCCAACCCTGCTCTCGGCCGCGCCCGCTGCGCTGCAAGCCGCCTGGCTGCCCAGGATCGCCACCGCCGAGGCGCTGGTGGTGCCGGCGCTGCAGGAACGTGGTGCCCGCTACAAGCTCAGCCATGTGACGACGACAGCCAGCCAGACTGCCAACGGCTGGGCCCTGAACGGCCAGAAAAGCGTGGTGCCCGCCGCCGACGAGGCCGATGCCTTCGTGGTGCCGGCCCGCATCGCGGGCGGCGCCGGCGACAGCGCCGGTATCGGTCTGTTCCTGGTCGAGGCGGGCGGGGTGGGCGTCACGGTCACCGGCTACGCCACCCAGGACGGTGGCCGGGCCGGCGAGCTGATGCTCGACAACGCCGCCGCCGCGCTGATCACCGCCGATGGCTTTGCGCTGCTGGCGCAAGCGGTGGACGTGGGCATTGCCGCCACCTGCGCCGAGGGCGTGGGCCTGATGGACAAGATGCTGGCGATCACGGTGGAGTACATGAACACCCGCAAGCAGTTTGGTGCCACGCTGGCCAGCTTCCAGGCCCTGCGCCACCGCATCGCCGATGTCAAGATGGCCGTCGAGCTGGGCCGCTCGATGAGCTTTTTTGCCAGCTTGAAGCTGGGGGAAGCCCCCGAGCAGCGCCGCCGTTCGCTGAGCCAGGCCAAGGTGCAGCTGGGCCAAAGCATGCGCCAGGTCGGCCAATACTGCACCCAGATCCACGGCGGCATCGGCGTGACCGACGAGTACATCAGCAGCCACTACTTCAAGCGCCTGACCATGCTGGAGATGGCCTACGGCGACACCCAGCACCACCTGGGCGAAGTGGCCGAGCGCATGCAGGACACGGCCGGCGTGTTTGCCTGAGCGGGTGAGCTTGACCACCCGGTGCTAGGCTCGCATTGAGCCGACCTCCAGACGGGCCGGGCCACACCGGCCCGTTTTTCATGGCCATGTTCCCAGGCGCCATCACCGACATCGCCGGCCTGCAGGTCGGCCACTTCACCGACCCGCGCCGCCCTACCGGCTGCACCGTGCTGCTGTGCCCGCAGGGCGTGGTGGCGGGTGTGGACGTGCGCGGCGCAGCGCCCGGCACCCGCGAGACCGACCTGCTGCACCCGCTCGCCACGATCGAATGTGTGCACGCGCTGTTGCTGACCGGCGGCAGCGCGTTTGGCTTGGCCGCAGCCGACGGCGTGATGCGCTGGCTCGATGAGCGCGGCCATGGCATCCAGGTCGGCCCGGCCCGGGTGCCGATCGTGCCGGCCGCGGTGCTGTTCGATTTGTGGGTCGGTGATGCCCGCATCCGGCCCGATGCCGCCGCCGGTTATGCCGCCTGCGAGGCGGCCAGCCTGTCTCCTGCCGGCAGCCACCCGGCCCAGGGCAGCGTTGGCGCCGGTGCTGGCGCGGCGGTGGGCAAGCTGTTTGGCATCGGCCGGGCGATGAAGGGCGGCATCGGCAGCGCGTCGATCCGGGTCGGCGCGGTCACGGTGGCGGCGCTGGTGGCGGTCAACGCCATCGGTGACGTGGTCGATCCGGCCAGCGGTCGGGTGGTGGCCGGCGCCCGGGCCGACGACGGCTGCACGCTGCTCGATTCGATGGCGGCGATCTGCGACGGCCAGTTGCCCGCTCACCTGATGGCCGGCATGGCAACCACCATCGGCATCGTCGCCACCGATGCACGTCTGTCCAAGGCCCAGACCAACAAGCTGGCCGCGATGGCGCATGCCGGCCTGGCCCGCAGCATCAACCCGGTGCACACCGCCAGCGACGGCGACGCGCTGTTTGCGCTCGCCACCGGCGGCGCCGGCCTGCCCGGTGCGGTAGCGCCCAACCTGAGCGTGCTGGGCGCGCTGGCCGCCGAAGTGACGGCCCGCGCGGTGCTCAATGCGGTGCGCGCCGCCCGCGGCCTGACTGACCCCGACCTGCCATCGGCCCGCGACCTGGGCCTGGCCTGACCCCCTGACCCCCTGAAACCCTGACACCCCCGACACCCCCGACACCCCCACCGAGACTGCCCGATGAACACCTTGCTGATCCGTCGCCGTGCCCTGGCCCCGTTGCTGGCCGCGGCCCTGTTGGCCGCCTGCGCCAGCGCGCCCACGCCGCCCGCCACCCCGCTGCCGCCCATCGTTTTTGTGCATGGCAACGGCGATACCGCCGCACTCTGGACCCCCACCGTCTGGCGCTGGGAGAGCAACGGCTGGCCGCGTGAGCGGCTGCATGCGGTGCACTTTCCGTACCCGCTGGCGCGCGACGACAACACCGTGCCGCAGGACGGCCGCAGCTCGACCGAGGACCAGCGGCGCTATCTGTCCGCCGAGGTCGACAAGGTGCTCGCCGCCACTGGTGCCGCGCAGGTGGTGCTGATCGGCAATTCACGCGGCGGCAATGCGATCCGCGACTACATCGCCAACGGTGCCAGCCCGGTGGGCAGCGGCGCGGCCAAGGTGTCGCATGCGATCCTGGGCGGCACGCCCAACCACGGCGTGCAGGCGCTGCCGGACGTCAACCCGAACAACGAGTTCAACGGCGCCGGTCCGTTCCTGATGGGCTTGAACGCGCCCAAAGGGCTCAACGGCAACGAGGTCACGCCGGGCGTGCGGTGGATGACGATCCGGTCGGACAACAACGACAAGTTCGCCCAGCCCGACGGCGTCTGGATCGGCCGCAAGGGCAAGCCGACCAACGTCACCTTCGACGGCCCCGCGCTCAAGGGCGCGGACAACCTGATGCTGCCCGGCCGCGACCACCGCGAGGTGGCCTACCACCCGGAGGCGTTTGCAGCAGCCTACCGCTTCGTCACCGGCCGGGCGCCCGCCACCACCAACACGCTGCACATCACGCCAGAAGCCCGGGTGGTGCTGAACGGCCAGGTCGGCGGCTACACCGCAGCCGGTGCCACCAACCTGCCGCTGGCCGGCGCCCAGGTGGCGGTCTACGCGGTCGACCCTGCCACCGGCGCACGGCAAGGGGCGGCGCTGGTGGACAAGACGGTGGGCACCGATGGCCGCTGGGGCCCGATCAGCACCGACGCCAAGACGCCGCTGGAGTTTGTGGTGCAGGCGCCGGGCTTTGCGGTGACGCATTTCTACCGCTCGGCCTTTTTGCGCTCGTCGGACATCGTCAACCTGCGGCCCGAACGGCTGGCTGCAGCCGACAAGGACAGTGGGGCTGGCAGTGACGCAGTCGTCAGCTTCACCCGGCCCCGCGCGTACTTCGGCAACCCCAGGGACAGCGTGCTGATCGACGACGAAGCGGCGCCGGGCATCCCGGTGGGCGTGGCCGGCGTGGCTGCCAGCAAGGTCAAACGGGCGGCGGGCCGGCCGGTGGTGGGCGAGTTCCGCTCCGGCGTGATCGTTGAGCGCATCGTCGGCCAGACCTGGCCGGCCAGGGACAATCACCTCACCGTGCTCGAATTGCAGGAGTGAGTGAGGTCCGCAGCGCCCGCCAACCTGTGCCTGGGCACTCAGCCCGCCACCCCAAGCTGCAGCCCCGATCCGGACCCCGACCCCGCTACCCATGACCCGACTCCCTGCCCGGCGGCCCGATGCGGCTTGACGAGATCCTGTTCAGCCAGGGCTTTGGCTCCCGGCGTGAATGCGCCGGCCTGCTGGCCCGCCGGCTGGTGCGGGTGAGCGGCAAGGTCGAGGCCGACCCGGCGGCCGACTTCGAGCCGGCCGGCCTGCAGTTTGAGGTCGAGGGCCAGGCCTGGACCTGCTACTCGAAGGCGCTGGTGCTGCTGCACAAGCCCGGCGGTTACGAGTGCTCGCAAAAGCCCAAGCACTGGCCGAGTGTGCTGCTGCTGCTGCCGCCGCCGCTGCGCCAGCGCGGCGTGCAGCCGGTCGGCCGGCTCGACCAGGACACCACCGGCCTGCTGCTGCTGACCGACGACGGCACGCTGATCCACCGCCTCACCTCCCCCAAGCACCATGTGCCCAAGGTCTACGAGGTGGGCTGCGACCGGCCGGTCGACGCCGAGCAGGTGCGGCAACTGCTGCACGGCGTGGTGCTGGATGACGACCCATTGCCGGTCCGCGCCGAGGGCTGCGAGGCCACCGGCGAGCGCTCGCTGCGGCTGACCCTGGTGCAGGGCAAGTACCACCAGGTCAAGCGCATGGTGGCCGCCGTGGGCAACCACTGCCTCAGCCTGCACCGCAGCACCTTTGGCGCACTGACGCTGGACGACGGCCCGGCGCCGGGCCAGTGGCGCTTTGTCACCGACGCGGAGCGCGCGCTGTTGATGGCCAAACCGCCGCGCTGACTGCCGCGCTGACTGTCGCGCTGACCGCCACCGCCGCGGCCGGGGACGCCCGCAGGCGGGCTTGGCAGGGGGCCTGCGGGCGGCGCCAACAGCCTGCCATCGGCGTCCTGCCCTGTGGGGATGGGCTGCGCGCCAGGGTCGATTCCGGATAGACAGCGACCGGCGCGAGCGGTACAAGGATTGGCCTTTCCAACCGCAACGGCCGTCGCGCGGCTTTGACCGCAGGCCAGGTCGTGACCGTATCCTCAAGGAGACCAGCGCGATGAGTCACAGGATGAAATTCGGCATTTTCCTGGCGCCCTTCCACAAGCCCGGCATCAACCCGACGCTGGCGCTGGAGCAAGACCTGGAGCTGCTGCAGTGGCTGGACCGCTGCGGCTACGACGAGGCTTGGTGCGGCGAGCACCACTCGGCCGGCACGGAGATCAGCGCCAGCCCCGAGATCTTCATGGCGGTGGCCTCTCAACGCACGAAGCGCATCTTGCTGGGCAGCGGCGTGACCAGCGTGAGCTACCACAACCCGCTGTGGGTGGCCGAGCGCATCGTTCAGCTCGACCACCTGACACGCGGCCGCGTCATGCTCGGCCTGGGCCCGGGCTCGCTGCCCAGCGACGGCATCATGGTAGGGCTGTCGCAGACCCAGACCCGCCCGCTGCTGGAGGACGGCCTGGGTGTGATCATGAAGCTGCTGACCAGCGATGAGCCGGTCACCTTCAAGAACGACCGCTGGGACTTGCGCGACGCCCGGCTGCACCTGCGCCCGTACAGCAACCCCTTGTTCGACATCGCGGTGCCAGCGGTGGCGTCACCCACCGGCCCCCGGCTGGCCGGCATGCACGGCATCGGCCTGCTGTCGATTGGCGCGACCACGGCTGCGGGCTTCGACGCGCTGGCGCTGCACTGGGACGTGATGGAGGCCCAGGCCGCCCACTACAAGACCCGGGTGGACCGCAACAAGTGGCGGCTGGTGGGCATGGTGCACTGCGCCGAGACGATGGACCAGGCCTACCGCGATGTCGAGTACGGCATGGCGCAGTGGTTCGACTATTTCCAGGCGGTGGCGGCCTTTCCTCAGATGGCGGTGCCGGGCAACAACGTCAAGGAGATGATCAGCTTCGTCAATGATTCGGGCTTTGGCGCAATCGGCACACCCGACATGGTCAACGCCCAGATCGACCGGCTCTGGCAGCAGAGCAACGGCGGCTTCGGCGCCTACCTGATGCTGGCGCACAACTGGGCCAACTTCGATGCCACACGCAAGAGCTACGACCTGATCGCGCGCCACGTCTTTCCGCGCTGGCAGGGTCAGATGTCGACCCAGGCGGCCGCCGACCGGGCCCGCGCGTCGCGGCCCGAGCTGGCCGCGATTCACAGCCAGGCTGTGGAGGCCGCGACCCAGCGCTACGCCGCCGAAGCGGCAGCCCGGGCGCGCTGAGCCAGCCCCGGCGCCCAGCCCCACGCGCCGGCTGCCGCCACTGTGGCGACAGCCGGCGTCGGCCTGCATCGCGATAATCGGTTGATGCAGGTATCCCACGGCGTTCACCCTGGCGATGATGGCCAGCCCAGCGGCAGGCCTTGTGCGCTCACGATCGGCAACTTCGACGGCGTGCACCGCGGCCATCAGGCGATGTTGGCGCTTCTCAACAGCGAGGCCCGGCACCGCGGGCTGCCCTCTTGTGTGCTGACCTTCGAGCCGCACCCGCGCGACTACTTTGCGCTCAAGGCGGGCCGGCCCGAGACGGCGCCTGCGCGCATCTCCACCCTGCGCGACAAACTCTCCGAGCTTGAGCGCTGCGGTGTCGACCGGGCGGTTGTGCTGCGCTTCGACGAAAAGCTGGCCTCTCAAAGCCCGCAGGCGTTCATCGACGATGTGCTGCTGCGCGGCCTGGGTGCGCGCTACGTGCTGGTGGGTGACGACTTCCGGTTTGGCGCGCGCCGCGCCGGCGACTACGCCATGCTGGACGCCGCGGGCGACGCCAACGGCTTCGACGTGGCCCGGATGATGAGCTACGAGGTGCACGGCCTGCGGGTGTCGAGCTCCGCCGTGCGCGACGCACTCGCCGCCGGCGACATGGCCCGCGCCACCGCACTGCAAGGCCGGCCCTACACCATCAGCGGCCATGTGGTGCACGGCAAGAAGCTGGGCCGCACGCTCGGGTTCCGCACCCTGAACCTGCGCTTTGCCCATGCCCGGCCGGCGGCGATGGGCATTTTTGTGGTGCAGGTGCAGGGCCTGGGGGGCCGCCTGCTGCCGGGCGTGGCCAGCCTGGGTGTGCGGCCCACGGTAGAAGACGCCGGCCGGGTGCTGCTGGAGGTGCACTGCCTGGACTGGCCGGCCGAGCTGGCTACCGAGGCGGCCTACGGCCAGTGCGTCAGCGTGGTCTTGCTGCACAAGCTGCATGATGAGCACAAGTACGCCTCGCTGCACGAGTTGCAGGCCGGCATCGCCCAGGACACCGCCGACGCCCGGGCGTGGTGGAGCGCCAAGGGGCTGCCGAGCACCGGCGGCTGAACCTGCGGCGCGGGCCCGGGCAGCGCCCATCCGGACTCGGCCCGTGCCAATCAGCCCACCCCCCAGAGCCCAAAATCGGGTTTGCTGGGGCTGCGCTGCTCCGCCGGCCGGTCTACCCTGCAAAGCCACTTTGTGAGGAAGCACCGATGGCCCTGCAGGCCGCCGCAGACACCCAGCTCAAGTTCCCGAAAGCTGCCGAGACATTTTCGTGCGCGCTCGACCTGCCCATCTCCCGGACAGCCACACCGCACCTGAACATGTTGCTGCGCCGCAGCCTGCTCGACACCGGCCTGGCGACCTATGCGGCCAAGGACAGCTACCAGCGGGTGCGGCCGTTTGTGCTGCAGAAAGAGGCCACCCGTGCGCTGGCCGAAGAAGCTGCACTGGTCAAGGACGGCTCATACCCCTCAGGCCACGCCGCCATTGGCTGGGGCTGGGCGCTGCTACTGGCCGAGCTGGCGCCAGACCGGGCCGACGCCCTGCTGCAACGCGGCCATGCCTTTGGCCAGAGCCGGGTGGTCTGCGGCGTCCACTGGCAGAGCGACGTGGACGCCGGCCGCACCATGGGCGCGGCAGCCGTAGCCCGGCTGCATGCCGACCCGGTGTTTGGGGCCCAGGCAGCGCTGGCACGCGCCGAAATCGAACAGGCACGCGCCCAGGGTGCCCGATCACCGCTCAATTGCGCCGCCGAGGCCCGGGCGCTGGCCCGCTGAACAGGGCCGTGGGCGGCAGGTATTGCCATCCAGCCGCCGCCGGGTTTGGCGCCGCCAAAGCCGGACTGACCGCTGAGCCTTGGCCTGCAGCATCCGGCGGTGCGGCTTCAATCGCCCGGAATTTGCGGCGGGTTCAGCGCGACCTTGCGGGCCGAGCGCTTGCGCATGTTGATGTTGAGTGCCTCCACGCCCAGCGAAAACGCCATCGCAAAGTAGACGTAGCCCTTGGGCACGTGGTGATCAAAACCCTCGGCAATCAGCACCACGCCCACCACCACCAAAAACGCCAGCGCCAGCATCTTGATGGTCGGGTGGTCAGACACAAAGCGGCCGATCGGGCCGGCAAACACCATCATCAGCGCCACCGATGCGATCACCGCTGCGATCATGATGCGCACGTCATCGACCATGCCCACCGCGGTGATGATCGAGTCGAGCGAAAACACCAGGTCCACCAGCATGATCTGCAGGATCACCGCAGTGAACGTGGCCTTGACGGCGCTCGGCCCATGCCCCTCCTCGCCTTCGAGCGACTGGTGAATCTCGCCCGTGCTCTTCCAGATCAGGAACAAGCCGCCCGCGATCAGGATGGCGTCGCGGCCCGAGATCTCCTGCCCCAGCACGGTGAACAGCGGCGTCACCAGCCCGACGATCCAGGCCAGCACCAACAGCAGCCCGATGCGCATGAACATCGCCATGAACAGGCCGATCCGTCGGCCCAGCTCACGCTGCGCCTTGGGCAGCTTGTCGACCAGGATCGAGATGAAGATGATGTTGTCGATGCCCAGCACCAGCTCCAGCAGCGTGAGCGTGCCAAAGGCGATCCAGGTCTGGGGGTTGGTCAGCAAGTCCATGGGTCAAGTCATTCAGTCAGGGTTGGCAGCGCAAAGCCGGCAAGGCGGCGCAGCATAGCTCGACCGGGTGTGAGTGCGGGCCGGGCCAGGCGTTCCCTGTGATCGGCGCGCCCGGGTGAACCGACCTGGTCGACGCGGGCTGCAGCCAGGGCCTCGGGGAAACTCAGCTTACCTCGCGCCACCAAAGTCGCCAGAATATCCGGCTGTGCCGCCGGCTTGGCCGGCGGCCCGCCACCCTGCCGAGAGCCACCATGACCCCCACGCCTGACAACACCGCCCTGCCCTGGCTGGCCTCCTACCCCGCCGCGCTGCACTGGGACAGCGCCATCCCGCTCCGGCCGGTGCAGTCGCTGCTGGACGACGCGGTCGCGCGCTGGCCTGACCGGGCGGCGATCGACTTCATGGGCCGGCTGATCCCCTACCGCGAACTGGGCGCGCTGGTGGCCCGTGCCGCCAAGGGATTTCAGCTGCTGGGCGTCAAGCCGGGTGTGCATGTGGGCCTGTTCCTGGCCAACACGCCGCACTACATCATCAGCTTCTTTGGCGTGCTCAAGGCCGGTGGGGTGGTGGTCAACTACTCGCCGCTGGACGCCGAGCGGGTGCTGGAGCACAAGGTGGCCGACAGCCAGACCGACATCCTGGTGACGCAAGACCTGGCCTTGCTGTACCCGCAGATGGACCGGCTGCTGCACAGCACCCGGCTCAAGACCCTGGTGATCGGCAACCTGGGCGAGATGAGCGCGCACCCGGCGGGCGTCACCGCCCATCTCCGGGCCGCAGGCCAGCTCAGCGAGGTGGTGTTTGATGAGCGCCATGTCGCGTTCTCTGCGCTGCTGGGCAACGACGGCGCCTACCAGGCGTACGACATCGGCGACCCGGCGGACGCGCTGGCGGTGCTGCAGTACACCGGCGGCACCACCGGCCAGCCCAAGGGCGCGATGCTGACCCACGGCAACCTGAGCGCCGCCAATCAGCAGTACTGGCTGACCTGCACCTACGGCGGCGCCAACCTCAAGGAGGGCGAAGAGGTGGTGCTGGCGGTGTTGCCGCCCTTCCATATCTACGCGCTCTCAGTCAACATGCTGCTGGGCGTGCGGCTGGGCGCCACCCAGATTTTGCACACCCGATTCGAGGTGGAGGCGGTGCTCAAGGACCTGGCGGGCAAGAAGGTCACGCTGTTTCCGGGCGTGCCCACGATGTACACCGCGCTCAACAACTTCCCCGGGGTCGAGCAGTACGACCTGCGGTCGCTGAAGTTCTGCGGCTCGGGCGGCGCGCCGCTGCCGGTTGAGGTGCACCAGCGTTTCATGCAGCTCACCGGCTGCAGCCTGGCCGAGGGCTGGGGCATGACCGAGACCTCACCCTCGGGCACCTTCTCGCCGCCTATCGGGCCGCAGCACGTGGGCTCGTGTGGCCTGCCGATGCCTGGCATCACGATCCGCTTTTGCGATCTCACCCACCCCGATGCCTATGCCGCACCCGGCGAGCGCGGCGAGATCTGCATCAAAGGCCCGAACGTGATGAAGGGCTACTGGAACCAGCCCGGCGCCACCGCCGAGGCCTTCAACGCCGACGGTTTCATGCGCACCGGCGATGTGGGTTACATGGATGAGGTCGGCTACATCACCATCGTCGACCGCACCAAGGACATGCTGCTGTGCAGCGGCTTCAACGTCTACCCGCGCACCATCGAGGAGGCGATCTACGCCCACCCCGACGTGGCCGAGGTCTGCGTGATCGGCGTCCCCGACGAGTACCGTGGCCAGTCGCCCAAGGCCTTTGTCACGATGAAGGCCGGCGCTGCGCCGCTGACGCTGGCCGCGCTGAAGGACTTCTTGAAAGACCGCATCGGCAAGCACGAGATGATCGGCGCAATGGAGGTCCGGGCCGAGCTGCCCAAAACGCCGGTGGGCAAGCTGTCCAAAAAAACCCTCATCGATGAAGAGGCGCAGCGCGCCAAGGCCGCTGGTGGCTGAGTCATCCACCCTCACTGGAGCACCGCATGAAAGACATGGACCACCTGAGCGTTGTTGACGGCGCGTTTTTACACTTGGAGAGCCCCGAGATGCCGATGCATGTCGGCAGCCTGGCCTTGTTCGAGCCGCCGCCGGGCAGCGGCGACGAGTGGTTCGAGGCGGTCAAGACCCATGTCGCGAGCCGCATGCACCTGGCGCCGGTGTTCACCCGCAAGCTGGCATTGATGCCGTTTGACCTGGCCAACCCGGTCTGGATCCATGACGACGACATCGACCTCGACTACCACATGCGCCGCACCGTGCTGCCCAAGCCCGGCACCATGGCGCAGATGGAGGCGCTGTGCGCCCGCCTGCACTCCAGCCTGCTCGACCGCAGCCGGCCGCTGTGGGAGTTCTACGTGATCGAGGGCATGGCCGACGGGCGGGTCGGTTTTTACTCCAAGGTGCACCACTCGGCGGTGGACGGCCAGGCTGCGGTGGCCATGGCCAACAGCATCTTCGACATGACGGTCGAGCCCCGCCGGGTGCGCCCGCCCCGCGCCCAGCGCACCCACCGCTACCAGCTGGGCGTGGCCGAGCTGCTGGGCGCCGCGCTGGGCAACCAGCTGAGCCAGGTGCTGCAGTTCGCCAAGCTGCTGCCACCGCTGGCAGCGGCTGCGCTCAAGGCCGCCAAGACCGCACTGGCCGAGCGCCGGGCCGGCACCCGGACATCGGCCCCGGGCACGCGGCTGAAGTTTGCGCCAGCCACGCCCTTCAACACCTCGATCACCAACCAGCGCTCGTTTGCCGGCGTGTCCCTGCCGCTGCTCGAAGTCAAGGCCATCGGCAAGCAGCACAGCGCCTCGATCAACGACATGGTGATGTGGCTGTGCAGCACCGCGCTGCGCGACTACCTGGCCGATGCGCGTGAACTGCCCGACAAGACCTTGGTGGCCGGCGTGCCGATCTCGTTGCGCGCCGAGGGCGACACCAGCGCCAACAACCAGGTCTCGGGCACCGTGATCGACCTGGCCACCCAGGTCAAGGACCCGCTGCAGCGCCTGGCCCAGATCATGGCCGGCACCCGCAGCATGAAGGCCCAGATGGGCAGCTTTGGCAATTTGATCCCCAAGGATTTTCCGTCGCTCGGCTCGCCCTGGCTGCTGAGCGGCCTAGCCTCGCTGTACGGCCGATCAAAGCTGGCCGACCGCATCCGCTTCGCCAACGTCACCATCTCCAACGTGCCCGGCCCCCAGGTGCCGCTGTACCTGGCAGGCGCCAGGATGGAAGGCCTGTACCCGCTGTCCATCGTGGTGCACGGCGTGGCGCTCAACATCACCGTGCAGAGCTACCGGGGCCAGCTGTGTTTTGGCCTGATTGCCTGCCGCCGTGCGGTGCCCGACATCAGCGAGCTGGCGCTGCAGCTCAACCGCGCGATGGAGGCGCTGCGGCGGTTGCCGGTGCCGGCTACTGCGGAGGGTGCGGAGGTTGCGGCCATGGCGGAGATGGCGCAGGTGGCGCCGCTGAAGGCAACGCCGGCCTCAGCGCCAGCAGTCGCTGCCAAGCGCGCCCGCCGGCCCGCCAGCCGAGCCAAGGCCCGGTCGGCAGCGGTCGAGACAGCGGCCGAGGCCGCAGAGCCACCGGACCGCATCACCGCCCAGACCACCGGCCAGGCGACCGCCCGCACCCGCCGCCGGCGCACCGTGGCCGCCAGCGCCTGAGCCGGGCGCCAATGCCCCCGGCCGCTGCGGGCACCCGTCTGCAATCGATTCCCCACTCAAGGACCTGATCCATGCCCTTCGACTTTTTAGGCAAACGTGTGCTGGTGGCCGGCGGCAGCCGCGGCATCGGCCGGGCCATCGCGCTCGGCTTTGCCGCCGCCGGCGCCGATGTCTCGATCTGCGCGCGCAGCGCGCCGGCCCTGCAGACCACCCATGACGATCTCGCCCAACAGGGCCACCGGGTGCACGCCGCCGTCTGCGATCTGGCCGATGGGCCGGCGGTGGCGCGTTACGTTGATGCTGCGGCAGCGGCGCTGGGCGGCATCGACGTGCTGGTCAACAACGCCTCGGGCTTTGGCATGGGCGACGACGAGGCGGGCTGGGCCGCCGGCTTGTCGGTGGACGTGATGGCGATGGTGCGGGCGTCGCATGCCGCCGTGCCGCATCTGCTGGCCGCAACCGGCGCCTCGATCATCCACATCTCGTCGATCTCGGGGCTGCGGCCGTCCACCCGGTCGGCCGCCTATGCCGCGGTCAAGGCGGCGATGATGAGCTACACCGGCAGCCAGGCGGCGATGCTGGCGAGGCAGGGCGTGCGGGTGAACTGCATCGCCCCCGGGTCGGTCGAGTTTGCCGGTGGCGTCTGGGACCAGCGCAAGCAGGCCGGCGATGCGCTCTACGCCCGCACGCTGGCCGGCATGCCGTTTGGCCGCATGGGCACGCCCGACGAAATCGCCGAGGTGGCGCTGTTTCTGGCCTCGGCCCATGCCCGCTGGGTCACCGGCCAGGTCATCGCGGTAGATGGCGGCCAGTTGCTGGGGGTCTAATCCGATGACCCCCTCAAACACTGAACCCGGCCGCAACGGCGCAGCCCACCCCACCGAGAAGCGGTCCGCCACCGGCAGCCGGGGCATGGTGGTCAGCAACCACCCGCTGGCCTCTGCCGCCGGTGCCGAGATGCTGGCGGCCGGCGGCAATGCGGTGGACGCGGCCGTGGCCACGCTGTTCACGTTGTCGGTGGTCGAGCCGATGATGGTCGGCCTGCTGGGCGGCGGCTTTGCCAACCTGCGGCTGGCCGATGGCCGACAGACCATCCTGGAGGGCCAGGGCCGCTGCCCGCTGGCGGTGGGCGCCACCACTTTCACACCGGACCCCGACGCCGCCCCCGGCATGCTGGACGCGCTGGGCCGGCGCAACAGCGTGGGTCGGGCGGCCGTGGCCACACCCGGCAACCTGATGGCCTGGTGCGAGATGCTGGCGCGCCATGGCCGGCTGTCGCTGGCCGATGTGGTCGAGCCGGCCATCCGCCACGCCACACGCGGCTTTGCCGCCACCCGCTACCTGGCCGACTGCGTGGCCGATTGCGCGGCCGACCTGGCGCTGGACCCGGAGATCGCCCGCGTCTTCTTGCCCGGCGGCAGGCCGCTGGCGCAAGGTGACCGGGTGGCCAACCCGGCCTGTGCCGACAGCCTGCGCCTGGTGGTGCAACACGGGCCGGGTGCGCTGTACGGCGGTGCGCTGGGCGTGCAGCTCACCAGTGACATGCAGCAGCACGGCGGCTACCTGGCCCCAGCCGATCTGCACGCCTACCGCACAAATGACATGGCCGTGCTGCGCAGCTTCTACCGCGGCTTCGAGATCACCGGCCCGCCGCCGCCTTGCGCCGGCCCGCTGCACATCGGGCAGATGCTCAACATCCTGGAGGGCTTTGATCTGGCCGCCGCCGGCTTTGGCACGCCGGCCAGCGCCCACCTGCTGGTCGAGGTGATCAAGATCGCCTTTGCCGACCGCGCCGCCTGCACCGGCGACCCGGACTTTGTAGCGGTGCCGGTGGCCCGGCTGTTGTCGGCCGACTACGCCGCACAGCGCCGCGCCGAGATCGACCCGCAGCGCGCCCGGCAGTGGCAGGCCGGCATCGCTGCAGCCAGCACCGCTGCCGGCAGCGCCGCCGCCGAGCGCCATTCATCCGGAAGCGCTGCCTCCGAAAGTTCCAATACCACCCACATCACCGTGGCCGACCGGGACGGCCTGGTGGTCTGCGCAACCCAGACCCTCAATTCGTTGTTCGGTGCACGCTACATGGTGCCGGGCACCGGCCTGATCCCCAACAACTACCTCTACGTCTTCAACCCGCAGCCCGGGCTGGCCAACTCGCTGGCGCCGGGCAAGCGGGTCACCTCGTCAATGGCGCCGCTGATCGTGCAAAAAGACGGTCAGCTGCGCTTTGCACTCGGCCTGCCGGGCGGGCTGCGCATCTTTCCGTCGGCGATGCAGGCGCTGATCAACCTGATCGACCACGGCATGGGGCTGCAGCAGGCCATCGAAGCACCGCGCCTGTGGACGCAAGGCTTCGGGCTGGAGCTGGAGCCGCAGTTCCCGGACGCCCTGGCCGACGCGCTGCAGCAACGTGGCCACGCCACCCTGCGGGTGCCCAACGTCGGCGGCGGCCTCTGCGCGATCCGTTTCGAGGCCAACGGCGACATGGAAGGCGCCGCCTGCTGGCGCGCCGACGGCACCGCCATCGGCCTGGGTGGCGGCCTGGCACGCGGCGGCGTGCGCTTCTTGCCCGAAGCGCGGCGATCCTGACCCCCTGCGCTCAGGATCGCCTGGGGAAGGTAGCGGCACGGTCGGCCCGGTGCGGCGCCTGTGTCAGAAAGGCCGCTGACCCAGGTCAAAGCGCCAAACGAGGATCGGCCTATCTTGGTTGTCAGTCTGTCAGTTCGCAGCCCTGTTGGCGACTCCTGCACTGAGGGTGTGTTCAACAGGCCGCCCTGCAAAGCCGGCCCCCTGGAGCAACCTGAACCCTGTCAGCCAAATCCCTTTGCGTTTCGGCCCTGTCCTTGCGGTGTCTGACGGCCGCCGATGCCGCGCCGGTGACCTACCCGTTCTTTGCAAACTCCACCTTCGACACCAGTGGCATGACCGGCATTTCCGGCGGCTTCACCTGTGTCGCGAGCGACTTCATCAGCGCCAACCTCACCGCGTGCCCGAACCCCAATCTGCCGCCATGCGGCTGGCCGGACTTGGCCTGATCACTGCAGGGATGCTGCGACGCAAACCCGGGCCCGTTGCGGCGCTCAGGCCGTCAACCCCAGGCTCGGATTGACCAACACCTTGGTTCCGGTGGCGCGCTGGTTGTAAACCGCGATCACCTCGGGCTGCAGCATCTGCGCAAGCGAGATCACCTGGGTGTAGTGGCTGGCAAAGGTGGTCTTGAGCTCGGCGGCCACGCGCTGGCGC
>JANYKR010000130.1 GCA_025358155.1 Betaproteobacteria bacterium
CAGCGCCCGGGCCTGCGCCAATGCCGGTGCGCAATCCGAGCACCACCAGCAGCGCGCCCGCCACCGCACCGGCTGCAGCCACCAGCCCGCCGGCAAGCCATCGCCGTCGCCCGGCCTGCAGCGCCGTGGGCCCAGGGTCAAACACCTCAGCCGCCGCCCGGTCCACGGTGCGCCGGCCCACCTCGGCCCGGCCTTCGGCATAGGCGCCGAGCAGAGCCCGGTCGGCCAGCAGGTTGATGCGCCTGGGCACACCCCCGCTGCGCTGGTGGATGCGGCGCAGCGCTGCCGCATCAAAAGGCAGCGCGCCGACCCGACCGGCCACCGCCAGCCGGTGCGCGATGTACGCCGCCGTCTCAGGCGCCGTCAGTGCCCCCAGGTGGTAACGGGCGATCACCCGCTGCGCCAGTTGCTCCAGGCCGGGCCCGGCCAGCATGTCGCGCAGCTCAGGCTGGCCGATCAGCATGATCTGCAGCAACTTGCGCTCGTTGGTTTCCAGGTTGGTCAGCAGGCGCAATTGCTCAAGCACTTCGGTGGACAGGTTCTGCGCCTCGTCGATCACCAGTACGCAATGACGACCCAGCGCGTGGGCGGCCAGCAAATGCCGGTTGAGCACATCGATGTAGGTCTTGATGCTGGCCGGGCCGCTCGGGTCGGCGGCCGGTGCCACCACTGCCAGGCCAAACTCATCGCAGACCGACTGCAACAGCTCGGTCACGCTGAGCTTGGGGTTGAAGATGTAGGCCACCTGGCAGCCGTCGGGCACCTGCTCCAGAAAGCAGCGGCACACGGTGGTCTTGCCGGCGCCGATCTCGCCGGTCAGCAGCACAAACCCGCCGCCGCCGCCCACCCCGAACAGCAGGTGCGCCAAGGCCTCGCGGTGGCGCTCGCTCATGTAGAGGTAGCGCGGATCGGGCGCAATTGAAAAAGGCGCCTGCTGCAGGCCGAAGTGGTGCACGTACATGGCTGCAGGATAGCCGGGCCACCGCCGCTTGACCGTTTGAGGCGCAAACCGGCACGCTCAACGCGGGGGCTGGCCAACGCCGACCCCCGATTAGGCTGACGCCTCAAACGCCGCTGCCTACACTGCAGCCTGCGCGCAAAGGCGTTTCAGTCCTTGCTGCGCCCATCCCGCCAACCCAAGGAGCCTGCATGGTCAAGAAACTTCAAAAGACGGCCGACAAGCCCGCGGCCGATTCGGCCCCGCCAGCGCCGACCGGGCTGCTCGACAGCCAGTTGGCACAGACCATCAAGGACTCGGCGCACCAGATCTGGCTGGCCGGCCTGGGCGCGTTTGCCAAAGCGCAGGGGGGCGGCGGCAAGGTCTTCGAGACCCTGATGAAAGAAGGCGTGAGCCTGCAGCGCAAGACCCAGACCGCCGCCGAAGAAAAGCTCAGCGACGTGGCGGTCAAGATGACGGCGATGGCGGGCGAGGTGGGTCAAAAGGCCAACGCGCAGTGGGACAAGCTCGAAGGCATCTTCGAGCAGCGCACTGCCCGCGCGTTGGCCAAGCTGGGTGTGCCCAGCGCCCAGACGCTGGCCGATCTGGGCGCCAGGCTGGACGCGCTGGCCACCGCAGTGGCCCGCTTGCAGGGTGTGGACGCGCCTGCGGTCACGCCGAGGTTCAAACCCGGCAAGGCCATGACGAAAAAGGCCGCCAGCGCCGCATCACCCGCACCCGCACCCGCAGCCGCACCAACACCCGCCCCCGCAGCCGCGACCAAGCCCGCCGTGCGCAAACGCGCCGTCAAGGCGGCCGCTGCGCCGGCCGAGGCGGCGCCCGCAGTGGCCGTCAAGCGGCGCAAGGCCAAAGCCGCAACAGTCAAACCCCAGGGCGCATCCGAGTCCAGACCAGCAGCCGCCCCGGCGACCACCCCAGCGGCCAAACCTGCGCCAGCGCGCCGGCGCAAGCCGCAGGCCAGCGCCCAGTAGTCGGCCGCTGCGCACTCAAGCGTTGTAGCGCGCTTCCAGGTGAGCCCGGTAGTGCGCCGGGTTGAGCGCCTCGCCGCTGGCACGCAGCGCCAGTTCTGCGGTGGGCCAGCGGCTGGCGGGGTGCCAGATGTGCTGCTCCAGCCAGCCAAACAACGGCGCCAGGTTGCCGGCGTGGATGTCGGCATCGAGCTCGGGCAGGTCGCGGCGCATCGCTGCAAACCACTGCGCCGCGTACATCGCGCCCAGGGTGTAACACGGGAAGTAGCCGAACATGCCCGACGGCCAGTGCACGTCCTGCATCGCGCCGTCGCGGTGGTTGCCTCGGGTGTCCTGGCCCAGCAGCTCGGCCATGCCGGCGTCCCACAGCGTGGGCACGTCGTCAGGCTCGACCTCGCGCTCGATCAGCCGGCGCTCGATGTCGTAGCGCAGCATCACATGCGGCGCGTAGGTCAGCTCGTCGGCGTCCACCCGGATCAGGCCGGGTGACACCCGGGTCACCAGACGCTGCAGGTTGTCGGTGGCAAACGCCGGTTGCTCGCCAAAGGCACTGCGGATCATCGGCGCCAGCTGGGCCACAAAACCCGGGTGGCGGCCGAGTTGCAGCTCGAACGACAGGCTCTGGCTCTCGTGGATGCCCATCGAGCGGGCCTGGGATACCGGCTGGCCCAGTTCGCCGCGCGGCCGCATCTGCTCGTAGCGGCCGTGGCCGGTCTCGTGGATCGCGCCGTACAAGCTGGTGATGAACTCATGGGTTTCGTAGCGGGTGGTCAAGCGCACATCCTCGGGCACGCCGCCGGCAAAAGGGTGGGTGCTGACATCGAGCCGGCCCCGCTCAAAGTCAAAGCCGAGTCTGGTCATCAGCTGCAGGCACAAACGGCGCTGGTTCTCGACCGGGAACGGGCCGACCGGCTCGATCACCGCCTCCCGCTGCTGGCGCTTTTGCACCTGCTGGATCAGGCCGGGCAACCACTGGCGCAGGTCTGCGAACAAGGGGTCGAGCTGGGCGCAGGTCATGCCGGGCTCAAAGCGGTCCATCAAGGCGTCGTAGGGCCGCTGGCCAGTCGATTGCGACAGCAGCGCCGCCTCCTCGCGTGCCACCGCCACCACCTCGCGGAAATTGGGCAAGAAGCCGGCCCAGTCGTTGGCCGGGCGCTGGCTGCGCCAGGCAAACTCGCAGCGCGAACTGGCCCACTGCGAGCGCTGCACCAGCGCTGGCGGCAAGGCGTTGGCGGCCCGCCACTCGCGGCCGATTTCACGCAGATTGGCGCGCTGGGCGTCGGCCAGCGGCTCGACCTCGGCCCGCGCCATCAGAGCGGGCAGAGCCGGGTCGGTACGCAGCTGATGCATCAGCGCCGCCACCTCGGCCAGCGCGCCGGCGCGGGCCTCTGCGCTGCCGGGCGGCATCATGGCAGCCTGGTCCCAGTAGGCGAGCGACTGCAGATGCTCCAGCTGGTGCAGGCGCTTGAACAGCGCAACCAGTTCGCCGTAAGCGGAAAGCTCGGCGGGCGAATCACCCGGTGTGTCGTTGACGGCGGCGGGTCCAGCGGCGGTGTGGGTCGAGGTGTTCATGGTGGCCCATTCTGCCCACCGCAAGCGCGGCGCGGCGCTTGCAGGTCTCCCCCAAAACGGGGCATTCCGGGGGGCCGCTTCAGCCGCGCGGCCAGAATTGCAGCGCCCAGAAGAACGCGGCCGTCATCGTGATGTAGCGCAGCAGCTTGCCCGCCGCCATGTAGCCCACGCAGGGCCAGAACGGCATCTGCAGCCAGCCCGCCACGGCGCAAAGCGGGTCGCCCACCACCGGCAGCCACGACAACAGGCAGGCCTTGGGGCCAAACCGCCTCAGCCAGGCCAGCGCCCGGTTTTGGACTGGTTTGTGGGCCAGGTGCTCGTAGGCGCGCTCGGCGCCAAAACCCATCCACCAGGTCAGCGCGCCGCCAAGGGTATTGCCCAGGGTGGCCACCCCGATCGCCGGCCAGAACAAGGCGGGGTTGAGCTGCACCAGGCCGATCACCGCCGGCTCCGAGCCCAGCGGCAACAAGGTGGCAGAGACAAAAGCGATGATGAACAGCGTGCTCAAGCCGAACTGCGGCAACGCCAGCGCAGCGAGCAAGGTCGCCAGGTGCAGTTGGATCCAGGCTTCCATCGGCGGCATCATAGGCCGGGCCGTTGGCCACACCAGGAGCCGGGCCAGGGCCTGCTTCAAGCGCTGTGGGGCGAGCGTTGCAAGCCGCTGTTGGGTCGCGGTGGAGGCTGGCGCGCGCCGTTGACTGAAAACCCCCACCGCTATACTGCTGCCTGATTTTTCAGCAATCCTGCCGTACCCCTCCCCACCCCCTTGCGCATGCAAATCGGCCCTTACACGCTGCCGAACCGGCTGTTTGTTGCCCCGATGGCCGGGGTGACCGACCGGCCGTTCCGCCAGCTTTGCCGGCGCCTGGGCGCGGGCTACGCGGTCAGCGAGATGGTGACCTCGCGGCGCGACCTGTGGCAGTCGCTCAAGACCTCGCGCCGCACCGATCACACGGGTGAGCCCGGCCCGATCGCGGTGCAGATTGCCGGCACCGATGCCGCGATGCTGGCCGATGCAGCCGCCTACAACATCGACCGGGGCGCCCAGATCATCGACATCAACATGGGCTGTCCGGCCAAGAAGGTGTGCAACAAGTGGGCCGGCTCGGCCCTGATGCGCGACGAGCCGCTGGCGCTGGCCATTGTCGAGGCCGTGGTTGCGGTGTGCGCACCGCGCGGCGTCCCGGTAACCCTGAAGATGCGCACCGGCTGGTGCGACACCGAGCGCAATGCGGTGGCCCTGGCCCGGGCGGCTGAATCTGCCGGCGTGGCCTTGCTGACAGTACACGGCCGCACCCGCGAGCAAGGCTACCGGGGCAGCGCCGAGCACCAGACGGTGGCCGCCGTCAAAGCCGCCGTGCGGGTGCCGGTGGTGGCCAACGGCGACATCGACTCGCCCCAGCGCGCCGCCGAGGTGCTGGCGCAGACCGGGGCCGATGCGCTGATGATCGGCCGCGCCGCCCAAGGCCGGCCGTGGATATTCCGCGAGGTTGCGCATTTTCTCGCCACCGGCCAGACCCTGGCCGCACCCGGCACGCTCGAAGCCGGCGAGTGGCTGGTGGCGCATCTGCATGAGCACTACGCGCTCTATGGCGAACTCACCGGCACCCGCAGTGCCCGCAAGCATATCGGCTGGGCGGTGCGCGCCCTGCCCGGCGGCGAGAACTTTCGCGCCGCCATGAACCGGCTAGACACCAGCGCCAGCCAGGTGCTGGCCTTGACCGACTACTTCAACCGGCTGGCCGAGCTGCATCCGGTGCTCCCCCTCGCAGGGGCCGGCGCGGCCGCCGCCAACGACGACCTGCTAGAACAAGAAGCATGAGCAAAAAGGACATCGAAGACTGCATCCGCGACACCCTGGAGCAGTACTTCCGGGACCTGCACGGCACCGAGCCGAATGCAGTGCAGGCGATGGTGGTCAACACCGTCGAGCGGCCGATGCTCGAAGTGGTGATGAAACACGCCGAGGGCAATCAGAGCAAAGCCGCCACCTGGCTGGGCATCAACCGCAACACCTTGCGCCGCAAATTGCTCGACCACCAACTGATCAAGTAGAGCCGCAGCTCAGGCGGCCGGTTGCGGCAACCGCTCCGGCCAGCGCTGCCAGCGCAGGCCGCCAGGCAAGGCCGCCACGGATGGCCGCCCCACATTGCCGCCCCACCCTCACCCCCGAACCCCTGAAGACCTGCCCATGACCACCGCCCTGCTCTCCGTGTCCGACAAGACCGGCATCGTCGAATTTGCCCAGGCCCTGCACGACCGGGGCGTCAAACTCTTGTCGACCGGCGGCACCGCCCGCCTGCTGGCCGACGCCGGCCTGCCGGTGACCGAGGTGGCCGAGGTCACCGGCTTCCCCGAGATGCTCGACGGCCGGGTCAAGACCCTGCACCCAAAGATTCACGGCGGCCTGCTGGCCCGCCGCGACAGCCCGGACCACATGGCCGCACTGGCCGAGCACGGCATCAGCCCGATCGACCTGCTGGTGATCAATCTCTACCCGTTTGCGCAGGCCACTGCCCGGCCCGACTGCACGCTGGAGGACGCGATCGAGAACATCGACATCGGTGGCCCGGCAATGTTGCGCGCCGCCGCCAAGAACTGGCCCGATGTCGGCGTGGTGATCGAGCCAGCCGACTACGCCCAGGTGCTGGCCGAGCTCGACCACGGCGGCCTGACCCGCAGCACCAAGTTTGGCCTGGCGCGCAAGGTGTTTGCCCACACTGCGGGCTACGACGGCATGATCAGCAACTACCTCAGCGCACTCGAGGACGGCGCCCAAGACCGGCCGGCCGCCGTGCCGCAACGCGTCGAGTACCCGGCGGTCTACAACCTGCAGTTGCGCAAGACCCAGGACATGCGCTACGGCGAAAACCCGCACCAGAGCGCGGCCTTCTACCGCGAGCTGCAGCCCGCGCACGGCAGTCTGGCGCAATGGCAGCAGTTGCAGGGCAAGGCGCTGTCGTTCAACAACATCGCCGATGCCGATGCGGCCTGGGAATGCGTCAAGACCTTCGACGAGCCGGCCTGTGTCATCGTCAAGCATGCCAACCCCTGCGGTGTGGCGGTGGGCGCCAGCGCGGTGGCGGCCTACCTCAAGGCGCTCAAGACCGACCCGACCAGCGCCTATGGCGGCATCCTGGCGCTGAACCGGCCGCTGGACGCCGAGGTGGTCCATGCCATCAACGCGGCCAAGCAGTTTGTCGAGGTGGCGCTGGCGCCCTCGGTCACGCCCGAGGCCCAAGCCCTGCTGGCGGCCAAGCAGAACCTGCGGCTGCTGGTGGTGCCCTTGTCCCGGCGCGGCAATGCACTCGACTTCAAGCGGGTGGGCGGCGGCATGCTGCTGCAATCGACCGACTCAAAAAACGTCAGCGTTGCCGAGCTGAACGTGGTGAGCCGGCTGCAACCCACGCCCCAGCAGCTCGATGACCTGATGTTTGCCTGGAAGGTGGCCAAGTTCGTCAAGAGCAATGCGATCGTGTTCTGCGGCGATGGCATGACGCTGGGCGTGGGGGCCGGCCAGATGAGCCGGGTCGATTCAGCCCGCATCGCCGACATCAAGGCGCAAAACGCCGGCCTCACGCTGACCGGCAGCGCAGTGGCCAGCGATGCGTTTTTCCCGTTCCGCGATGGCCTGGACGTGGTGGTGGACGCGGGCGCGGCCTGCGTCATCCAGCCCGGTGGCTCGATGCGCGACGCCGAGGTCATCGGCGCCGCCGACGAGCGCGGCATTGTGATGGTGTTCACCGGCACGCGGCACTTCCGGCACTGAGCGGCTCGCCTGCGGGCCAAGCGGACGCCGGCCTGCGACAGGCTTGTGGCGCCGGCCAGTGGCCTGGTGACGGCGCAGTGGGTGGACGCGCCACCGGCTATGCACGGCCTGCTGACCGGGCGCTGCGGACTGCTCCGGCCCTGTCGCTGACCCTGCTCCGGGACTGCACCTGCGAGTTGCCGTTGGAAATGGTCACCACCAATGAAGAATTCCCGACTTGACGCAGCGCAAATGTGAGGCAACGATCATCATTTGCCTGTGTTGCTGCGGGCGTTTGCCGGATGGTCTCGATTGACCCTGACCCGTGCTGAAATGCTCCAGTGGTCAGCGGTCTTCAGATGTTCACGGCGCAGGACTGGGAGTTTTGATGGACACCTTGGTGTCATTTTTTGCCCGCAACGGGCTGCTACCGCATGCCGTCTGCCTGACCGGCTCGGCCGGCTTGCTCTGGGGC
>JANYKR010000194.1 GCA_025358155.1 Betaproteobacteria bacterium
TAGATGACGGTGCTCAGCAAGGCAGCGAAGAAGCACCAGACCGAGATGAACCAGGTCGCGTAAAAGTAGTAAGCCGCGCCGAACGACAGCAGCGCCAGTGCGCCGAAGACCTTCACGCCTCGAAGCGTGGACAGCAGCGGACTCACGGTGGTCGAGACCAGGTAAAGCGTCATCACTGCTGCGGCGAAGAAATGCGGTGAGTCGTACTCGACGTGCTGGCCGGTCGGCCGCGACACCACCGGGAAGGCAATTAGCACGTACAGCAGATAAATGCCTACGGCGGAACCCGCCAGAACAAGGACCGTCAGCGTGCGCCGGCGCCCACCAGGCGGCTCGATCATCAACACAGCAATCGGCAAGTAGACCGGCCACAGCACATGCGAGAAGAACGAATACGCATGCGTCGTCACCGAGTTCAGCAACGGCACGTCAGCGCTGAAGGTCAGCCAAATCACGCCCTCGATCAGCTGCTGGATTGCGAACAGCAAAGGGATGGCCGCGAACGCCCATTCGCGCGGGTGGCGCGCTGCCTTCAGCGTGAACGCGCCGATCCCGAGCAGCACGGCACCCGCGGAGAAGCTGGCTGCGGTCGAGAAGCACATCAGGTGAAATGCCTGGCGACACCCATCACCATCTGTCTCGTGCACCATCGCGCGTAAACGGCCCCGAGCCAGTAGCCGAGCCATGATCCCGGCGGTTTGATCGGCAAGCTGTAGTCGATGTAGACGCGCACCAGCGACGAAGCGCCGTTGCGCGTCAGCTCGAAGCCCATACGGTAGTGCGAGATGACCAGGAGCTCCGGCGTACCGATCGTCTCCCAGACTTTCGTCGCGGGGACCTGCCGCTTGGTGATGACCTCTTCCAGCGAAAGGCGAATGCCCACCATGCGGCCCCGCATTCGAACTTTCGATCCGATCACCCGGCCACCGCCAGCCTCGACAGTGATCGACATGCGCGAACCGAGCATCATCATGGACGATTCACCCATGTGCGCCGCCAGTTCCTGCGGATCGTCTAGAACGGCGAACACCTGCTCGACCGGCGCATTGGCCAGTCCCGAGCTTTCGTGGTGGAGGGGAAACGATTGATCAGGCACTACGTGCGCTCCGTCTGCGCTTGCTGCGCCTTCGCTGGCACCAAAGGCGCCGTGACCGGTGTTGAGGCGGGCTGCCCGCCAGATCCCGCAGGCGCTGCCGTGCCGGGCTCACGAATGCCCGCCAGCTTGGTGCGCTTCAACATCAGCGCATTGATCGCAACGATTAGCGTGCTGCCGGACATCGACATCGCCGCGACTTCCGGACTCAGCACGAACGGGTACAAGACACCTGCAGCGAGTGGGAAGGCGATGGTGTTGTAGCCCACTGCCCACCACAGGTTCTGGTGCATCTTGCGCAAGGTGGCGCGTGACAGCTCAATCGCACCGACGATGTCGTACGGGTCGCTCTTCATCAGCACGACATCGGCGCTGTCCATCGCGACATCGGTGCCGGCGCCGATGGCGAAGCCCACGTTGGCCTGGACCAGCGCAGGTGCGTCATTGACGCCGTCGCCCACCATCCCGACCTTCTTGCCGGTGGCCTGAAGTTCCTTCAACTTCGCGGCCTTCTGAGCCGGCAGGACATCGGCCAGCACAGACTCGATACCGATGTCCGCAGCGATGCGCTTGGCCGTGGCCGCGTTGTCGCCGGTCAGCATCACCACTTCGATCTTCTGTTCGCGCAGCTTTGCCACGGCCGCCTTGGCCGTGGGCCTGATCGCGTCCGCAATCGCTACGAGCCCGATGACGCGGCCGGCCTGGGCCACGTGAACGACCGTGCGGCCGTCGCCTTGCAAACGCGTCGCCGCGGCCTCCAGACTGCCGAGCGCGAGCTTCTGCGTGTCCATCAGCAGGCGGTTGCCGAGGAACACCGTTCCCCCGGCAGTTTCTGCACGTGCGCCCATGCCGTCGAGGCTCTCGAAGCCGGTCGGTGCCACGATGTTGAGCTTCGCCGCCCGTCGCACGATGGCCTGGGCCAGCGGATGCGCAGAACCCTGCTCGACGGCGGCGGCTGCGGTCAGCAGCACCTCTTCGGAGACACCTTCCGCCGTGACGAGCTCCACCACCTCGGGCTGGCCAACGGTCAGCGTGCCGGTCTTGTCGAACACGATGACATCGAGCTTGGTGGCGTCTTCCAGTGCCGATGCGTTCTTGAACAGGATGCCGTTCGCGGCGCCGAGCCCCGTGCTCACCATCACGGCCATCGGGGTGGCGAGGCCCAGTGCATCGGGACACGCGATCACAAAGACCGTGATGGTCATCGTCACCGCGAACAACAGCGGCTGACCGATCCAGAAGAACCACACCGAGAAGGTCGCCAGGCCGATGGCGATGGCGGCGATCACCAGCCACTGCGCGGCCTTGTCTGCCAACAATTGCGCCGGGGCTTTCGAGTTCTGTGCCTGCTGCACCAGCTTCACGATCTGGGCCAGTGCAGAGTCCGCACCGACCTTCGTCGCCTTGTAGCGAAAGCTGCCGCTCTTGTTGATCGTCGCACCGACCACCGTGGCGCCAGGTCGTTTCTGGACCGGCATCGATTCGCCCGTGAGCATCGACTCATCGACCAGCGATTCGCCTGTCTCTACCGTGCCGTCCACCGGAATCTTGTTGCCCGGCCGGATCACGACGATCTCACCGGCCAGCACCTCTGCGGTCGGAACTTCGACTTCCGCGCCATTGCGGATGACGTTGGCTTTTGCGGGCGTCAGGTTCATCAGCGCCTTGATGGCCGACGAGGCACCGGCGCGGGCGCGCATCTCCAGCCAATGGCCGAGCAGGATGAAGACGAGCAGGACAGACACTGCTTCGAAGAACTGTCCACCTTCCTTGAAGAAGAACGTGGATGCGACGCTGAACAGGTACCCGGTGCCGACGCTCAACACAATGAGCGCAGCCATACCCAGCGTGCCCTTCTTGACGGCGCGCCACGCCGAGACGAAGAACGGCCAGCTCGGGTACAGGACGGCCGCGCTCGAAAAGAAGAACAGCCAGAGATTGAGTTCCAGCCCGAATGGCGGTACCGGTGGTTTGAACATGCCGCCCATCGGGGCATAGATGAAGATCGGCACGGTGAAGAGGAGGCATATCCAGAAGCGGTTGCGCATGTCGCGGACCATCGTCGGCAAGTCCATGCCGTCGTGGCCCATCTCATGGGCCATGTCTGCCGACATGGCGGGCTGGTCGCCCGGCTTCATGTGGGCCTGGTGACCCTCGTGCCCACCACCTGCGGGTGCCGACGGTGCAGGGACGGCAGTTACGGCAGCCGCTTTCGGCGCGTCGGCTGCGCCGCTGGCTGGCGACGTGTCAGATGCCACCGGCCCCTTCTTGTCATCGCCCGCAGAGGTATCGTGTACCCACGTGGTCAGCTTCTCGACCGCACCCGGCTCGGTTGAGTCCTCAGCCGCGCTGGCTGCGGCAGGTGTCGGCGGAGGCGCCTCGGCGGAAACGCTCGGAGAAGATTCGGGTACGGCGACCCGGTCGGCTTTTGGCACCTCCGCCACCGGTGGCGAAGGCACCTCTGGCAGAACTTGCGGCGCTGGCTCACCAGCACCAACGGTCGCGGGCTTGTCCAGGCCAGCCTGTTCGGCCGGCGGCTCCGTGGCCGGCTGATGTCCGCGTTGCCGTACATCCGACTTGATGTCGGCCACCTCGAGTCGGGTCTCGTCGTAGCGCACCGTGGCACTCTTGGCAGCAAAGTTGACGGTGACGCTCTCGACACCCGGCACTTCGCCGATTCGTTTCTCGACCCCGTCCACGCTCAATACCGACAGCATGTCGCGCACTTCAATCACACTCGTTTTCATGGCGACTCCAGGAAATGGGCTTCACTTCGGCAAGAACGCATGACGGCTGGCTCTAGCCTTTGTCCGGCATGGACATCTTTTCTCCGCCGCCTGGATTGGCGTGCTCGGTGGCCGCAGCTGCCGGTACCGATGGCGCGGCTGCAGGCTGCTCAACCTTGTCGGGTGCCTTGGCCCCTGGGGCACCCGAAGCATTTGCCCCTGCCGAGACAGGGTCAGCAGGTTTGGCAGCGCTGGGCTTCGAGGGGGTTGTTGCGGGGTCTGACGCAGATGCCGCCGCCGCTGTGTGGTCGTGGTGCCCCCGATCGGCTGACTTCCCTGAGGCGCCTGGAGCGGCCTCTTCGTCGTACCCGCGTTGGCGCACATCCGACTTGATGTCCGCAATATCGAGCCTCGTTTCGTCGTAGCGAACGGTGGCGTTGCCCGCAGAAAAATTGACGGTAACGCTCTCGACGCCGGGCACGTCACCGATTCGATCTTCAACGCCCTGCACACTCAAAACCGAGAGCATGTCGCGCACTTCTATGACACTTGTCTTCATTGCAATTTCTTGGTTGTCTTGATACAGGGCTGCTTGTCGTCACCGGCCTTGGCCTCGCGGGCTAGGCCGATGTCCGCCGGATCAGTGCTCATCTGGCATCTTGTGTTTGACCGGGCGCTCTGGGTCGTCCAGTTCTTCCGGAGCCACCATTTCGCAGACCGACGCAGGTGCCGCGGCACCAGCGCGCCAACGCCAGGCCACAGGGAGAAATCGATCGGCCTGGTTCACGATCTCTTGTGTGTTCTGGAACGACACTTTGCAGCCAGACTCCACTTGCATCACGTCGTCGGCCTGCTGCTGGAAGTCACCCGTTTGCTCGTCGTGTTGATGCGGCATGAAGATGCCGAGATCGAATTCCGAAAGCCGCTGCAGCATCGCCCGTACCTCCGGCAGGTGAATCGCCGCCTGCGCTCTCCTCAGCGCCGGTGGCATTCCGAGCGTGCTGGCCTGTGAAAGATTCGTTGTCGTCATGAGCTTCTCCTGCACTGATGTCGTGACCCATTGAGAATGGCTGGGTCAGGTGCCAATCTGGCGGCTGGCTTCAGGTTCGAAGCCAGCCGCCTGTGAACCCGGCTCGTCGCAAGCCGCTCGCGATGTATGGGCAAGTTCGCATCAACTGCCATAACAAGCCCGATCGATGGTTCTCGATCATCAGAACGATCGGTCCCTGGTTGAGCCCGAAGTGCCAGGGTGACACCCACCATCCGTAGGGGTTGCCAGGCTCACCGGGATGCGATGGGTTGAAGGCCGCCTTGAAGCCGTATGAATTGAACTGGGTCAGCTTGGCCTGGTGGATGCAGTGGGCCAAGGTCGGCAGCACGATCTCGGGCGCGAACGGCAGCGATGCGACCACAGCCCACGGCGCCAAGGTGCCGTCATCGGGCCCGCAGGGCACGCCTCGGGCCAGGTAGCCGAAGAACTGGCGCTCGATCCCGTTAAGCGTCAACGTGCTGGGGCCGGGGCCTTCGCTCGCCGTGATACCCCAGCAGTGGTCGCCGTAGCCTTCGAACTTTTGCGGGTTGAGGATCGCGTACCGCTGTTGCGCATACGTGGCGCGGCGGCTGTTCTCGAAATAGTCGATGCCCTTGTCGTGCATGAAGGCGTCCTGGATGCCGCGAAAGTCGATCCAGACATGCGAGAGCTGGTGCGTGAACAGCGACGCCGCGTACAGGTAGCCTTGCCCGTTGGCCGGGTTGTCACCTTGCGTCCAGTGGTAGGTCGAGGCCCAGGCCACGTAGCTCTGTGCGGGCAACGGATGCGATGGCGAGCCCAGCCCCAACACGTACAACAGCAACGCCTCGTCGTAGCCTTCCCATCGGTAAGGCAGGAACCCGCTTTCGGGCTTCCAGCCATGGGTGACCGTGTCACCACCGTCCTGCGCCCACGCCCAGTTGGCGCGGCGATAGAGCGCGTCGCCGAGCGTGCGAATCTCGTTCTCTTCGGAGCAGTCGGCGTCGAAGTACATGGCGGCCGTGAGTGCACCGGCCAGCAGGAAAGTGGTGTCCACGGTGGACAACTCGCATTGCCAGGCGCGCCTGCCCGTCTGCATGTCGAGGAAGTGGTAGTAGAAGCCTTGGTAGCCAGTGGCATCCGGTTCCAGGCCCTGAGCGCTGTTCCAGAAGAAGCGCAGCGTCGTCAGGGTCCGCTCCACGGCCGCGGCCCGGGTCATGAAGCCGCGTTGCACACTCACCGGGTAGCACGCCAAGGCCAGGCCAGTGGCGGCGATGCTCGCAGGCCAATCCGGCGCTGTCTTGTCGATCACCAGGCCGTTGACCGGATTCGTTTCGTGCAGGAAGTAGCCAAAGGTCTCCCGCTGCAACTTCTGCAGTTCGGCGTCGATCTTGGGGTCGGTGCCGTCAGGATGAAGGTGACTGGCAAGCCTCGCCGGCGCTCGCTCAACGGCCGCAACGCCGGCCAGGGAGGTACCTCGTTTGCGCGCGTCGATGCTGCCTGTTTGCATGGTGGGCGCCGGTTTGTACAAGCTCAGCGCGCCAGTCGCTTGGCGGCGATGCAGTCCGGCGTGAACTCGAAGGCCACCTCCGGGTCGGGCTGCACGAGCTTGGCCTTCTTGCCGGCGTAGTGCAGCCGCGACAGGATGTCGCGCATCAGGTTCAAACGTGCGAGGCGTTTGTCGTCGGCGCGCACGATGTGCCAGGGCGCAATAGCGGTGTGCGTTCGCAGCAGCATCGTGTCGCGTGCCTCCGAGTACGCCTTCCATTGCTTGACGGCCACTGCATCGATCGGGCTGCTCTTCCACTGCTTGAGCGGATCGCGCTTGCGCTCCGCGAGACGCCGCGTCTGCTCATCCTTGCTGACATCGAGGTAATACTTCAGCAGCTTGATGCCCGAGTTGACAAGCATCTCCTCGAACTTCGGCACCGAGCCCATGAACTCCTCGTGCTCCTCCTTCGAACAGAAGCCCATCACGTGCTCTACGCCGGCGCGGTTGTACCAACTGCGATTGAAGAGAACGAATTCTTCGGCCACCGGGAGCTGAGCCACATAGCGCGCGAAATACCAGGCCCGTCGTTCCCGGTCTGAGGGTTTGCCGAGGGCGACCACGCGCGTCTCGCGCGGGCTCAGGTACTCGACGACGCGCTTGATGCCGCCATCCTTGCCGGCGGCATCGCGACCTTCGACGAGAACCAGAATCTTGTCGCCACAACCGATGAAGTGCCGCTGCAGTTTGACCAGTTCGACCTGCAGGATGTGCAGCTGCGCATCGTAGTCTTCGCGCGAGATCGAAGCCGTCACCATCCCTGCCGCGGACGCGCTGAATAGCTCGGCATCCGAGCCAGCCGAGACGTGTCGCGCTTCGTCTCGCTGCTTGTGCTTTTTCTTGCTCATGGGCTGGGTCGCTCGCTGTGCGCTGCAGTTCGTGCTTTGGCGGGATAGCCGAGATGCGTGATGGCCGACTCGATCTGTGCAGGTGTCACGCGGGTGGGGTCTGCCTCCACCGTGGCCAGGCCCGGACTCAGGGTGACCTCGGCGTGACTGATGCCGTCGAGTTTGTTGAGCGCGCGCTGAACACTGCCGGTGCAGCCGCCGCAGGTCATCCCGCTGACATCGAAGCTGAGGGTTTGCATGGTGAGTTCTCCTGGGTAAAAGGGATTCAGGCCTTCAGGCCGGCGCCTACATTCGATTTCCGCAACGAGGGCAGAAACCGGGGTGTGCGCGCCGCGTAGGCGTCGAAGTCGGCGCCGAATTGCTTTCGCATTTCCGCCTCTTCCGTCACCGCAAGCCGTCCGTACATGACGAGCAGGATCGGGAACATCACCAGCGTGAGCAGCGTCGGCCACTGCAGCAGGAAGCCCAGCAGAATGAGGACGAAGGCCACGTACTGCGGGTGACGGATGCGCGCATACGGCCCGGAGGTGGCCAGTGCATTGCGCCGCTGCGCGTGATAGAGGACGTTCCACGCGCTGGACAGCAGGTAGAAACCGAAGCCCAGGAACACGTAGCTCGCGATGTGCAGTGGACCGAAGTGCGGGTCACCTTTTTCGCCAAGCAGCGTCGACCACAAGTGGCCGCTGTTGTGCGACATCAGGTCGAGATTCGGGTACTTCGTTTGAAGCCAGCCGGACATCAGGTAAATGCTCAGCGGGAAGCCATACATCTCGACGAAGAGCGCGATGACGAAAGCGGCGAAGGCCCCGAAGGTCCGCCAGTCGCGCGCTGTCTGTGGCTTGAAGAAACTGAAGGCGAACATCACGAAGATGGCTGAGTTGAAAACGACCAGCGCCCACAGTCCGTAGGCGGGTGCATCGTGGTTCATGGCCGGTCTCCCGAGGGTGGCGTCGGCGCTGTTGACGACGGGGTCGGGCCGGGCTCCCCCCCGTGGTGGTGCGCGTGGCCGCCGTGTTCGCCGTGGCCGTGGTGCATGAAGACATGCATCAGCGGGCACGACAGCAGCAGCAGGAGCGGCAAGGCGCCGAGGAAGTGGGCGCGGTGCTCGCTCAGCAGGAAGTACGCGGCGATCGCACCGATGACGATCAGGCCGACGGCGTAGCGCGAGCGCCAGAACGGTGTCGGTTCGGTGTCGTGGTGGGACAGGTCGTGGTTCATTGGGCCCTCCCGGACGGTTCAGGCGTCGACACCCAGATCAGCGTGAGCGGGGCGTAGAACACCCAGCCGGTGATGGCATGGGCGATGCTGGCGCCCAATTGGCGAGCGAGGGGTGTCATATCGGCGTTCCCGGTCACTTCGCCGGCGCAGCGGGCAGACGATCCATCATCATCTGCATCGTGGCCTGCATCATTTCCATGCGCGCCTCCATCGTCTGATGGCGCGCGGCCATGTCACCTTTCATGCCGGCCATGCCGCCGCCCATCCCGCCGGGCGACATGCCGTTCATCATGGTCATGCTGTCCTGCATGATCTTCATGTGCTCCGCCGTCAGGGCATCCCGCTCTGCGGGAGTCTTCGCGGCCATCATCTTGTCGTGCATGTCCTGCATGGCCATCATTTGGGAGTTCATCCGAGCCGTGTCAGTCCGCGCCTTGCCGGGCATTGCCTTCGTAGCGGGCGCTGAAGCAGCCCCGGCCGGGTGATGGGCCTGATGGTCGTCCGCATCGGCGGCCCAACCGGGTGCGCCAACGGCAGAAATGGCAAGGGCGAGCGAAAGCGAATGAGCGAGCTTCATTGAGGACTCCAGGTGCGGATGGTCGAGTTGAAACGCCGGGCGTTTGCCGCCAAGCATTGGTGGAGAGCCTGGCGTCGGAATCGGTCACCGTGCCTGAGCACCGGGCCAAAACGGACATAGGCATAGACGCGGACCGCAGAGCGTCAAGCTCCGGGTCAGGCGTCGTCAGACGGCTACAGCGTCAATCGCGAGTAGAGCGTTCTGAATGGCGGTCCCACGATCGGAACCTGCAGAATGTCGCACCGGACGGACAACGAGGCGACGGCCGTCGCTGCGTTCCACGCGAACACAACAAACGGTGCGAGACCGGGATCGGTCAAGTCGACGCCCGCCTTGAGCTTGACTTGCGCCTTTGCGCCATCGTCACAGGCCTTAAGGCACGACTCTTTGGAGCTATCCTGATCATCGATATCGTCGTCAACAGCGGCTGCATGGCCCCCACTGACGTGCGTGTGCGGAGGCTCTGCGGAATGCGCCGCTGCGACGTGCGGGTGTTTTCCTGGTGCCTCGATCAGGCACGCGTTCGCCATCCCCGAAACCAACGCGAACAGCCACACCAGCAACGCCACGAAGGTGGTGTTGCGTTTGGTGCGCTGATGCGAGAAGGGCTTCATGTTCGTTGCGAATCGCTGCCAATTTATCCTACTTAGACACGCGTGCGGAGTTTTGATCTCCGTCAAACAAGCGCAGAGGAGGATTAAGGTGGGCTGATCCACGCCTGCATTCCGTTGCTAGGCGCGCATCAATGGTCATTTCAGTATCCATCGTCGTAGATTGCGCATAGCTCGGCCCCTGCGTCTGTGCGTTGGCGCACGCTGTGAGAATCGACAGAGCAGCCCGGGATATGACTGTGGGTGTCGGCTACCGCACAGACAACGATGGAATCTCTGCTCAAGCTACTGTTGGTGCCAGTGAAGCGCAACGCGAGTTCTGACGCCTGATACCGCGCCCTGTGCGGATCGATGCCGAACCGCACAGCACCGCCGCGCACCATGAACGACATCCCGCCATCGCCGCACGTTGCGACACCCTCCGGGGCACTCGAAGCGTTCAACCGAGCGTGTTTTTGCATCAGTCTTGACCAGGAAGCTCTGGCACGAGCGCTCGATTCGGAACTAGGCCAGCCCGGCCTTTCAGAGATGGTTCAGCAGCGTTGCCCGTTCCTTTTTTCAGCGCTTCCCGTTTTTGTGGCCGCGCCGCAGCTGCAGCGCATGAAACAGGTGATGCTTGCCGTCGGATCCGTCGTGGCCTTGCCGGCCTACCGCGAGCAGGCGCTGGCTGCAGCGCCTGCGATTGCCCGCGCCGGAACAAACGGACCGCTGGGCGCGTTCTTCGGCTACGACTTTCATCTGAGTCAAGGTCGCCTGGGCCTGATCGAGATCAACACCAACGCGGGTGGAGCGATCCTCAACGCGGTGCTGGCGCGCGCACAACGGGCCTGCTGCACGGCCGTGGCTGGCATGGTCCCCACGCTGGAAAGCGTGGCTGCGTTCGAGGAGAGCATCGTCGCCATGTTTCGGAACGAATGGCGGCTAGCCGGCCAGGGGCACCCGCTCGCCAGCATCGCCATCGTCGATGAGGCCCCGGAGGGGCAATACCTTTACCCCGAGTTCTTGCTGTTCCAGCAGTTATTCGAGCGGCACGGTCTGCGTGCGGTGATCGCCGACCCGGGCGCGCTCGACTGGCGCGACGGCAAGTTGTGGCTCGGCGACCTGGTCATCGACCTGGTCTACAACCGGCTGACTGACTTCTACCTGGAGCAGGCCAGCAGCGCCGCGCTGCGCGAAGCCTACCTGCAGCAAGCGGTCGTGCTGACGCCCCATCCGCAGGCCCATGCGCTGTACGCCGACAAGCGACACCTTGCGCTGTTCAGCGATGCAACGCGTCTGGAGGAGCTTGGCGTGCCTCGCGCGACACAGCAAATCCTGCTGGAGCATGTGCCCCGCACGGAGGTGGTCGACGCCGCCGATGCGCAACGCCTGTGGGACATGCGAAGGGGCCTGTTTTTCAAGCCGGTGGCAGGGTTCGGCAGTCGTGCGGCATACCGCGGCGACAAGCTCACCAAGCGGGTATGGCAAGACATCCTGGTGGGCGACTATGTGGCCCAGGCCATCGTCGCGCCAGGCGAACGGATGGCGCGCGACCAGCAACCCGTGACCGATGTGAACACTGCGAAGGCGATGAAGTTCGACCTTCGTGCGTACACGTACGACGGGTCCGTTCAATGGGTCGCCGCGCGCCTCTACCAGGGGCAAACCACCAACTTCCGAACCCCGGGCGGTGGCTTCGCGCCGGTGTACAGCTCGCTCGACTCTTCGGGGCGAACCGTGCAGGCCTGCGCGGACGGCAGTGACGCTGAACCGACACATGCCTCCTACGTGTTCCTGTTCGACGATGGCGGTGACGTCCATGCGGTGCCACATGCGTTGTATGTCGCGCTCGCGCGCGGCAAAGCGTCGGCCCCGACACTCGCGGGCCAGTCCCTGCGGCTGGCCGACTGGTATGTGCGGTTGAAGAACGGGGTGCCCGACAGCATCGCCAACGAGACTTACGGCCTCGTGCACTTCGACGCACAAGGGCGGGTCGATCCGAGCCACTCGCCGGATACTTCGGCCGCCCATCTCCACCTGCCTGCGGACACAACTGCACCCGAAAGCACCGGCTGGCCCACGGTTGCTGAACGCGAGCGAATGCGAGAGATGCTGTTTGGAGAAAACGGAGGGTTTGACTCCCCTCCAGCCGTGCCAGCCGCCCGAAGTCAGTTGCACTGCTCGAACGGGTCAGAAGCATCGGCCGACCCTACCTGCCGATGAAAAGCGTCACCTGGTCGCGGACCGGCAGGTCGGGTGAGGCTACGACACCAGATCCCAGGTATGGCGTGCGATCTCCTCGTCTTCCTGCGACGCCAGAACCCGCACCAGGCAGTGTGACGAGGCATCGCTGATGGGGTCGACCGCGGACCGGTTCCGGGTCTCGTCCAGGCCGATCCCGAGCCACGACAAGCCACCGCAAATCGTAGCGCGCACCTGTGCGTCGTTCTCGCCGACGCCTCCGGTGAAGACCAGCAGGTCGAGGCCGCCCAGCACTGCGGTCATGGCGGCAATCTGCTTTCGCACCGAATAGCAAAACATCTCGATGGCAAGGCGTGCGTCGGGGTTGGACGGAGCGGCTTCGTGCAGACGCTGCATGTCGCTTGCGACGCCCGAAATTCCCAACAGACCGGAACGGTGATCGACCAGTGCTTCGAGCATGGTGGCATCGAAATTCTTCTCGCGCATCAGATAGATCAGCACGCCGGGGTCGAGGTCGCCGCTGCGCGTGCCCATGATCTCACCGCCGGTGGGCGTCAGGCCCATGCTGGTGTCGATCGACTTGCCGCCCTTGATCGCGGTGATGCTGGCGCCGTTGCCGAGGTGCGCGACGACGACGCGGTCTGGCAGACCGCTCCCAAGCTGGCGCACGATCGATTCGAGCGACAACCCGTGAAACCCGTAGCGCTGAATGCCTGCCGCTTGCAGGTCTCTGGCGATCGGCAGGACACGGGCCACATCGGGCAACTGCGCATGAAAGGTGGTGTCGAAACACGCCACCTGGGGCAAGCCAGGGAAGTGCTCCTGCGCGAAGCGGATGACGGCCAGCGCTGCCGGCGTGTGCAGCGGCGCAAATGCTGCAGCGGCGTCGAGTTGCCGCAGCATGGCGTCGTCGATCAGAACGTGCTGGCGAAGGCCCGGCCCGCCATGCACGATGCGGTGCCCGATCACATTCGGTGCAGGCATGCCGGACTCGCTGAAAAGGTTTCCGGCCCGGGTGATCGCATCACCGGGATCGGATGTGGCGATGGCCTTCGCGAGCAGGGTTTCAGTCTGCGCGGCACCGACGCGGTACAGGCCGAACCTGAGCGAAGACGAGCCGCTGTTGGGCGCGAGAACATTGATCGTACCCATGGTGTTTTGCTCAACGCGTCCAGCGCCAGTCCCGTACCTCAGGCATGTCGTCGCCGTGCTCGCCGATGTAGAGCTGGTGGCGTTGCATGGTGGTCTCGTAGCGTGCCGTTTCTGCCTCGACTTGGCCGGCAAGCCGAGGGATGCGCCGGATCGCGTCCAGCGCCAGTTGGTAGCGGTCCAGGTTGTTCAGCACCACCATGTCGAACGGTGTGGTGGTGGTGCCTTCCTCCTTGTAGCCACGCACATGGATGTTGTCGTGGTTGCGTCGCCGGTAGGTCAGCTTGTGAATCATCGCGGGATAGCCATGGAAGGCGAAGATCACCGGCCTGTCAGTCGTGAACAGTTCATCGAACTCGTGTTCTGCCAGGCCGTGCGGATGCTCTGACTGCGGCTGCAACACCATCAGGTCGACCACGTTGACCACGCGGATGCGAATGTCGGGGACATAGGCGCGCAGCAAGGTCACGGCAGCAAGCGTCTCCAGGGTCGGCACATCGCCGGCACAGGCCATCACCACATCAGGCGCCCCGGCGTCGTTGCTGGCCCAGCCCCAGGTGCCGGCACCGGCGGTGCAGTGGCGGACGGCCGAGTCGATGTCAAGCCACTGCGGCGAGGGCTGCTTGCCGGCGATGATCAGATTGACGTAGTTGCGGCTGCGCAGGCAATGGTCGGCGACCGACAAGAGGCAATTCGCATCGGGTGGCAGATAGATGCGAACGACGTCGGCCTTCTTGCTCGCGACGTGATCGATGAACCCCGGGTCCTGGTGCGAAAAGCCGTTGTGATCCTGCCGCCAGACATGCGAGGTGAGCAGGTAATTCAGCGACGCGATGGGCTTGCGCCAGGGGATCTGGTGACACACCTTCAGCCACTTGGCGTGCTGATTGAGCATCGAGTCGATAATGTGGATGAAAGCCTCGTAGCACGAGAACAGGCCATGCCGCCCTGTGAGCAGGTAGCCCTCGAGCCACCCTTCGCACAGGTGCTCGCTCAGCACTTCCATCACGCGGCCCTCTGCGCTCAGATGGTTGTCGCCTTCTTCGATGTCGGCCATCCACTCCTTGCCGGAGACTTCGAAAACAGCCTCCAGGCGGTTCGATGCCGTCTCGTCCGGCCCGAAGATGCGGAAGTTGCTGGCGGCCAGGTTGAGCTTCATCACCTCGCGAAGAAACTTGCCGAGCACCCGCGTCGCTTCCGCTTCGACGCCGCCGGGTTCGGTCACCGCCACCGCGTGGTCATGGAAGCGAGGCATGGCCAGCGGCTGCAACAGGGCGCCACCATTCGCATGCAGGTTGGAGCCCATGCGGCGCTGGCCCGTCGGCGCGAGCTCAGCCAGCTCTTCCAGAAAGCTGCCGCGTTCGTCGAACAGCTCCTGCGGACGATAGCTTTTGAGCCAGTCTTCGAGTTGCTGCACATGCTCGGGCTTCTTGAAGCCGGCGATGGGAACCTGGTGCGAACGCCAAGTGCCTTCGACGGGTTTGCCGTCGACGAACTTGGGGCCGGTCCAGCCCTTGGGCGTGCACAAGACGATCATCGGCCAGCGCGGACGCTCCGGCGTTTGCGTTGCGTCGAGAGCGCGCGCATCGGTTTGAATCTGACGGATCTGCGCCAGCACCGCATCCAGCGTGCCCGCGAGCGCCTGGTGCACCAGCGCCGGATCGTTGCCCTCGACAAAGTGCGGTTCGTGGCCGTAGCCGCGCATCAGATCGGTCAATTCCTGGCGGCTGATGCGCGCCAGCACCGTCGGGTTGGCAATCTTGTATCCGTTGAGATGAAGGATCGGCAGCACCGCGCCGTCGCGCGCGGGGTTCAGGAATTTGTTGGAGTGCCAGCTCGCCGCCAGCGCGCCGGTTTCTGCCTCGCCGTCGCCGATCACGCAGGCGACGATGAGGTCGGGGTTGTCGAACGCGGCCCCATAGGCGTGGACCAGCGAATAGCCCAGCTCCCCGCCTTCATGAATGGAGCCCGGCACCTCCGGCGACACGTGGCTGGGAATTCCGTGAGGCCACGAGAACTGGCGAAAGAGCCGCTGAAGGCCGTTGCTGTTGCGCTCGATCGCCGGGTAGTGTTCGGTGTACGACCCTTCCAGGTAGGTCTGCGCCACGATGCCCGGCCCGCCGTGACCAGGGCCGATGACGTACATCATGTTGAGGTCGTTCTCCTTGATCAGCCGGTTCAGGTGAACGTAGAGAAAGTTCAAACCCGGCGTCGTGCCCCAATGCCCCAGCAGCCGGGGCTTGATGTCTCCGAGCGTAAGCGGGCGCTCGAGCAGTGGGTTGTCTTGCAGGTAAATCTGCCCCACCGAAAGGTAGTTCGCCGCGCGCCAATAGGCGTTCATCTTCTGCAGGGTTTCAGGGGACAAAGGATCAGACATCGGGAGCCTTTCGGATTCGACAACTCTTACAGTGAAGACGCTGGCGTGACAGCCGCGTCGACGATGGCTTGCGCTTCTTGCAGGATGCGCTGCAGGTGTTCGGAGCCGGCAAAACTCTCGGCGTAGATCTTGTAGATGTCTTCGGTGCCCGAAGGCCGCGCAGCGAACCATCCGTTGGTTGTATTGACCTTGATGCCACCGATGGGCGCGTCATTGCCGGGCGCGTGGCTGAGGATGCTCTCGATCCGCTCGCCGGCCAGTTCGGTCGAAGTGATCTGCTGAGGCGACAGCGCCGCCAGCTGACTCTTTTGTTGTGCCGTCGCGCTGGCCTCGACCCGCCTGGCCACCGGGTTGCCGAACTCGTCTGCCAGCGCCGCATACCGCTGACCGGGGTCGCAGCCGGTGCGCGCCGTGATCTCCGCCGCGAGCAGCGCTGCGGTGATCCCATCCTTGTCGGTGGTCCAGACCGTCCCATCGCGACGCAGGAACGACGCACCTGCACTTTCTTCGCCTACAAAACCAAGCGCGCCACTTTGCAGGCCAGCGGCGAACCACTTGAATCCGACCGGCACCTCGACCAATCGGCGGCCAAGCTGGGATGCCAGCCGGTCTATCAGCCGGCTGCTGACGACGGTCTTGCCCACCGCGGCCTGCCGTCCCCAATCGGGGCGGTGCTGGAACAAGTAGTCGATGGCCACAGCCAGGTAGTGGTCGGGCGCCAGAAGTCCGGCGGCCGGAGTGACGATGCCATGACGGTCATGGTCGGTGTCGCAGGCGAAGGCGACATCGAAGCGATTCCTGATGTCGACCAGCCGTTGCATCGCGAAAGGCGACGACGGGTCCATGCGGATTTTTCCGTCCCAGTCCAGCGTCATGAAGCCGAAGGTCGGATCGACGACTTCGCTGACGACGGTCAGATCAAGGCGGTATCGCTCCGCGATCACCGGCCAGTAATGGACCCCGGCGCCGCCCAGCGGATCGACCCCCATGCGAACCTTCATGGCGCGGATCAAGTCCATGTCGATCACGTTGCCGAGGTCAGCGACGTAAGCGGTCAGGAAGTCGTGGCGATGTGTCGTATCGGCTTGCAGCGCCTTCGCGTGGGGGAAACGCCTCAAGCCTTCGAGCTGCGCTTCGAGAAGCCGATTGGCCTCGGCTTCGATCCAGCCCGTGATCTCCTGGCCAGCTGGTCCACCGTGGGGCGGGTTGTACTTGAACCCGCCATCGCGCGGTGGATTGTGGGACGGTGTTACGACGATGCCGTCGGCAAGGCCGGTGTCCTGCCCGGTATCGCGCCCACGGTTGTAGACAACGATGGCATGCGATACGGCAGGCGTTGGCGTGAACTCGTCGTTCACTGCCAGCATCACGTCGACGCCATGGGCCGCGAGCACCTCGAGCGCGCTGGCGCAGGCGGGCTGCGACAACGCGTGTGTGTCGACGCCGAGGAAGAGCGGCCCGGCGATGCCCTTGGCCTGGCGGAAGCGGCAGATGGCTTGCGTGATCGCCAGCACGTGCCATTCGTTGAATGAACGGTCGAATGCCGACCCGCGGTGCCCCGACGTGCCGAACGCGACGCGCTGGGAGGCGACCGTGGGGTCGGGCACTTCGGCGTGATAGGCCGAGACGAGCCGGTCCACGTCGATGCGCGCTGAAGCCGGGGCCGGCTTGCCGGCACCGGGACTGATGGATGCCGTCATGCTGCAACCGCTGGCCGAGACTTGCGCCCGGCCTCGAAGATGTCTACCCATTCACGAAAGCGGCGCGCAATCTGCGTGGCTGCCTCAGTGCGGGAGAGCGTTTGCGCACGGTAGGACGAGACGGCGTCCCAGAAGCTGGTGCGACCCACTGCAAATCCGATGAAGCCCGGCACGGCCGCTGCAGTGGCAAGCCAGCTCCGCACCTTCGCTTCGTCCGCACCGCGGCCGAGAACGATGCAGCCGACGGTGTCGCGCCCGCCCCGCCGCGCGATCTCGACGACGCGTGCGCAGTCGGCGGGGCGGTCGAGACCCTCGATCTTCCAGACATCGGGTTCGATGCCGGCATCCTGCAATGCGCGCAAAGTCCGCTGCATCAGCAGGGGTCGTGTCTGCCGATCGAACGCATCCTTGTCGCCGCCCGCACGCTTGAGCTGTTCGTCGGTGGCGGGCACGAGCAGTTCGAACATGAAGCGCCGCTGGCTGAGCGCGCAGTGCTCGGACAGCTGCTTCAGCCGGGCCACCTGACGAAGATTCAGCGCGTGGTCGCCGTCGGGGTTGTAGCGCACCAGCTCCTTGGCGAAGGTGGGGTCGAAAGCCGCGATGTGGCTGGCGAAGTCGGCACCGTACTCAAAATCGAACTCCTCCGTGCCGCTCCGCTCGACCGACAGTGCCGTCACATGGCCTCGGGTGTGGGCGTCGCGAAGAATGTCGGCGCCGAACTCCTCGTCCACCAGGATGCCAGCTGACTCGGACGAAATGCCTTCAGCCAGTGCCCGTCTGAAACCTTCGTAGATGAGTCGTTTGCTGTCGGTGACCTGGTCGCGCTGCTGCGCAGCCAGCGGCATCTCGAAGCCGAACATGTCGGCAACAAAAGACCGCCGATGGTCGAACGGCAGCAGGTAGAGCGCCCTGTCGTATCCGAGGTTCATGCCGGGTTCACCAAGGTTGGCTGGGAGCCCTTTTCCCTGATGCGGGCCATCAGCCCGCTCCACGATTTGGTAAAGGACTGGACACCTTCCCGCTGCAGCCGCGCGGCGAGCGCCTGGTCGTCCACGCCCTCGCGTCTGAACTCCTGGAGAACCGCTTGCGCGTAGCCACCATCGGCAGGCAGGATGCTGCCTGTTTCCCCGTGGTCGGCGTAGGCGAGCAGTGTCTTCTCTGGAATCGTGTTGATCGTGCCCGTCGCCGCCAGCGACTCGACATAGAGCGTGTCAGACACCGCCGGGTCTTTGGTGCCGGTGCTGGCCCAGAGCAGGCGTTGCGGGCGGGCTCCGGCCGCGGCCAACACCTGCCAGCGCTCCGATACGAGCACATCGCGATAGGCCTTGTAGGTTTGCATCGCCACGGCGATGCCGAGTCGGTTGTGGAGCTGCGGCTGGAGATCCTCTTTCACGGCAACGTCCCATCGACTGACGAAGAGTGAGGCAACGGATTCGACGCTCGGGTCGAGCCCCGCCTTGACGCGCCGCTCGATGCCGCGCAGATAGGCCGCGGCAGCAGCTTCGTAGTGTTCGCTGGAGAAGAGCAGGGTGACCTTGATCGGCACGCCGTCGAAGATCGACTGTTCGATTGCAGGAATGCCTTCAGGCGTGCCGGGGATCTTGATGAAGAGGTTTGGACGTGCAGCACGTGCATGCAGTCGCGCGGCAGCCTGGGTGGTCTTGGCGGTGTCGTTCGCAAGCAGCGGCGACACTTCCAGCGAGACCCAACCATCGCTTCCCGAAGGCCTACCGGCGCTTGCGTCAAACATTGGTCGGAACAGGTCGGCGGCCCGCGTGAGATCTTCCAGCGCCAGTTCGAAGAAGATGTCCTCCGTCGACATGCCTTGCTTCACCAGAGTGTGAATCGCGACGTCGTAGGCATTGCCGCTGCCGATCGCATGCTCGAAGATCGTTGGGTTGGAGGTCAGCCCCGTGACCGAGAACTCCGCGATGTAGTTCGAAAGCGTGCCGGACTGGAGCAGTTCGCGGGTGATGTTGTCGAGCCACAGGCGTTGCCCCAGAACGTGGAGCTTGCGGGTGTTGGGGTTCATCGTTTCTCCTGTGATGCGACCAGTACGGCCATCTCGACATCGAGCAGGTCGGCGATGCGATCCACACTGAAATCAGCCGCTGGGTAAGAGGCGATCACGACCGGGTCCAAAGCGTAGTGGCCCTGACGCGGGAACACGGTCGTCAAGCGGTTCTGCATGACGCCCTTCATGGCCGCGAGGACGCGCAACTTGTCGTCGACCATCACGTAGTGGCGCGCCGGGTAATGGCGCTGAACCGCATCGAGCATCTGCTCTTTGTGGATGTAGATCAGCACCCGGCCGGAGACGGCGTCCCACAGGCCCGAGCGCTGAACCTTGCGCGGTTGAAACACGACATCGCCATCGGACAGGATCACGGTGGGCCCGAAATTGTTCAGACGCTCGATGACGGCGAGGGCGCCCGCGTACACGCGATCCGCAAACGGGTAGTCGATGAGGAAGCTCGATATGCCGAGCAGGCAGGGGTCTTCGTGCTGCGCGGCTTCGGGATCAAGCCGGTAGCGCTGCAGCGCACCCAGGTAGTCGGCATAGCCGAGTTCGCTGCGCAGGTCCTCGAAAATGGCCCAAAAGCGACTGGCGTTGGCCGCGCCGAGGTCGCGGGCGAGGTGATCCTGCAAGTCGGTGATGACCTGGTCGTTGTTCAGCAAGGTGTTGTCCACGTCGAGCAAGAACACGAGGTCATGCGGCGCGGTCATGGTGATGGCTTCTCCACGTGGCCGCCGAACTCGTGCCGAATCGCCGAGAGGATTCGGTTGGCAAAGTCTGCGTTGCCGCGCGACGTGAAGCGCTCGTACAGCGCGGCACTCAGAACCGGCGCGGGCACGCCTTCGTCGATGGCGGCCCGAATGGTCCACCGGCCTTCACCGGAATCCGATACGCGGCCGTTGTAGGGCGCCAGCGCGGGGTTCTCCCGCAAGGCCGAGGCCGTCAGGTCCAGAAGCCAGGAACCGATGACACTGCCGCGGCGCCACACCTCAGTGATCTCGGGCAGATTCATTTCGAATTGATACAGCGCGGAGTCGTGCAGCGGTGTGGTCTCGGCATCCTGCTCGGCCTTGTGCTGCCGTTCGTTTCCGATGTTGGCGTGGCGCAAGATGTTCAATCCTTCCGCGTACGCCGCCATCAGGCCATACTCGATGCCGTTGTGCACCATTTTTACGAAGTGACCGGCCCCCTGCGGACCGCAGTGCAAGAAGCCTTCTTCGGCATCGCCCGTCACGCCCGCCCGACCGGGGGTTCGCGTTGCAGCAGCGGCTCCAGGGGCCAGCGCGGAGAAGATTGGCCGCAGTTTCTCAAAGGCGCCGGCGTCACCACCGATCATCAAACAGTAGCCGCGCTCCAAGCCGGCCACGCCGCCGCTGGTTCCAACGTCGAGGTAATGGATGCCGAATGCCCGCAACTCGGCGCTGCGCCGCATGTCATCGCCGTAGTACGAATTGCCGCCATCGACGACGATGTCACCGGCATCCAGCAACGGGACAAGATCAGCCAGCGCTTGATCCACGACCGCCGCCGGCACCATCAGCCAGACCACGCGCGGATTCGCGAGGGTTGAGACCATTTCCCGTAGGGACAAGGAGGCCGTCGCACCATCCTTGGCGAGATAGTCGACGGCGGTCGGTTGGCTGTCGTAAACGACGCACTCGTGCCCGCTTTTCAACAGTCGCCGAACCATGCTGGCACCCATACGGCCCAGCCCGATCATCCCGATTTGCATCTTGTTTCTCCCTCGACGCGAAACGGGCGCGGCTCGACGGTGAGCGCCGGGGAGATATCACCGCACCATTGCTTTTGATGGCCTCGAAATACGACATCGTCGGCTGGCAGGTAGACCGGGGGCGAAAGCCTCAGTCATAACACCACGCAGCTTGCAGGGTGCGCCCTATGTCGTTCGTGCGTCTGTGCGCTAGCCAACCAAAGGCGATTGGCGATTCGTGTCATCGATCCCGCGGAATTTCGTCGACGCAGTGTTCGCTGACGAACAGACATCAACGTCTCGCCAGCGTAATTTGCAAGCATGATGAACGGTGGCATGTGGGGTGTCGGCAATTGGATGGGCGGCGACGGCGGGATCTGGGTGCCAATCATCCTTGCCATTCTTGTCGTTGGCTTCGTGGCGTGGTTCGTCAAAGGAAGGGGCAAGTGATCGAGGTCGAACCTTCCGCATTGCACTGCGATGCGTCGTGCGTCCCGCTCGATCGATGCGCCATCGGTGTCGGGTGCCCGCTTGAACACTTGTTTGATGCCGATCAAGCTTGGTCCGGCGCGGGCTCCTAGCATTGATGGGCGCCCTAACTGCCGCCATGCGAACTTTCACCTCCGACCGTCGCCAACTCCACAATACTGCTTGCGTGACGCTGCTGGCGTGGGTGCTCGCGTTGATGTCGGGCGTGGTCAATGCGTGCCTGCTCCAGCCGCACGGTCAGACGGCGCCTGCGTCGTCCATAGTGACTTCAAGCCTCGGGTTCGCAGGCGTAGGTGTTATCGAATTGACCGTGGCTCATGTCGAGCACAGCCGTCACGACCTCCACCAGGCGCCGCAGGCTGATCACGATGCCGCGAATGAGGATGCCGGCAAGGCCGGCTGCCTCAAGTTCTGCGCTGATGAGTCCTCGACCCTTGCCAAGGGCAAGTTCACCCCGGTTGATCTGCCGAATCCGGTCGTGGTCGCCGTCGGTGAGTGGCCTTCGGTGGCGCTGTTGCCCATCGGCACGCTGCGGAGGTCGGCCGAGCGCCCGGCTTCCCCGGGGCCGCCGCTGGTCATACGCCTTCTGCGTTTGACGATTTAGTTAGCTGCCGGCCGCCGACGGGGATTTCTCTAGTGCGGCTGCGCACGCATGCGCTCTGGTGGCCTCGGCCGCCGACCACCCCATCCCATTGTTTCCCGGGTCCGTCCAGGGCCCACACCTCAGGAGTTCACCATGACCCCCATTCGTACCCTCGTCGCACTGTCCGTTGCCGCTCTCGCCGGCGCCTGCGCAAGCCCTGGCTCGGTCAATGCGCCGCCGCCTTCGTCCGCTGTCGCGGACGCCAGCGCAGCCGCACCGATGCCCCCGATGGAACCCCGCATGAAGGCGATGCAGGATATGCACCAGAAGATGATGAATGCCAAGACGCCCGAGGAGCGCAGCGCACTGATGGCCGATCACATGAAAGCCATGCAGGGTGGCATGAGCATGATGAAGGGCATGGGCGCCATGGACGGCAAGGGGTCCATGGAGGGCATGGGCGCGATGGCCGATTGCAAAGGCGTGCCCACCGACATGGCCAAGCATCACACGATGATGGAGGAGCGCATGACCATGATGCAAATGATGATGGAGATGATGATGGACCGGATGCCGCAGGGTTCCATGAAGCAGTGAGCAGACCATGAACCACCCGTCGCAGGTCTCTGTCGCTCCGGAGAGTTCATGATCAAAACGTCGATCGACAAGGCCAGGATCAAGTTCCTCTTGTTGGAGGGCATACATCCGTCTGCCGCCAAGGTGCTGAAGGCGGCGGGCTACACCCAGATCGAGAGCCTGGGCGGTGCGTTGGCGGGGGACGAACTCTTTGCCAAGATCGCCGACGCGCATTTCGTCGGCATCCGGTCGCGCACCCAACTCACGGCGGAGGTGTTTGCCCATGCCGCCAAGCTGGTGGCCGTGGGCTGCTTTTGCATCGGCACCAATCAAGTGGACCTGCTGGCGGCCCGCGAGCGTGGCATCGTGGTGTTCAACGCACCGTTTTCCAATACGCGGTCGGTCGCAGAACTGGTGCTGGCCGAAGCCATCCTGCTGTTGCGCGGCGTGCCCGCAAAGAATGCCGCAGCGCACCGCGGCAGTTGGCTGAAGTCGGCCGACGATGCCTACGAGATTCGCGGCAAGACCTTGGGCATCGTCGGCTATGGCTCGATTGGCACGCAGTTGTCGGTGCTGGCCGAGGCCCTGGGCATGCACGTCGTGTTCTTTGACGTGGTGACGAAACTGTCGCTGGGCAACGCACGGCAGGTACCCGCGTTGCGCGACCTGCTGGCGCAGTCCGACGTGGTCAGCCTGCATGTGCCCGAGACCCAGGCCACGCAGTGGCTGATCGACGAAGTGCAGATTTCCACGATGAAGCTTGGCAGTGTGTTGATCAATGCGTCTCGCGGTACGGTCGTCAGGATCGAGCCCCTGGCGGAAGCGTTGCGCCAGAAGAAGCTGTTGGGTGCAGCGATAGACGTTTTCCCGGTCGAACCGCGCAGCAACAAGGACGTATTCGAGTCGCCATTGCGGGAGTTCGACAATGTCATCCTGACGCCGCACGTGGGCGGTTCGACGATGGAGGCGCAAGAGAACATCGGTGTTGAAGTCGCCGAAAAGCTGGTGAAGTACAGCGACAACGGCACATCCACGTCGTCTGTCAACTTCCCCGAAGTGGCGCTTCCTGCGCACCCCGGCAAACACCGGCTGCTGCACATTCACCGCAACGTGCCGGGCGTGCTGTCTGAAATCAACAAGGTCTTCGCCGACAACCGCATCAACATCGCCTCGCAGTATTTGCAGACCAACGACGCCATTGGCTACGTGGTGATCGATATCGACGCAGCGCACTCCGAAATGGCTCTGGTCAAACTCGCCGAGGTGCCCGGCACCATCCGAAGTCGGGTTTTGTTTTGAGTGGAGGACGCAAATCAGCGATCCACTCGCCGACAGAATTATCGAGACTCAACGCAAGGAGATCGACGAGATGAAGGTACTGATTCAACATCTCGAACGCAGGTTAACGAACGAGTTCACTGGCAATGGTTGAGCGTGATCGGGACGAGCCGGATACGGAGAGCGTATTGAGCGACACAGAACTCGAACAACTCCGGATACGCGTCGTCGCGCTCGAGAACATCGTGATCGCGTTGCTGGCGACGGCATCGGCCCGTCAAATCGACCTGGTGCGCAAGATGGCTGCGCACATTTCGCCCAGGCCCGGCTTCACGCAGCACCGGGTGACGGTGCACGCGGCCGTGGAAGTGCTCAGCCTTGTCGAACGCGCCGAGCCGTTTCGATCACGACGCGCGAAACCTCCGCGCGTTGCCAAATCCCTTGCGAAGGAACCTGAATGAACCAGACGCCCGGAGCAGTTCACACTGCCCATTCCCACGGCCCGGACCTGCGCGCCGCGCCTGATGCCGAAACGGCGTTGAAGGACCCGGTGTGCGGGATGACGGTGACGCCTGATTCGAAGCACACACTGCAACACGCGGGTCGGCCGGTGTACTTCTGCAGCGCCGGTTGCAAGGCGAAGTTCGCTGCTGATCCCGAAAAGTACAGCACCGCCCCCGTCCCTGTCGCCGCGCCGCCGATGTCAGCGCCAGAGCCTGCAGTTGCAGGCACCGTCTACACCTGCCCGATGCACCCCGAAGTGCGGCAGGACCACCCCGGCGCGTGCCCCAAATGCGGCATGGCGCTGGAGCCCGAGATGCCCACGCTCGATGACGGCGAGAGCCCCGAGCTGACGGACTTCAAACGGCGGTTCATCTGGACGCTGCCGTTGACCGTCGTCGTCACGGTGCTGGCGATGGCGGGGCATCGCCTGCAATTGTTCGAGATGGCCACGCAGAGCTGGATCGAACTCGTGCTCACCTTGCCCATCGTGCTGTGGGCAGGTTGGCCTTTCTTCGAGCGCGGCGTGCAGTCGGTAATTCATCGCAGCCCGAACATGTGGACGCTGATCGGCCTTGGTACTTCGGCCGCCTTCATCTACAGCGTCGTTGCCACCTTGATGCCGGGCGTGTTTCCCGCGTCGTTCGTTTCGATGGGGCGGGTGTCGGTGTACTTCGAGGCCGCTGCGGTGATCATCTCGCTGACCCTGCTGGGTCAGATTCTGGAACTCAAGGCGCGCTCGCAGACCTCTGCCGCGATCAAGTCCTTATTGGGGCTTGCGCCCAAGACGGCGCGCCGGATCAGCGCCGATGGTGCCGAGGAGGATGTGCCACTGACCCACGTGCACGTCGGCGATGCTTTGCGCGTCCGCCCCGGTGAGAAGGTACCTGTCGATGGCGTTGTCATCGAAGGCAGCAGCGCGGTCGACGAGTCCATGCTGACCGGAGAGCCGGTGCCGGTGACCAAGCGGGTCGGCGACAAACTGATCGGCGCGACGATGAACACCAATGGCGCGCTGGTGATGCGCTCCGAGAAGGTCGGCTCCCAGACCGTGCTCGCGAGCATCGTGCAAATGGTGCTGCAGGCACAGCGGTCCAGAGCACCAATGCAGCGAATGGCGGATCAGGTGGCTGGCTACTTCGTCGTCACGGTCGTCGGCATCGCGCTGCTGACCTTCATTGTCTGGGGCGTGTTCGGTCCGGAGCCGAGCTGGGTTTACGGCTTGATCAACGCAGTGGCGGTGCTCATCATTGCCTGCCCGTGCGCGCTCGGTCTGGCCACGCCGATGTCGATCATGGTCGCCACTGGCAAGGCAGCCACGCAGGGCGTGCTGTTCCGCGATGCGGCGGCGATCGAGAACTTCCGCAAGGTCGACACGCTGATCGTCGACAAGACCGGCACGCTCACCGAAGGCAAGCCGCGCTTCGACCGCGTTGTGCCCGCAACGGGATTTGCCGAGGACGAGGTGCTGCGCCTGGCGGCGAGTCTCGACCAGGGCAGCGAGCATCCGTTGGCGGATGCCATCGTGAGCGCGGCCCGCGAGCGCGGGTTGTTGCTCGACAAGGCCGAAAGCTTCGAGTCCAGCACCGGCATCGGCGTGCAGGGCAGCGTGGCTGGCAAAAAGCTGGCGCTGGGCAACACGGCGCTGATGACGCAGCTGGGCGTTTCCGTCGATGCGCTGAAGGCACAGGCCGAGTCGCTGCGTGCCGAAGGCGCTAGCGTGATGATGATGGCTGTCGATGGTCAGTTGGCTGGGCTGCTGGCCGTGTCGGACCCCATCAAGTCCAGCACGATGGAGGCGCTGGCCACACTGCAGGCTTCCGGCATGCGCGTGATCATGGCCACCGGTGATGGTCTGACGACGGCCAAGGCTGTCGCTGCCAAGCTTGGCATTGACGAAGTGCATGGCGAGGTCAAACCTGCCGACAAGCTGGCGCTGGTGGACAAGCTGCAACGTGAAGGCCGCATCGTGGCGATGGCCGGTGACGGCATCAACGATGCGCCGGCTCTCGCCAAGGCCGACGTGGGCGTGGCAATGGGCACCGGTACCGATGTGGCAATGAACAGTGCCCAGGTCACGCTGGTGAAGGGTGACCTGCGTGGTATTGCTCAGGCGCGGGCGATCTCGGAGGAGACCATCGCGAACATGAAGCAGAACCTCGGCTTCGCTTTCGTCTACAACGCCCTCGGCGTGCCGCTGGCGGCAGGCGTGCTGTTTCCGTTCACCGGTTGGCTGCTGTCGCCGATGATCGCGGCGCTGGCCATGAGCCTGAGTTCGGTCTCGGTCATCTCGAATGCGCTCCGCCTGCGAGGGTCCAAGGGCGTCGGCATCAGTGCGAAGAATCCGCTCTGAACACCGCCGCCGTTGGGCGGTGGCGGGGGTCACTGCCATTGACGGTTGAGCGTCCTCCAGGCTCCCGCGCGGCCCTTCCGTCACGGAATCTGCGCAGTCGCCGGTAGGGTAATCCGCACAAGGACGGCAAAACTTAAACGCAGGCGAGAACGGAGCCCGCTGCCGCCGTCGGCCATTTTCCGATCACCATGAACTGCAACCTGTCCATCCTTGATGAACGTACAGGCGACGTGCGCGTTGGTGCGGCGTCGGCCGTTGGTTTTTTGGTGACTCAGAGGTCGCTGTGGGCGCCAGTTCTTGCGAACGATCGGCCGTGCGCTCATCGGCATCGTGCTGTTCGCGCAATTGGCGGTTTCGGCTTATGCCTGTCCGGGGCTGGCGTCCGCGGCGGGCATGAAGATGCAGATGGCCGCTGCCGTTGCGTCCGGCGGCCGCTCGACCGACTCTGCCATGGCAGCGGCCGACCGGCAGGCACCGAACTGCGAAGACATGGCGGGGCCGATGGACCCCGAGTTCGCCAATCTGTGTTGGCGGCTGTGAGCCAGCGCACAAATCTGGCTGTGAGACCGCGTTTTGATGGCGGGGCCAGATGAGGCTTGACCGGCGCCGTTGGCGAGGTGACTGGCAGCAGTCCCGGCGCCATGCTGTCGATCAGAACGGCACGTTGGTTTGGTCGCTGTCGATGTCGTCTGCCGCGCGGACTGCCGTGCCGCGTTCATCACGCAGCACCTGCTGAATCTGCAGGCCGTAGCAAGCCCAGAGGTGCTCGCGCAATTCATCGAGGATTTCGAAGACCGCGACGGCCTGCTCAGGCGACCAGTGGGTGGGGAGCGTGATCGAGCCGTCTGCCACGCGATGCCGTTGGAGGTCTAGCGGTACGGGCACGGCGCGGCAACGCTTCATGACTTGCCAGCCTTGGTTTTCGCGGTGCAGCGCTGCGCCGCCTTCAGCTCGGCCCGTGCCTTGGCCTCCTTGAGCCGGTAGGACTCGCCCTCGATGGCCACCACCTCGCAGCGGTGAACGAGCCGGTCGATCAGCGAGACCGTGCAAGCCGCGTTGGGGAACACCTCGCCCCATTCCTTGAAGGCGCGGTTGGTGGTGATGACGGTGCTCTTGTGCTCGTAGCGTGAGCACGAGCACAGATGCTGATGTCCCTGGCGCGCGATTTGATCAAGCTGGGCGAGGGACAGTAGAAGATCTCCCTCAGCGACCTTGAACGAACAGCCGCTGTGGGAGAGTCTCTTTTCGACCAAGATCGGAGACCATCACAGTGTGCCATGCCCTCCTGTACAACCCGAATTTCCACGCGCTGCTGCTGCGCATCGATCAAGACTTTGCTGCTCGCACGCGCGCCGATGGCTGTCCGTGCGGGGGCGCGCTGCACCGCGCCGACTACCCGCGCAAGCCGCGGGGCTGTCCGGTTGAAGTTCGCGATGACCATTCTTCGCGCCTGAGCTTTTGTTGCTCGGTATGCCGCCGGCGTGCGACGTCGATGTCGGTGCGCTT
>JANYKR010000199.1 GCA_025358155.1 Betaproteobacteria bacterium
CAGTTCTATACAAGATGCGGAGAAGTTTGTCTGATTCTGGCTCCTGACTCCTAGCTTCTGCGGGTATTCCCACTTAGGCCATTGTGAAGATACCACTGGGCGATTATTGATGTTCGAGTTCGCCTTGTCCAATGGGCACTACACGGCGGGCAACGCGAATCCAGCGGCGGGGCTGTTCATCCTGACGCGGGCGGAGAGGCAGGCGAAGGCGCAGAAATACCAGCCGTTCACCCCGGGCGATCTGGCGAAATTCTTCGAGCCGGACGCCTACAAGCGAGGCATGGCCGAGCCCGATTTCTACTGGTGTCCCCTGCTGGCGGTGTATTCGGGGATGCGGATCAGCGAGGCGACCGGCATCCACTGCGAGGACGTGAAGGCGGCGGAGAACGGCGTGGCGTATGTTTTCGTCCGCAAGTCGAAGACGGGGGCGGGCGTGCGCAACGTGCCCATAGCCCAGGCGTTGCTCGATCTGGGATTCTTGGAGTTCGTGGAGCGGCAGCGGGCGGCGGGCCATGCCCGGCTGTTCCCGGACCGGCTGCTGATACTGGACAGCTACTCGAAGGAGCTGGGCATCAGGATGAAGGATTACCTCGTGGAGCGGGGCATCAGGAAGGCCGGGGACAAGGCGGAGAAGAAGAGCTTCCACAGCTTCCGGGTGAATGTGATCACGGCGTTGGCGAACGCGGGGGCCAACACGGCGCAGGTGATGCGGATCGTGGGGCACAAGGCCAGCGGGGCCGATGAGGTTCACCTCGGGTATGTGCGGGACTTGCCGGATTTGAAGGCGGTGGTCGATTTGCTCAAATGGCCCATTGACATCCAAGCACTGCGGAAGGCCAGATCGCCCGTGCAAGAATCTTGATCATCAATTCAGGAGTGAAGATGGCATCTGTCGGAGAATTGGCTGCGTCCGCTGCGTCCGCGATTTACGTCGCCGGGCTAGTTGTTGGGGTCGGGTGTTTGGTGACGTCCTTATTTCTCGCTTGGAAAAGGAAGTGGGCAGCTGCCTTTGTGTTCTTCTTGGTAGGTCTCGTAGCGCTTATCAACTTGCCCAATCCGCCAAAGCCAGCAGCAAGCGATTCAAGAGGATTAACGTCGCCGTAAGCGCAGAAACCCATTTAATCAGCCTGAGTTCGGCAGGCGTTACTTTGGCAATCTCTGCCGCGACCCAGTTTTTGATCCTATTGCGAACGTCGTTCATAGCCCCTCCCGTGCTGTCGAGCTTGCGTTTTCTCTTGCCGTAGATACAAAGTCAACGACCGCTTGGCGGCGATGCCGCCGGTCCTTTGACAAAATTTCAATGCGCTGAAATCTGGCGTTGGCTTCCCTTTTGCGAGATCGTAGAAACGGCAACAACGAATTGCTGGGAGGCGATGATGGAAGGGAAGCAAAGTAAGGCCCGCATGGCGATGCCAACGCGGTGGGATGCGGCGGATTGGGCGTATCTGGCGCAAGTCGCGAAATCCATCGGAACCAACCGATCCGACTTCATCCGCACGGCCGCCCTCAATGCTGCTAGGGCGATCAGCTCGCTTTCTTCTTCGTATTTTGTGGAGGGGCCGAAGGCTCCGCCACAAAATACGGCCATTAATGATTTTTCGAATTCGACTGCGAAAGCAGGCGGAGGCGGAAAGTCATTGATGGGGGAGCCGAACCGGATTAGGCGCGGAGCGTCTAATCCGGCGAAACCTCGGAGAGGTTGAGGGCGGGGCGACGACGAACGAGTTCCCCCGATGTCCGTTCAGGACAAATCGGGGGAAGAGAGAGGAGGAGAAGCAGTGCCACGGAAGGACTTCGCGAAGCAGCACAGGCAACCCACGCCGCCGAAAGGCGCGTGGGATGCCGTGCTAGCTGATGCGAAGTCCGAGGTGGCGCGCTTCTCCGAGGTCAGCAAGGCCACGCGGCTGACCTACGAACGCAACGCCAAGACCCTCGCGGGCGGGTGGGATTTGGCGAGCGCGGCCAAGGGCACCCGATATGCCATGAAAGCCGCCGGCCTCTACGTCATGAGGCGGCAGCTTCGGGCGTTGGCGTCGGAGGCTCGCAAGGTCAAGGCGAAGGGCGAGACAGGCAAGGAGTTGCAGCCGGTGGTCATGGCCCAGTTCGCGCAGAGGGCCAAGGCCGTGCGGGACAAGTTGGAGCAGATCGCGGCGTTCGAGGCCCAGCCGTGGACCGACTACACCGGGGAGCGCCAGCGGGTTCAGAAGTCGCACAAGCAAACGGCTGCCACCGACGAAGAGCTGTCGAAATTCTTCGCCGCCATTCCCGCCGGGGACGAGTTCCGCTTGCCCCTGCTGGTCACGGAGTTTTCGGGGGCTCGCGGGCAGGAATTCGCCGAGGGCGTGCGGGTCGAGCTGGAAAAAACCGACGGACGGCTCGCGCTGCGGTTCTTCATCGAGTCCGCCAAGTGCGACGGCGACAAGAAGGGTCTCGATCTGCGGTCGGTGATGGTTTTCCAGCCGGCGGCGGCGACCAAGGGCGTTCAGCAGCGGTGGAGCGAGCTGGCGAAGGCGGTCGCGGCGGGCAGGAGCAGCCTCGTGGTGACGGTGGAGCCGACGGCCAAGCAATCCGTGGGTCAACGGATCACGAACGCCTGCAAGAAAGCCTCCGAGCGGGCGCAGGTGCATGTCGCGGCCTACGGTCTGCGCCATCGCTTCTCGGCCCAGGCGAAGGCCTCGGGCGATGCGGTGTCGGTCGCGCTCGCCCTCGGGCACCAGACAACCAAGACCCAAGGGCACTATGGCCGCCGCAAGCGGGGGGCCGGTGGCGTCTCGCCCGTGGAGGTCGTGGGGCAGCAGATGGGGCAGGCGATCCGTGGGCCGGCGAAGCGCTCCGGGCCAGCCGATCACGTCAAGACCAAGGTGGCGTTGCGGGCTGTGGTCGCGGCGTCGCCTGCGGCGGCCCCGCCACGGCCCCGCATGAGGCTTTGAGGGCTCGCGGGAGCCCCTTCCCGGGGGGTATGGGGGCTGTGGCCCCCATGTGAGCGAAGCGGCGCGGCTGTTTCGTCCTCCTCTTGATGGCCGGCTGTTCCTCCCCCTCGTGTAGAGGGGGCTGGGGGGTTAGCTGGTGGTGGCGTGCGGGCGCGCTACGCTCCGGCTAGGTGTGCCACCGGGCGCGCCACCTTCATCAACCCCCGCAACCGGACCCGAGAGGCGAAAAAGTTAACGCTGACAAGGACTTGGGCGTGATGGTGGATGGGGCGTTGAGGAGTGGGGGATGGTCTTGCCCCCGCAACCAACAAATTTGAGTGCTGACAAGCACTTACGAAGCCCGCCTCGTGCGGGCTTCGGCGCTTCCTGGCCTTTGTGACGAGGTCTGTGTTGTCACAGGACGATCGTTTGAGCCGATGGACCATTGGGCCGTGAGTCGAAGGCCCCGCTACTGGTCCTCCGGCCGCTGAGCTACCGGCTGCTTCAGCGGATTTCGGCCGATCCCCTTGGCTGATGACACGACGAACTTCGCAAGCGTGCGCAACGTGGCGCGTGGGAGCGCTTGAAACCTCTGTGCGCCCCACGCGGCAGGGCAGTATGGGTATGGGGCAGCCCGAGGCGTGCGCAGCCATCCTTCAGGCCGCCACATCCTACGCGGTCGCGGGAGACGCGGACAGCGGACGCTACCGACCCCCCGCGCAGCGCGGGCGAGCTCTGCGGTGGAGCCGGCTGCGCGGCCCGGCGATTGAAGTAGGCTCACTCCATGGCACTCCCGGACGGTCTGTACGACCTGCTGCTCACTGACAGCCTGACCCGATCCCTCGCAGCCCTCGAGCAAGGCAGCGCAGAAGTGCGGTCGCTGCACAGTGGGGTGGCCGAACTGCTGGTGGATGCCATCACCCGCCAGCTGGGCGCGATCCTGGACGACGTCGCCGGCGACGAGGCTGACCGGGCCCAGCGGCAGCTCGAACTGGTCAACGGCTTGCTAGTGGCGCTTCGGCACCGCTTGGCGGTTGGCGACGGGGCAAGGCCCAAGGGCGGCGCGGCAGAGGTGGTCGATCTCATTGCGTCGCCCCTGCGTGTCCTGCGTGCCGTACGTCGCGATCGGCAGTTTCCGGCTTCCCCCGAGATCGGGCTTGCGGCACCCTGGCTGTTCACGGCCGGCAAAGGTTCGCCGTCGCTGCTGCAGGAGATCCGGCGCGAGTTGGCCTCTGCCGACCAGGTCGACATCCTGGTCAGCTTCATCACGATCTCCGGCGTGCGCAAGCTGCAGGACGTGCTGCAGCAGATCACGGCCACCGGCGCGCAGGGTCAGGCTGCCACGCGACTGCGCATCCTCACCACCACCTACACCGGCGCCACCGAGGCGCGCGCGCTCGATGAACTTGCGCGCATGCCGGGCTGCGAGGTGCGCGTGTCGCTCGACGGCCGCCGCACGCGCCTGCATGCGAAAGCCTGGATGTTCCAGCGCAAGACGGGCTTCGGCTCGGCCTACGTGGGCAGCGCCAATCTGTCGGGCGCGGCGCTGACCGGCGGCTTGGAGTGGACCGTCAAGCTGACCCAGCGCGGACAGGAGGCCCTGTTCACCCGCGCGGTCGCCCACTTCGAGACGCTCTGGGCCGACAGCGAGTTTCAGCGCTACGACCCCGACAACGCCGACCACCGGCAGGCGCTGGCCGCAGCGCTCGGGCGCGAGTCCTTCGGTGGCGAGTCCGCCGGGGCCATCAGTTTCTTCGACCTGCAGCCCAAGACCTACCAGCAGGACATGCTGGAGCAGTTGGCGGCGGAACGTGCACACGGTCGGCACCGCAACCTGGTGGTGGCGGCTACCGGCACCGGCAAGACGGTGGTTGCCGCATTCGACTACCGCAACACGTGTCGCAGCGAAGGGGGTCGCCCACGCCTGCTGTTCGTAGCGCATCGCGAGGAGATCCTGCGCCAGGCCCTTCGCACCTATCGCGAGGTTCTGCGCGACCCCGAGTTCGGCGACCTGCTGACCGGTGGGCATGAACCCGAGCGCCGGGACCACCTCTTCGCCACCATCGACAGCGTGACCAGCCGCAACCTGGTAGCTTCCGTTGGTGCCGAGCACTGGCACACCATCGTCGTGGATGAATGCCACCGGCTTGCCGCTGATCGCTTCGATGCCTTCGTTAAGGCCGTTCGCCCGCGGGTCTTGCTGGGCCTGACCGCCACACCGGAGCGCAGCGACGGGCAGCCGATCATTCCCTACTTCGATGCCAAGCCCGACGGCAGCCCGGCCGTCGAGCTGCGCCTGTGGCATGCGCTGGACCTGCAGTTGCTGGCGCCGTT
>JANYKR010000236.1 GCA_025358155.1 Betaproteobacteria bacterium
AGCGCTTCTGCTGTTCCTTGACGCGCCGGCGAACTTCCAGTGCTATACGAACAGCCCATTCAAGGTCTTCGTCGTTGACCTGTACCGCAGCATCCGGATACAGCAGCTTGAGCAGGCCGCTGACGGTTTTGTTGACCCCGTTCAGGTCGCGCCCCGAAAGAGCGCCGCCCCAGAACACGCGTCCCTGCAACTGCGACACCCGGCTCTGGCCGCGCAGTTGGGTGAAACACTCCGACAGGAAGTCACTCACCAAGCCGAAGTGCTCGGTGAACATGGTCGGGTTCAGCTTCGGCACGTCCCAGCCTGGTAGGAAGCAATGGATGCGATCCATGAACGCCGTGTCGTTGCGCATCTCGGGCGGCAGCGGGCCGAAGAGATGACCAACCCGCTGCTGGTGCTCCACATCCACGTCGAAGTTGCCAACCAGCACGATCGATCCGTCAGCGCGGATGCTCTCTTTGCCACGAGAGAACTCGCCGCTCTCCATGTAGCCCTTCATGATGTTGACGCCGTCCTTCTGGTCGAAGGAAACGCCCGACACCTCATCGAAGCAAACCACGTCGTACTGGCACACCAGGCCGCGCTGTCCGTTCGAGTTGTTCACGAACATGCGGGCGACTGTCGCCTTGCCGCCGGAAATCAGGTGAGCGTATGGCGAGACCTGCTGGAACAAGTGCGATTTGCCCGTACCGCGAGGCCCCAACTCCACCATGTTGTAGTTGCGCTCGACGAATGGCACCATGCGAAGCAGCAGTGCGTCCTTGGCCCGGTCGCTGAGGCCGGCAGGCTCGAATCCCACACTCCGCAGCAGCACGTCACGCCACTCGGCGGTCGTGAGGTCGGCGCGCCCCTTGGCCAGTACGTCCAGCACCTCCCGTTTGGAAAGTTGGATGGCTCGCAACGAGTCGACGCCGAACGGCCGCCCGCCCTTTTCCTGTGCGATTGACCCGTCGTAACCCAGCGTCACTTCGGCATAGAAGCCGCCTGTGAGCATCCGCTCGTGCTCTTTGACCATGTCCGGCGTGATGCGCACGTCGTTCAGTCGAAGGCCCGGCAGGGTCACCACATACGAGTCACTCTTGGCGTCAAGCCTTGCGGTGACGATGTCGATGATCTTCACCGAACCGGTCTCGCGCGCCCGGGCCTTGAACAGTTCCTCTTCACCCGCTTTGACCGTCCGCGAACCCAGCTGCCGCTGAACGATCTCCAGCCCTTCCTGAATTTCCGCTTCGTTGGTCGTTGCGCAATACCTGCCCAGCAGAAACTCGACAACGTAGGTCGGCACCGGGAACTGTCGGCTGAACGTGCGCACCAGGTCCTTGCGTACCACGTAGCCCTCAAAGGCCGCTGTCGCCTTGCGATCAAGTTCATCCAATTGCATCGCTGATCCTGTTTCTCGCCATCGGGCGTGCTCACTCACCAACTGTCGTTGACTTCTTCTGCACCACGCTGCCTGCCGCGTCCAACACCACCACAAACGCGGCCGTACCCTCAGTCGAGTCATCGGCCACAGCCAACGACACCTTGCCGTTCTCAAGTGTCTTCACATGGGCCGCCAAGGAGGACTCGGGCAGCGCTGCCTTGGTTCGGATGTCCACCCGCAACCCAGCAAGCTCAGATGTCACTTCCACCCTGCAGCGGAGGCCGGACCAAGCAACTTTGCCGATATCTGCCTTCACCGCAGCAGTCGGCGCGCTAGCGGCCACGAGTTCGAGGATTGGCACCAAACATTCCTGAAGGGTCAGGCCACCGTGCGCGTACTCGGCGCCGGCGATGAAGCTCGCAATGCCCGGCGCGTAGGCAATCTGAACGTCCTGGCACCAATCCCAACCGAAGGTCAGCGGGGTACCGTGCGAACTGTCCTTCAGCACCGCGCACCTGCCCCACCGAGTCGCCGCCTCGAATTTGGACAGTTCGGTCTTCGGCAGCCCACCGGGTACCAAGAGCCAACCGTGGTCTGTGACGATGCGGAACCGCATCCAACCGGCTTCGTTCAGCTCGGTGATGCGCTCCACGACTTGCGCCAACTGGTTGCCCATGTCCTTCGCCAATCGAAGACCGTGCTCGTGACCATAGTGGTCGAGGTCACCGCATTCCACCCAGGCTCGCCCACTCGGCTCGCCGGTTTCATGCTTGTCTAGCGCTTGAATACCCCTATCCGCCAGCAGCTTGCGAAAGTTGTGTGCAGACAGCGGTTTGCCGTCCGCCGCCACGCTCGGCTGGAAGTCTTCATCTGCTTTGTCGCCCGCCACCCAGGCAGCGACTGGTGACGCCCATGCTTTGCCTGAAGCCGTGACCGACGGCATGCTTGTCCAAGCCGCACTGGCGCTCACCTTGCCCAGACTGCCCAAGCGTTCCATCAATTGCATCGCCGCGTCGTAACGCAGTCCGTCCACAAACACCGTGCATTCGCCGGCTGCATCGCTGGGCTTTGGCGTTGATGACGACAGCCGGCCCTCTGACTTGACCAGCTCCTGGAAGCGAAGCGCAGACGCTTCAAGCCAAGGCACATAGATGGCCTTGAGCATGGCGCCGACTGCATCCATGTCGCCCTTGCTGGTGACCGCCGCAAGCGCATTCATCGCCGCTTGGTCAACCTTCCATCCATACGCCTGGTACTTGCCCGACAGCTGCGCGAGCGTCGTTCCGCCCATCGGCTGCGCCGAGAGTGAAGCGAGTTCAGCAAGTTGCGCCAGCGCAGCAGCCAGCGGTGCGCGCGCCATACGAGACCACAGCCACGCCCGACGGCCACCATGTTCTGCTTCAGCTTCTTGCACTGCCAGGCGGGCCTGCTCTGCAGGCATGGCTGCGCAGGCGCTGAGACGGTAGCGAAGGGCCGCTTCGGCATCATCGTTGGCGCGTGGGTAGCCAGCCAACTCGTCGGGGTCATCAAACAGCCCCTTGGGTTGCGGGGGCTGCAGCTTGCCCAACTGCTCAGCAATCAACGGGAAGCTGGCGAAAGAATCGCAATACAGCTCCCACACCGCCGCCCACGCCCCTTGTCGCGAAGCGAGCTTCTCTGCCGCTGTGACAGGCCCATCGGTGGCTGGATCGAAGCCGAAGTCTTTGCGACACCGAGCAGCGAAGATGTCCCATCGGGCACCCTTCCACTGTGCCTGCGCTGCGCCCGGACCATTCAGCCACGCCAGGATGTCTCGCGTCGGATTCGGTGCCAGCAGCGAGTCCAGCCATGCTGCATTGATCTGGTGGCCCTCAAGGTCTTCCACTGAGCGATCCAGCAGCACACCCGCCTGAAGCGCCCTGATCAAGGCATCCTGAGTCGCCCGGTCTTGCGAGACATCGAGGCCAAGGCCGCCATTCTTTGAAGTCAAGAACGCGTTGGGCGACCAGTCCTTTGCGTTCGCCTGGCTCCAGTAAGCACCCCGGTACTGAAGCTCGGCCAAGGGTTGCAGCTCGCGAGGGCAATCCTCGATCGCTCGCAAGTCGGCACGGCTCACACCAGGCATGCAGATGACCGGCACTTGACCGCCCAACTCAACGCCCGGCAAGGCGCCGGCCACTGCGCACTTCAGCCAGATGGCCGGTCCCGTCTTATGGCTTGGGTCGAACGGGCCCAAAACCATCATTGACGGCACGTACGCGGCCAACTGCGGCAACACGGCCTGCCAGTGGCCGTCCTTGTCCGGCCACAACACTGCGGCGGCGGGGGTCGAGGTTTGCGCGTTGCTGCTGGCAGCCAGACGCAGAGACTGCGCGATACGTTCAGCGAGCTTCATGGCAGAACAACTGGCGGTGGACAGTGCCGAGTTCAGCCATGGTTTCGGGCCGGCAAACACACGCGCACAAAGTCGTCGGTGGTGTCGAACACTGCGTCGCGGCCGGTGAAGTCACGCGTCAACGGCACGATCTTGCGCCGAACACCCATGCCGCGCTGCTCAACGTAACCGTAGTCGCGCATCACTTCCATGATGACCGGGTTGCGTGCAGACCGCTGCCCGGCAAGCATCTTCTCGACCGTCATCGAGTTTTGCAACGCACCGGGGCTGGTGACTTCCAGGCGATCAGCGTAGTTCACCACTTCCACCTCCACCGCGCGTGTCCAGTCGCGGTGCACCAGCGCATTCAACACCGTCTCGCGCAATGCAGCCGGCTCGTACCGGGCGGTTGCTGCCCGCCGCAGCCCATCCTGCAACTGTTCTGACTGCACCGTGATGAACGGCTGCATGCGGTCGATCAGGCGTTCGACAAGCCCGGCAACCGATGGCGGCTGGTTGTGGTGGCCCGTCCACAGCGCCACCAGCGGGCCGTCGATCACGCTGTCGTCCTGTGCCTGGTAACTCATGTCATGGCCCGCAAACGACATCCAGCGAACGCAGGCGTGGCGAAGCTTCTTCCGCGGGCTGTGGCCAAACAGCGCCAGCCCGGCGATCGTGCACACCGGCGGCCCGTCGTGGCGCGACACCATGAAGCCCAGTCCCGTCAGCCGCCGGTGCCAGTCGTCATCATTGGCCGGCACGGCCACGTCGCCGATGACGCGGGCAAGGTAGTCCTCCAGCCGCGCCCGGTCCAGATCGACCAAGGCCGACCCAGACACAGGCAACAACTCAGCGTGCAACATGCCGCCGCTCTCAAACAGCCGCGCAAGCTGTTCGCGCGTGGCCCGGCGCGACGTGCTGCCAACGCGCACGTACACGTCTTCGCGTCCGTTGTGGCGCAGCACGTAGGGCTTGGCCGTGCCCTCGGTCAGCGAAACCACCGCAACCCGCTTGCCGCCACCCAGGTCGACCACTTCGAAGTACGGCAGGATCATCGGATGCACATGGCGCCCGAAGACGGTGTCCATCACCCAGGGCTCCAGGTCTGCGCGCTGGATACCGCTGACGCTGCCGTCGTCCTCAACGCCCAGCAAGACGGCGCCGCCCTTGAGGTTGGCGAGTGCCACGATCTCCCTGGCCAATTGCTCGGGCCGCAGATCGTCTCGCTTGAACTCGACGCCCGAGTTTTCGCCATTGGCTATGAGTTGCAGCAGTTCACTTTTCAGCATGGCCATGCTCCGTCGAGGTGGCTTGCCGCGCTGAACGTTTCTCGGCCAAGGTCAGATGGTGGTCATTGATGCGATCACCCTTGAACACCTTGAACCACGGCGCGCTTGCCACGTCTTTGCCACGGTCCTTGTCCCAGGTGATGTTGAGCTTGGGCTTCTTGTTGTGGCGCAGCACCTCGGCGGTCATGAAGGGACGGATGTTCAGCCGCACGCCGTCGTTCAGGTCGGGGTTCCAGCCGATGGGTTGTTCGGCCAGGGGCTTCCAGCGCACGAAGATGTCGTAGGGCGGCTCGCCTTCGAGGATGAGCTCCAGGCGGCGCTTCAGATCCTGGGCCGCGGCCAGGCGGGTGGGGGCACCGTCGATGCGGTCGCGCACGCCGGCCTCCTGCTGGCGTATCCAGTCACCCAGGTAGGTGTGGATGAGGCGCTCCAGCTTCTTGTGGTCGAGCTGGTGGTAGTTCACGAGCGCGGCGAAGCCGTCCTTCAGGCCGTCCCACACATGCCAGATGAAGGGGCGGTGGTGAAAGCGCTTGGCGTGCTGCTCGAAGAACTTGTCGCGAAGCCAGACGTCCAGGCTCTTGCCGGCGCAGTCGGTATCGGCCAGCAGTTTGTCGAGCACCGCAGGCTTCCAGCTGCCGTGCTGCACGATTTCCCACGCGGCGAT
>JANYKR010000254.1 GCA_025358155.1 Betaproteobacteria bacterium
CGCTGAGCAACGCGCTGACCAGCGGTCGGCTGCACCATGCCTACTTGTTTACCGGCACCCGGGGCATTGGCAAGACCACCGTCAGCCGCATCCTGGCCAAGAGCCTCAACTGCACCGGGCCAGACGGCACGGGCGGCATCACGGCTCACCCGTGCGGCGTCTGCCAGGCCTGTACCGAGATCGATGCCGACCGCTACATCGACTACTTCGAGATGGACGCCGCCAGCAACGGCGGCAAGGACGAGATCCGCGACCTGATCGAGCGCGCCGCCTACAAGCCCAGCGTCGGCCGCTTCAAAGTCTTCATGATCGACGAGGCCCACCAGCTCAGCAAGGATGCCTTCAATGCCTTGCTCAAGACGTTGGAGGAGCCGCCCGACTACCTGAAATTTGTGCTCGCCACCACCGACCCCGAGAAGATGCTGCCCACGGTGCTGAGCCGCTGCCTGCAGTTCAACCTGCGGCCGATGGCGCCCGAGACCGTGCAGCAGCACTTGCAGCAGGTGTTGCAGGCCGAGGGTGTGGCGGCTGACACCGGCGCGCTGCGCCTGTTGTCACGCGCGGCGCGCGGCTCGATGCGCGACGCGCTGTCACTCACTGATCAAGCGATTGCCTTTGGCGCCGGCAGCCTGGAAGAGTCGGGCGTGCGCAGCATGCTGGGCACGGTTGACCGCTCGCACGCCAGTGCGCTGGTTGGCGCATTGGCCCGCCGCGCCGGCCCGGCCGTGTTGGCTACGGTGCAGGCTTTGCGCGAGTTGGGCCTCTCAGCTGCCGGCACGCTCGAAGAGATGGCCGCGCTGCTGCAGCAGATGGCGGTGGAGCAGGCCGTACCGGGTGCACTGGACGACACCGATCCGGACACCGGCAATGCCCGGGCGCTGGCGGCTGAGCTGCCACCTGACGAAACCCAGCTGCTCTACAGCATCGTGGTGCACGGCCGGGCCGAGCTCAACCTGTTGGCGGATGAATACGCCGCGCTGACGATGGTGCTGTTGCGCCTGTTGGCGTTTGTGCCGGCTGGCGCAGCGCCGGCAGCGGCCGGTGCGGCGCGTGCCGCGCCTCTGGTGGCCGCAGCGCGAGAGGCCCGCAGTTCGGCACCGGCGCGGCCGGTCGCTGCGATGTTGCCGCCCGAGCTGCAAGCACCCGTGGTGCGAGCGTCCGCGGTGCAAGTGTCCGCGGTACAAGTGTCCGCAGTGCAAGCGCCTGTCGTGCAGTCTCCCATGCTGCAAGCGCCCACCCGGCATCCATCCGGCAACCCAGCGCCGGCTTCACAAGCCGGGCCCTTGCCGGCAAGTGCGGCAGCGGGGGTCTTGCCGGCGGCCCAGGTGTCGGCAGCTGTCGGCCCAAGGCCGTCAGCGCCGCCCAGCCCAGACCTGCCGATGGCGTCTGAGGCTGCGCCGCTGGCCCTGGCGCCAGTCCTGGCGGCTTGTCATGCCGATCCCGGCGCTCGCCTCGACGTGCCCGCTACCGCCCTCAGTGCCCGTGAGCCGCCGCCCTGGGTAGACGCCGCTTTGCCTGACGAGGAGGGCTCCAGCAGCGCTGCCCCTGCAGGCGATGACGAAGCGCCGATGGTCCCACGCCCGCTGTCGGCGCCCACCCCCGTTGCCCCCATTTCATCAATTTCACCCATTTCCGAAGCACCCGCCAAGCCGCCGGGCGCCCAGCGCCCCGTGCCGCCGGCGCTGGTGCTCACCGTGCTCGGCGAGCAGTGGACAGCGCTGATCCGCCCCTTGATTGCCGCCGGCAGCGTGGCCGCCATGGTGCGAGAGCTGGCGTTGCAGGCGGGCTTGCTGGCGGTGCAGCCGGTGCCAGCGGCTGACGGCGGGGGCCGACGCTGGCAACTCTGCGTGGAGCGCGAAACCCTGCGTGCGCCCGCGTTGGCTACCAAACTCGCCGCTGCGCTCAGTGAGGCACTGGGCGAGCCGGTGCAGTTGTGGGTGCAGGCCGGCGTGCCGCAGGACTCCATCGCCCGGCGTGACACGCTGGCCCGCGAGGGTGCCCAACGTGACGCCGAACAAACCATCCAAAACGACCCGGCAGTGCAGGCGCTGCTGGCCCAGTTCCGCACCGCCCGTATCGTGCCGGGCTCGATCAAAGCCCTTCGCCCCAACTCCAACGAACCCAGGACACCCTCGCCATGATGAAGAACCAACTCGCCGGCCTGATGAAACAAGCCCAGGCCATGCAGGACAACCTCAAGAAGGCGCAAGACGAGCTTGCCACCATCGAGGTCACCGGAGAGTCGGGTGCTGGCTTGGTCAAGGTGCAGATCACCTGCAAACACGACGTCAAGCGCGTCACCATCGACCCCAGCCTGCTGACCGACGACAAGGACATGCTCGAAGACCTGGTGGCCGCCGCCTTCAACGACGCGGTGCGCCGCATCGAGAGCACGACCCAGGAGAAGATGGGCAAGCTGAGTGCCGGGATGCCGCAGATCCCCGGCATGAAATTCCCGTTCTGACGCGGTGGCCGAGCGCAGCCTCGAGGGCCTGATCGACGCGTTGCGCCGCCTGCCGGGGGTCGGCGTCAAGTCGGCGCAACGCATGGCCTACCACTTGCTGCAGCATGACCGCGAGGGTGCGCAGCGGCTGGCGCTGGCGCTGCAGTCGGCAACCGAGGTGGTGCAGCACTGCGCCCGCTGCCATACCTTTACCGAGGCCGCTGTCTGCAGCACCTGCAGTGACGCAGCGCGTGATGCGCAGCAGTTGTTGGTGGTCGAGAGCCCGGCCGACCAGGCGGCAATGGAGCGCAGCGGCAGCTACCGAGGCCTGTACTTTGTGCTGATGGGCCGCCTTTCGCCGCTGGACGGCGTGGGCCTGGCCGACATCGGCGTGCATGCGCTGCTGGCCCGGGCCAACGATGGCCTGGTGCGGGAGGTGATCTTGGCGACCGGCTTTTCAGCCGAGGGCGAGGCCACCGCCCATGTGCTGGCGCAGGCCTTGCGAACCCTGCGCGGCGACGACGGTGAAGTTTTGACCGTCACCCGACTGGCGCGGGGTGTGCCGGTGGGCAGCGAGCTGGAGTACGTTGACTTGTCAACCCTGGCGCACGCCCTCAGCGACCGGCGCTGATGCGTTGAAGGTGTAGGACGGCCGTCGACCGGCCGCCGCCCATCCCGCCACTCAGTTCTGCGTCACCCGAGTGCGCGCTGTCGGCCCGGGCCGGCTGATGCGTTTGACGCTGCCGCCCTTGCGGCTGTCCTTGGCGGTGGCCACGCGCACCGTGGCCGGGGTGGGCCGTTGGGCCAGCATCACCTGCACCGACTGACCCGGCTTGAAACTCGCCGCAGCGCTGGTGTTGTTCCAAGCGGCCACTTGGGCCGGGCTTACGCGGTAGCGCAGCGCCACGGCATGCACGCTGTCGCCCTTCTTGCCGGCCTTGAAGCTGACGCGCCGCAGCGGCGGCAGATCCGGTGCCAACGCCAGCATCGCATGCTCGGCAATGTGCTCGGCCACGTCGGCGGTGAACTGGGCACTGCGTGGCACCAACAGTGTCGAGCCGGCCTTGACCAGCATGCCCTTGGGGATACTGTTGAACTCACGCAGCTGCACCTCAGGCATGCCCAGCAGCCGCGCCACCTCGGCCGGCTTCATGGTGCGCGGTGCCACCCAGGCGGTCCAGCTGGCCTGGGTGCCCCGGTGCTGGCCCAGCGCATGGACAAACTGCGCGGCGGCCTCAAACGGCAGCAAGACCTGGGGCGTGCCGGCGGCCAGGATCACCGGCTTGTTCATCTGGGGGTTGAGTTGCTTGAACTCGTCCAGCGGCAGGCCAGCCAGGCGGGCGGCCAGGTCGATGTCGATGTCGCGGTCGATCGCCACCGAAACAAAGTAGGGGTGGTTGCCGAGTGGCGGCAAGTTCAGTGCAAAGGCCTCGGGCCGCAACACGATGTTCTTGACCGCCTGCAACTTGGGCAGGTAGTTGCGGGTCTCGTCGGGCATCTTCAGGCTGGCGTAGTCGGTGGCCAGCCCGGCCTGCTGGTTGCGGGCGATGGCCCGCTGCACATTGCCCTGGCCCCAGTTGTAGGCCGCCAACGCGAGCTGCCAGTCGCCAAACATCGTGTGCAGCTTTTGCAGGTAGTCGAGTGCGGCGCGGGTCGAGGCCAGCACATCACGCCGGTCGTCACGGAAGATGTTTTGCTTGAGTGAAAAGTCGCGCCCGGTGGCCGGCACAAACTGCCACATGCCCGAGGCCTTGGCGGTGGACATGGCCTGCGGGTTGTAGGCGCTCTCGATAAAGGGCAGCAAGGCCAGCTCGGTGGGCATGCCGCGTTTGCTGACTTCTTCGACGGTGTGGTACAGGTAGCGTCCACCCCGCTCGGTCATGCGGGCCACGTAGTCGGGTTTGCCGGCGTACCACTGCTCCCACTTGCGCACCAGGTCATTGTCGAGCTCGGCCATCGCCATGCCCAGGCGAACCCGGGCCCAGAGGTCGGTCAGGGCGGCGGCGGCATCCAGGTCGAGGCGGACCGTGGGTTGCAGCGGGTCGATGGCGATCAGCTTGGTGTCACTGCTGTCGGGCGCCTGGGCCTTCAGGCTGGTGGTGGGGGCCGCAACCAGCAAGGCTGCCGCTGCGGCCGCTGCGGCCGGCGCGGTTGCGGCGGCAGCGGGCGCTTCAGTCTGTGGCGCGGTGGTCTGGAGCGGGTTGCTGCCCGTGGGCGGAGTGGCGCAGGCGGCGAGCATGCTGCTGGCCATCAACAGGGCCCATCGCAGCAAGGGCGAGGCGGGCGAGAAAGCGGTGCGGGTCCGGGCAGGATTCATCTGAAGTTGTTCTTCCATTCGCGCAGCGCGCCCAGCACTGCGGCGCCACCAGAACCGCGCGCGCCTCGGGCCGAGGCGGCACGGATCACGGCGGCAGCATCGCAGCGCATGAAGGGGTTGATCGCGAGTTCATGCGCGATGGACGAGGGCAGGGTCGGCAGGCCTTGCGCGCGCAGCTCGCGGCAGCGGACTATTGCCCCGCCGATCTCGGCGTTGTCCGGCTCTACCGCAGCGGCAAAGCGCAGGTTGGATTCGGTGTACTCGTGAGCGCAGCAAACCCTGGAGTCGCCCGGCAGCGCGGCCAGCCGGGACAGCGAGTGGTGCATTTGCGCCGGTGTGCCCTCGAACAAGCGGCCGCAGCCGGCCGAGAACAAGGTGTCGCCGCAAAACAGGAGGGGGCGGTCGTCGCCGGTCTGCTGCTGCGCGGCCGGCGCCGTCGGCGAGGACGCTGGGTGGAAGTAAGCGATGTGGCCTGCGGTGTGACCGGGCACATCGATCACCTCGAAATCCAGACCCAGCACGCTGATGCGCGCGCCGTCGTCCAGCGGCTCGAAGGGGGTGGGGATGTTTTCGTGGGCCGGGCCGTACACCGGGCCGGTCAGGCGGGAGCGCAAACCGGCCAGACCGCCGACATGGTCCGGGTGGTGGTGCGTCACTAGAATCGCGGCGAGTGTCAGGCCCTGGGCATCCAGCGCTTGCAGCACGGGCGCCGCATCGCCTGGATCGACCACGAGGGCTTGTTGGCCGTCGTGCAACATCCAGATGTAGTTGTCGGAAAAAGCGGGCAGGGCTACAAGTTTCATGATGCGGAATCCTTCGATTATAGAGTTGGCCCATTGGCTGCAAAGCCCGCCCGGACGCTACCTGCTGGCCTGGGAGCAGGCCCAGCTGGACCTGGCGGTGACTGACTTGTTCGGCTTTCACGCCTTGCAGCTCGGTTTGGGCGAACTGGAGGCCTTGCGCGCCAACCGCATGCCCCACCGTTGGGTGGCCAGCGATTCACTGCGCGAGCCAGAGCCCTTGCCTTTGCCCCCGGTGGATGACGCGCTGGCCACCTTGCTGCCGATGCTGCCTGGCCATGCATTGCTGTGTGATTTTGATGCCCTGCCTTTGACCAACCAGTGCATGGACCTGGTGGTGCTGCCGCACACCCTGGAGTTGGCGCGTGACCCGCACGACACGCTGCGCGAGGTCGAGCGGGTGCTCAGACCCGACGGCCGGGTGGTGATCGTGGGCTTCAATCCGGCCAGCCTGTGGGGGCTGCGCCAGCGCGCCGGACGGCTGCGCCAGCGCCTGGGCGGTGAGGGGCCGCTTTACCTGCCGAGCGCGGGTGACTTCATCGGCTATGGTCGGGTGCGTGACTGGTTGCGGCTGCTGGGCTTTGAGGTGGAGCGCGGCCGATTCGGGCTGTGGTGTCCACCGTTCGGGTCGGAGCGCGGCCTGGCCCGCATGGCCTGGCTCGAGACTGCAGGTGCGCGGGGCTGGCCGGTGCTGGGCGCGGTCTACCTGATCGAGGCGGTCAAGCGGGTGCGGGGCATGCGCCTGGTGGGCCTGGAGCGCCGCCGCATCAGCACCACCCACGCCGCACCGGCGGTGGTGGCCCTCCGCCGTCAAAAATTGTTGAAACCTGAGAGTGAGCGCTGAATGACCGAACCCGTGGTGATCTACACCGATGGCGCCTGCAAGGGCAATCCCGGCCCCGGCGGCTGGGGTGCCTGGCTGCGCTGGGGCGACCATCAAAAAGAGTTGTTCGGCGGTGAACCCCTGACCACCAACAACCGGATGGAGCTGACGGCGGTGATCGAGTCGCTGGCCTTGCTCAAGCGCCGCACGCAGGTGGCGATCTACACCGACAGCGAGTACGTCAAGAACGGCATCACCAGCTGGATTCACGGCTGGAAGAAGCGCGGCTGGCGCACCGCCGACAACAAGCCGGTCAAGAACATCGAGCTGTGGCAACGGCTCGACAGCTTGGTGGCCGAGCACGCCGTGGCCTGGCACTGGGTCAAGGGCCACTCGGGCGACCCGGGCAACGAGCGCGCCGATGCGCTGGCCAACTGCGGGGTGGAGTCGCTGCGCGGCAAGGTCTAGCGGCCGCCACAGCCGGGTGAGCAGGCGGACCGAGCCCGTCAAATCAACCCGTCGAACGGGATCACATCGACCAGCTCGCCCGCGGCCACATCGCCTTGGCCGTGGTGCAGCACCACCATGCCGTTGGCCTCGCTCATGCTGCGCAGGATGCCCGAGCCTTGTGAACCTGTGATGCGCACCGTCTGGCGGCCGTCGGCAGCCACGCTGAGGATGCCGCGCTGGTATTCGGTGCGGCCGGGTTTTTTGCGCAACGCCGCCTCGCTGACGGCGCGCAGCAGCGGCAGCGGCTGGGGCGTGGCGCCGCTCATCGCCAGCAAGGCCTGGCGCACGAAGGCGTAGAAGGTCACCATCACGGCGACCGGATTGCCGGGCAGGCCGAACAGCATCGCGGGCGGGTTGCCGGGCCCGGCGCCTGTTCCGTCGTCCGGTCGGGCGCCCGTTCGGGCACCGATGCGGCCAATCGCCATCGGCCGACCCGGCCGCATCGCGATCTTCCAGAACAGCACTTCGCCGAGTTCGGCCATGATGCGTTTGGTGTGGTCGGCCTCGCCGACGCTGACCCCGCCCGAGGTGATCACCGCATCAGCACAGGCGGCGGCCTGGCTGAAGGCTTGAGACAGCGCGGCCGGCTCGTCGCGCACCACGCCCAGGTCGATCACCTCGACCCCGAGTCGGGCCAACATGCCCCAGATCGTGTAGCGGTTGCTGTCGTAGACGCAGCCAGCCTCCAGCGGCTCGCCGATGGAGCGCAACTCGTCGCCGGTCGAGAAAAACGCCACCCGAAGGCGCCGAAACACCGGCACCTCAGCCTGCCCGAGCGAGGCCAGCAGCCCCAGGTCGGCCGGGGTGAGGATGCGGCCCGCCTGCAATGCCGGCTCGCCGAGTGCCAGGTCTTCGCCGGCCAGCCTGCGGTTGTCGCCTGCCCGCACCGTGCCGGGCGGGATGCGGATGCGGCCATCGGCGTCACTGCGGGTGAACTCTTGCGGCACCACGGTGTCCAGCCCGGTCGGCATCACCGCTCCGGTCATGATGCGCACGCCCTGGCCGGGCAGCACCTGGCCGCTGAAGGGGCCGCCGGCAAAGGCGGTGCCGGCCACGCTGATCAACGTGTCGATGTCGGCCAGCAGGTCGGTCGAGCGCAGCGCGTAGCCGTCCATCGCCGAGTTGTCATGGGCCGGCACGGCAATCGGCGAGACCACGTCTTGCGCCAGCACCCGGCCCAGCGCGCTGCGCAGCGCCAGGCGCTCCACCGCCTGCACCCGGGGCACCAGCCGCGAGATGAAGTCCTGGGCTTGCGCCACCGGCAGCAGGTTGGCGTCGTAACCGGGGATGCTGGCGGCGATGTCGGCAAGACTGGGCATGGGATTTGTTTGTGGGCAGTGGGCAGAGCAGGGGCAGCGGGTGCGGGCTCAGCCGCCGATGTAGTGCATCTCGACCCGACGTTCGGCGCCAGCCGGGCCGGCTGCTGCCGGCAGGGCCGCGCGCAGTTCGGAGTAGCGGTCATCGCGTGCGCCCCACACACCGGCCAGCGCGCTGGTGATGTCGGCATCACTCGCGCCGCCGCGCAGCAGGCTGCGTAAATCATGGCCGCGGCTGGCAAACAGGCACAGAAACAGCTTGCCCTCGGTCGACAGCCGGGCCCGGTTGCAGTCCTGGCAAAAGGCCCGGGTGACGCTGGAGATCAGGCCGATCTCGCCGCGGCCGTCGGCATAGCGCCAGCGCTCGGCGGTCTCGCCGGCCGCCGTCGGGTCGAGCTGCAACAGTGGCCATTCGGCCTGCAGCAAGGCCAGCACCTCGGCCGAGGGCAGCACCTGGTCCATGCGCCAGCCGTTGCTCGCCCCGACGTCCATGTACTCGATGAAGCGCAGCACGATGCGGCCGTCGAAATGGTCGCGGAAGTAGCGCGCCATCGGCAGGATCTCCTGCGCGTTGACGCCGCGTTGCACCACCATGTTGACCTTGATCGGCCCGAGGCCAGCGGCGTGCGCCGCCTCGATGCCGGCCAGCACATCGGCCACCGGGAAATCGACATCGTTCATACGCCGGAACACCGCGTCGTCGAGCCCGTCCAGGCTGACCGTGACCCGCTGCAGCCCGGCGGCCCGGAGTGAGGCGGCCTTGCGGGCCAGCACCGAGCCGTTGGTGGTCAGCGTGATGTCGAGCGCGTCGCCGTCGGGCGTGCGCAGCCCGGCCAGCAGGCCGATCAGCGACTCCAGCCCCTTGCGCAGCAAGGGCTCACCGCCGGTGAGGCGGATCTTTTGCACACCGTGAGCGACAAAAATCCGCGCCAGCCGGGTGATCTCCTCGAAGCTCAACAGCGAGGTCTGCGGCAGGAACACATAGTCCCGGTCGAAGACCTCCTTGGGCATGCAGTAGCTGCAGCGGAAGTTGCAGCGGTCGGTGACCGAGATTCGCAGGTCGCGCAGTGGCCGGCCCAGCCGGTCGGCCAGCAGGCCGGTGGCGGGGATGGCTTGTGCGGGGATGACCGGCACCGGTGCGGCGTAGCGCAAGTCGGCCAGCGGGATGATGGTTTCGCCCATGGGGCTGATTGTGCCGTGCCCGCCATGCCCGGACTTGCGGCCGGCCCTGCCGGCCTGCCTTCCTGCCAGCCCGCAGACTCAGCGGGTGATCTGCAACTGTGGCGTGGCCGCGCTCAGGTCGGCCCGGCGTGCGCCGGTGAAGCGCCGCGACCAGTAGCTGTCGCGCATGTCTTCGATGCGCACTTCACTGCCGGTGCGCGGTGAGTGGATGAACTTGTCGTCACCCACGTAGATGCCGACATGCGAGAACGTGCGCTTCATGGTGTTGAAAAACACCAGATCGCCGGGCTTGAGTTCTTGGCGGTTGATGCTGAGCAGGCCGGCGGCATGGGCTTGCTCGTCGGCGCGGCGCGGCAATACCAGGCCGACGCTGTTTTCGAACACCAGCCGGGTGAAGCCGCTGCAGTCGAAGCCGGTTTCTTCGGTGTTGCCGCCGCGCCGGTAAGGCACGCCGAGAAAGTTCATCGCCTGCATCACCAGGTCAGACGCGGTGTCGCGCACCGAGTTGCGCACTGACTCGACCAGCGCCGACGAGCCCAGCGGCCGCAGCAAGCCCCGCTCGCCCAGCAGGTTCATGATCGGGTCGGTCAAGCTGCCGGTAGCCGCGCCGGTGATGCCTGGCGGGGCGGCCGGCATCCCGTTGCTGGCCGGCTCGGGCGCCGCCTTGGCAACGCCACAAGCCGCCAGCAGCAGCAGCGTGGCGGACAGACGTTTGGCGGTGCGGCGTGTCAAAAACATAAGTTCGCGAGGATACCACCCCGTTTCGGGGGTGCGTCCTACGCGCCGGCAGTGAAAACGCCCTTGCGTGGTGGCCGGTGTTGTGCTTGCATCGCCGGTCACGCCTGCAGGCACAGCGCAGTCCGGGCGCCTGCAGAGTCAGTGTCTTGTCAGTGCAAGGCCTTGCAATCCCTGTCAGTCGGCCCCCGCCTGCAGGAGACAAAACCATGAGCATGTACAGCGACTTCCACCGCCGTTCGATTCAAGACCGTGATGCGTTCTGGCGCGAGCAGTCGGCGCTGGTCGACTGGGTTACCCCGCCCACCCAGATCTGCGATTACAGCCACCCGCCGTTTGCCAAGTGGTTTGTCGGTGGCCGCACCAACTTGTGCCACAACGCGGTGGACCGCCATGTCAGCGCGCGTGGCGATCAGCCGGCGCTGATCTGGGTCTCGACCGAGACCGACCAGGAGATCGTCTACAGCTTTCGTCAGTTGCAGGCTGAGGTCATGCGCATGGCAGCCGCGCTGCTGTCGCTGGGCGTCAAGCAGGGCGACCGGGTGCTGATCTACATGCCGATGACAGCCGAGGCCGCGTTTGCAATGCTGGCCTGCACCCGCATCGGCGCCATCCATTCGGTGGTGTTCGGCGGGTTTGCCAGCCACAGCCTGGCCACCCGCATCGACGATGCAGCGCCGGTGGTGATCGTCAGCACCGATGCCGGCAGCCGCAGTGGCAAGGTCGTGCCCTACAAGCCGCTGCTGGACGCGGCGATCGCCCTGGCCGTGCACAAGCCCGCCAAGGTGTTGATGGTCGACCGGGGCTTGAGCCCGTTCGAGCGCGTGGCCGGGCGCGATGCCGACTACGCCGCGCTGCGAGAGCAGTTCATGGCTGCGCAAGTGCCCTGCGTCTGGCTGGAGTCGAACGAGCCCAGCTACACGCTCTACACCAGCGGCACCACCGGCAAGCCCAAGGGCGTGCAACGCGACACCGGAGGCTACGCGGTGGCGCTGGCGGCGTCGATGAAGCACATCTACAGGGGTGAGCCGGGCGAGACTTATTTTTCCACCAGTGACATCGGCTGGGTGGTGGGCCACAGCTACATCGTCTACGGCCCGCTGATTGCCGGCATGGCCACCATCATGTACGAAGGCCTGCCGACCCGGCCCGACGCCGGCATCTGGTGGAGCCTGGTCGAGAAGTACCGGGTGTCGGTGATGTTCAGCGCCCCCACTGCCGCCCGGGTGCTCAAGAAGCAGGACCCGGCTTTCCTGACCCAGTACGACCTGTCCAGCCTCAAGGCCTTGTTTCTTGCGGGCGAGCCGCTGGACGAACCCACGGCCACCTGGATTGCCGAGGCGATCGGCAAGCCCATCATCGACAACTACTGGCAGACCGAAACCGGCTGGCCGATCATGGCGATCTGCAACGGCGTCGAGACCGCACCCACCAAGTTCGGCTCGCCAGGCAAGGCGGTGTACGGCTTCGATGTCAAGTTGATCGACGAGGTCACCGCCGAGGAGATCACTGAGCCGGGCAAGAAGGGCGTGATCGCGGTCGAGGGCCCGCTGCCACCGGGCTGCCTGCAAACCCTCTGGCGCGACGACGAGCGCTATGTCAAAACCTACTGGTCGAGCATCCACAACAAGGTGATGTACAACACCTTCGACTGGGGTGTGAAGGACGCCGACGGCTACTTCTACATCCTGGGCCGCACCGACGACGTGATCAACGTGGCCGGGCACCGGCTGGGCACCCGCGAGATCGAGGAGAGCATCTCCAGCCACCCCAATGTGGCCGAGGTGGCGGTGGTGGGCGTGGCGGACCAGCTCAAGGGCCAGGTGGCAATGGCCTTTGCGGTGCTCAAGGATGGGTCCCGCACCGGCTCAGCCGCCGAGGCGCTCAAGCTCGAAGGCGAGATCATGAAGCTGGTGGACAGCCAGCTCGGTGCGGTGGCCCGGCCGGCCCGCGTGCGGTTTGTCTCGGTGCTGCCCAAGACCCGGTCGGGCAAGCTGCTGCGCCGGGCCATCCAGGCGGTGTGCGAGCTGCGTGATCCGGGCGACCTGACGACGATCGAAGACCCAAGCGCGCTGCAGCAGATCAAGGACCTGGTCACCGGCGTTTAACCTTGGTGGCCATGGCTGTGGGCAGAATCGGCGCTGCCGTTCATGAGACGGCGCCAACTCCCATCTGCCTACCATGCACAAATTCCTCAGCGCCCGACTGGGCGCGGCCAGTCTGCTCCTGGCCGTTTGCGGGCCCCTCTCAACATCTTGGGCGGCACCCGTTCGGGCGCCGGGGCCCGACTTTCCGCAGTTCGCCTCCGCTGACGCGCTGAAGGCCGCTTGCGACAGCAGCCTGGTACAGGCCAACGCCCAACTGCGCCAGGTTGAGCGGCGCGCTGCCAACAGCCAGTGGCTGGCGGCGTACGACGCCTTCAGCGCCAATCTGGAGGATTTGTCCAACCCGATGCAGTTCTTGTCTTCGGTGCATCCTGACAAGGCCCTGAGAGACGCATCCGAGGCCTGCGAGCTGCGCTGGAACGACTTCAGTTCATCGCTGGCTCAGAACGAGAAGCTCTACCGCGCGCTGCGGGTCTTCAAGCCGGTGGATGCGACCGACCGGCTGCTGCAAAAGACCTTGCTCGAAGGCTTTGCGGATGCCGGCATCAGCTTGCCGCCTGCCGAGCGCGCCCGGGCCAAGCAGCTCAACGACCGCATTGCCGAGCTGGGCCAGACTTTCCAGCGCAATATCCGCGATGCCAACCTGCAGGTCGCCTTTACCGAGGCTGAACTGCGGGGCGTGCCGGTGGCCGTGTGGCAGGGTGCCAAGCGGGATGCCGACGGCCGGGTGCTGCTGGGGCTGGACAACCCGAGCTACGAGCCGGTGGTGCAGTTTGCTGAATCGGCGGCGGCGCGCGAGCGCATGTGGCGCGCCAAGACCAACGAGGGCGGTGAGGCCAACCTCAAGTTGCTGGCCGAGATCACCCAGCTGCGCAAAGCCTATGCGAGCCTGCAGGGCGCCGCCAGCTGGGCTGAGTTTGTGCTGCGGCGGCGCATGGCCGAGAACCCGGCACGGGCGATGGCTTTCTTGGACGAGGTCAAGTCTGCGGTGCGGCAACGTGAGCGCACCGAGCTGGAGGAACTGCGCCAGGCCAAGGCCGCGCACCTGATGCTGGCGCCCGAAGCGGTCAAGCTCGATCGCTGGGACGTCAGCTTTTATACCGAGCGGGTGCGGCTTGAGCGCTACGCCGTTGACCAGGAGGCGTTCCGGGCCTACTTTCCGCCACAGGCCAGCCTGCAGTTTGCGTTGCGCCTGATCGAGCGGCTGATGGGCGTGCGCTACCAGCGCATTGACGGCGTTGCGACCTGGCACCCCGAAGTGCAGACTTACGCGGTGTCGGACGCCACCAGTGGCAACGCGCTGGGCACGCTGTGGGTGGACCTGTACCCGCGCGAGGGCAAGTACAACCACGCGGCGGTGTGGGGGCTGCGGTCTGGCTCGCTGGCGCAGCAGCGGGTCTCGCAAGCCGCGCTGGTGGTCAACTTCAGCCGCCAGGGGCTGACGCTCGATGAGTTGCAGACCCTGCTGCATGAGCTGGGCCATGCGGTGCACAACAACCTGTCGGCCACGCGCCGGGCCTTGCAGGCCGGTACCAGTGTCAAACACGACTTTGTCGAGGCGCCATCGCAGATGCTGGAGGATTGGGTGCTCGACAAGCGGGTGCTCAAGCTGTTTGCCGAGGTCTGCCCGGCCTGCACCCCGGTGCCCGATGCACTGATGGACAAGGCGGTAGCGGCCAGCCACTACGGCAAGGGCGTGCGCGCTGCGCGCCAACACCTGTACGCCAGCTACGACCTGGCGCTCTACGGCCCCGAGCCGCAGGATCCGCTGGCGCTGTGGGTGCAGATGGAGGGCGACACGCCGCTGGGTTATGTGCCGGGTACGGTGTTCCCGTCGCGTTTCAGCCACATCGCCACCAACTACAGCGCCGGCTACTACGGCTACCTGTGGAGCCTGGTGGTGGCGATGGACTTGCGCACCGCGTTTGCCGCCGACAAGCTCGATGCTAGGATGGGCAAACGCTACCGAGACCTGATCCTGGCCAACGGCAGCCAGCGCCCGCCGCAAGCGCTGGTGCATGACTTTCTAGGTCGAGACTTCAATGCCAAGGCCTTTTTTGATGATCTCAAGCGCTGATTGATATGCCCTTCAAGCTGCCTGACGACCTGCCCATGCACACCCCTACCCCCGCCCACCTGGCTGTCCTGACCGGCCTGGTCCTGGGCCTGGCCGGGCTCACCGGCCCTGCCCAGGCGCAGTCCCCGGCGCAACCGCCGACCCAGAACCAAGCCCAGGCCGCCAACCCGGCCCCCGGCTCCGTCGCCACCAAGCCGCGCATCGCCAAAGCCGCCGACTTGCCGCGCTTTGCCTACCCGGTCTCGGGCAAGCTGGAGACCATGGTGCGCTCGCCCTCGCCCACCGATTCGGGCTTTGCGGCACTCGCCGCTGCGCTGCGGCGCGACACCGAATCGGTGCTGGCGGGCTACCAGATCGCCGACAAAGCCGCTGAGCGCGACCTGCTGGGCCTGCTGATGCAGCTCGACTTTCTGGACGGCCGCTACGAGCAGGCGCTGGCCCGTGCCGAGATGATCCGGGCGCTGCAAGATAAGCCCGCCGACAAGCTGCTGTCGGGCCTGCGCCTGCGGGCAATGGCCACTGCGGCCAAGACGCATGCGCCTGGCAGCGAGGCCTACCGCCAGGCCGTGGCCAGCACCATCGAGCGTGAGCTCGCGCCACTGCCCTACCCGGTGATCGAAAACGACATCAAGGGCAGCAAGGCCAGCGCTGAGTTGATCGGCGAGGGGCTGATCCTGGGCCGTGTCCGAGAGGTGCTGCAACCGATGGCTGATGCCACTGGCAGGCTGAGCAGCGAGTTTGCGCCGGCCCTGGTCAATGCACGGTTTGCATTGCTGGCGGTCTTGCCGGTCAAGCGCACGCTGATCGAGGTGTACGCCGCCTACCTGGCCCAGCACAAAGTCAACAAGCCCGACATCTGGGCGGCGCGTGATGTGGTGCTGCCGGCGGACGGCAAGTTCAGCCCGGTCACCCTGGCAGTGTGGGACAGCGGCGTGGACACCGCCTTGTTCGGCCGCCAGGTGGTGCGGGCTGCGGACGGCGCGCCCGCGCTGCTGGCCTTTGACAAGTACAGCCTGCCCGCCAGCGGTGAGTTGCAGGCTATCCCGGCTGACTTGCGCGCCAAGTTGCCGCAAATGATCGCCCGCACCCAAGGATTTGCCGACCTGCAGGCCAACATTGACAGCGCTGAGGCGAGCGAGGTCAAGCAGCACCTCTCCAGTTTGGCACCCGATCAGTACAAGTCGGTGATCGAGGAGATCAACCTCACCGGCAACTACGAACACGGCACCCACGTGGCGGGCATTGCGTTGGCCGGCAACCCGTTCGCCCGGCTGGTGGTCGGGCGCATCGAGTTTGGCCACACCCTCAAGCCCGACCCCTGCCCCAGCCTGGCGCTGGCCCAGCGCGACGCAGCCAACGCCCAGGCGATGGTGGCGTTTTTCAAGCGTGAAGGTGTGCGGGTGGTCAACATGAGCTGGGGCGGCAGCGTCAACGAGTTCGAAAGCGAGCTTGAACAGTGCGGCACGGTCAAGACGATTGATGAGCGCAAGGCGCTGGCGCGCGAGCTGTTCAACCTCGGCAAGCTGGCATTGACTCAGGCTTTTGCCAGCGCGCCGGGCATCTTGTTCGTGGCAGCGGCGGGTAACAGCAACAACGACGCCAGCTTTGTCGAAAGCATGCCGGCCGACATCGTGCTGCCCAACCTGATCACCGTGGGCGCGGTGGACCGTGCCGGCGACGAGGCGCCCTTTACCAGCTACGGCGCCACCGTCAAGGTGCATGCCAACGGCTTCCAGGTCGAGAGCTTTTTGCCAGGCGGTGCGCGGGTGGCGCTGTCAGGCACCTCGATGGCCTCGCCCCAGGTGGCCAACCTGGCCGCCAAACTGCTGGCGGCTGATCCTGCGCTGACGCCAGAAGCCTTGATTGGCGTGATCACCGGCACGGCCGAGCGCAGCGCGGATGGCCGGCGCATCCTGATGAACCCGAAGCGGGCGCTGGCGGCGGTGCAGGCGGCGGCCAAACCCTGAGGGTTTGACCTGGGGCTTGATGGCCGGCCTGATCTGGGACGGTGTCGGCGCGGTTTTGAGGTGGGTTTGGGGCAGGTTTGGGGGAGAACCTGGAGCGGTTGCTAGCTCAGGTCGCCAGGGCTGCCGCCCGCCCGCAACAGACCAACCTGCGCCTGCCAGCGCGTGACTCGCTGCCACAACCGCCAGCCCGACCACAGGCGCAGGCCCAGCCGCCAGGTGCGGCGCGGGCGCAGGATCAGCAAGGTGGCGACTGCAGCCAGCAGCCACTGCGGGTGCGCGCGCAGCCAGCGTAGCCCGCCCAGCACCCGGTCGGCCACGGCCAGCGGCGCCAACAACACCCGACTGTCGTGGGCCAGTTGGCAGCGCAGCTCGGCGTTGCGGCTTTGCAGCAACTCGCAACGTGCGGCCAGCAGTTGCTGGCGGGTGTCGAACATCATCAGTCCGGCGGATTCAGGGCTGCGCGGTCACGCGCCAATTCATCACGCGTGGCCGACAGCGGCCCGGCCGGTGAACTCAAGCGCTGGCCGGCCCGCTTCACCAGCCATGCGCCACCCCCCAGGCAGGCCAGGGCCATCAGGGCCAGCAGCCAGGGCCGCATCGGCTCGGGCGCCAGCATCACCAACAGCGCGCCCAGCAGCAGCAAGCCCAGGCCAATGAACAGCAGCGCCATGGCCGCCCAGAAGATGGCGTCGAAGATGCGAAGCTTTTCGCGCTCAAGCTCGGCAGTCAACAGGTCGAGCCGGGCCTGCGCAATCTCCAGCACCGTGCCGAGCAGGCGCTTGAGTGACCCAAACAGCCCGGCTGCCGGGTCGCGGCGGGGGCTGTCCATCGCCTCAGCGTCGCCCGATCAAGAGGCCGACCAGCAGGCCGACGCCGGCCGCTGCGCCGATCGCCTTCCAGGGGCTGTCATGCACAAAGTCGTCGGCCGCGTGGCCGGCGGCCTTGACCTTTTCGACCGCAGTCTCTTGCAGCGTCACCAGACTGGCCTTGGCTTTCGCCAGCCGGGTTTCAACCCGACCTCGCCACTCGGTGGCAGCCACGCCGGTCTGCTCGGCGCCCAGCCGCAGCAACTCCTCTGCGTCGGAGATCACCACCCGCAAATCGGTCATCAACTTGTCTTTCTGGTCCACGGTCATGTCACTCATTTTGCTGCTCCGGTTGAAACGACGCTGCCGAACATCGGCACGTCAAGTTTTGATTGGCGTCTGGCTGGCACCGGCTGTCAAGTGCCGATCCCGGTCCGCCCTGTGCGGGATCAAAGTACCTCGGATGCAAAGTCCGCCAGGCGCGAGCGCTCGCCCCGCGCCAGCATCACATGGCCCGAGTGCGGCCAGCCCTTGAAGCGGTCCACCGCGTACGTCAGGCCGGATGAGCCCTCGGTCAGGTAGGGCGTGTCGATCTGCGCCAGGTTACCCAGGCAGACGATCTTGGTGCCCGGCCCGGCGCGGGTGATCAGCGTCTTCATCTGTTTGGGCGTGAGGTTCTGCGCCTCGTCGATCAGCACAAACTTGTTCAAGAAGGTGCGCCCGCGCATGAAGTTCAGGCTCTTGATCTTGATCTTGCTGCGCACCAGGTCCTGGGTGGCGGCGCGGCCCCATTCGCCGGCCGAGCCATCGCCCTTGGCCAGCACTTCGAGGTTGTCGTCGAGCGCGCCCATCCAGGGGCCCATTTTTTCTTCTTCGGTGCCGGGCAAAAAGCCGATGTCCTCGCCCACCGGCACGGTGACGCGGGTGACGATGATCTCGGTGTAGCGCCGGTCGTCCAGCACCTGGCTCAAGCCCGCCGCCAGCGTCATCAAAGTCTTGCCGGTGCCGGCAGTGCCGGTGAGGGACACAAAGTCACACTCCGGGTCCATCAGCAGGTTGAGCGCAAAGTTCTGCTCGCGGTTGCGCGCGGTCACGCCCCAGGCGGCGTTCTTGGCGTGGGCGTAGTCCTTGAGCGTCTTGAGCACGGCGGTCTTGCCGGTGATCTCGGTGACCCGGGCGTAAAGTGCGGCCGCGCCGGGTTGTTCGAGGTAGACAAACTGGTTGACCAGCAGCTGCGGCACCATCGGGCCGGCAATGCGGTAGAAGGTGTTGCCGGCCTGCTGCCAGCTCTCCATCGTCTTGCCGTGCTGCTCCCAGAAGTCGGGCGGCAACTGCAGCACACCGGTGTAGAGCAGGTCGCCGTCTTCGAGCACCTTGTCGTTGAAGTAGTCCTCGGCGGCCAGGCCGAGTGCACGCGCCTTGACCCGCATGTTGATGTCCTTGGACACCAGCACCACCTCGCGGTCCGGGGTGGACTCGCGCAGGCTCTTGACCACGCCCAGGATCTGGTTGTCGGCCTTGCCCTGCGGCAGGCCGGCCGGCAGTTGCACATCCAGCAGCATGGTCTGAAAAAACAGCTTGCCACCGGCATCCTTGTGGCCGGTCTTGGCCAGCGCGATGCCCTCGGTGGTGTTGATGCTGCCGTCCGGGTTGGTGAACGAGGCCAACTGGTCAAGTTCGCGGCTGACCTGGCGGGCATTGCGCGCCACCTCGCTCATGCCCTTCTTGTGGCCGTCGAGCTCCTCCAGCGTGATCATCGGCAAGAAGACGTCGTGCTCCTCGAACCGGAACAGGCTCATCGGGTCGTGCAGCAGCACGTTGGTGTCAAGCACAAACAGCTTGGCCGGCCCGGTGCCGCGCGGTGAGCGCACGCGCGACTTGGGGGCGGCCGCCGGCGCTGCTGCCAGCGTGGCTTGCTTGGTCGGCATGCCCTGTGAGGTGCCAACCGGTCCGCGGGACGGCGTTGCCGCTGCAGTTTTGACGGCGACACCGGCGCGGCCCACCGGCTTGGGCGCCGCTACTGGCGCACCACCGTCAAACAGGTTCAGCGCCGACCCGGCCGCGGTCTCAGTGCGCGGCCGGCCGCCTTTGCGTTCGGTGCGGGATGCGGCCTGGGATTCGAAATCGGCTTGCGACAGGATGGCGGCTTTGTTGGCGGGCGGCTTGGGCAGTGGCATGGATTGGCGGCTTGAAATGGGGGCTGGGAAGGTTTCAGGCAACAAAAAAGCCGCACAGACAGCTGTGCGGCTTGGGGCGTTTCAGGGTATGCGCAGCGGGCAACTCAGGGGCATGCTTTGATTATGCACACGCGCTGTGGGCGCTCGCTTGCCGTGCTGCGGCGGTCTTGGCCCTGCTGGCACAGGCCGCGCAGGGCGGCCCTCAGGCGGCCTTCTTGAAGTTCTTGACGGCCTGCAAAACCTCTTCAACATGGCCTGCAACCTTGATGCCGCGCCATTCGGCCCGCAGCACACCGCCCGCGTCGATCAAGAAGGTGCTGCGCTCGATGCCCTTGACCTTCTTGCCGTACATGATCTTGTTCTTGACCACGCCAAACATGTGGCAGAGCTTTTCTTCGGTGTCGGCGATCAGCTCGAAGGGCAGTTCCAGGTTCTGCCGAAACTTCTCGTGCGACAGCATGTTGTCGCGCGAGATGCCAAAAACCACGGCGCCTGCGGCCAGAAACTCGGCATGCAGGTCGCGAAACTGCATCGCCTCGGTGGTGCAACCCGGGGTGTGGTCCTTGGGGTAGAAAAACAGCACCACCGCCCGGCCCGCAAAGGTCTGGGGCGTGAACTTCACGCCACTGGTGGCAAGGGCTTCAAATTCAGGCAGGGATTTGTTCAGGACTGGCGTCATGGGCGGGCCGTTTTTGCGGACGTTGGGCAGACCTTGGGTGGACGTTGGGCAGACTCTGGTGGGGTGTCTGTTCGCAGGTCTGTGAAGGTGTCTGGGTGGACCTGGGTCTGACGTGATGACCCTCAAGGGGCATAACCCCACATTATAAAGTTACGCAGCCTGCCGGGCAGGCCAGCGCGGGGCGGGGTATCCCTCAGGCAAGGCCCGCTTTGCTGCTGCCGACAGGGGCCAGCAGCAATGCCGCCACGGCGGACCGGCCCTCGGCCACCAGCACGTTGTAGGTGCGGCAGGCGGCGGGTGTGTCCATGGTCTCGACGCCGATGCGGTGCTCGATCAGCGCGCGCATCAGGGCGGGCGAGACAAACCGGTGGCGCGGACCGCAGCCAAAAATCACCAGCTCGGGCTTGAGCGCCAGCAGCGCCTCGAAGTCGGCCGGGGTCAGCTCGTCGGCCAGGGCGGGCGCCCAGCGCAGCACCGTGCCCTGCCAGGGCACCAGCAGGCTGTGGTCAAAGCGGGTGGCACCGACCCAGAGCGCGTCGGCATCGTGCCGGGTGATGACGTTGGTGCCGGCCAGCAAATCGGGTTGAAACTTCACGGACGGGTGCCTGCTGGAGAGGAAGACCGCCGCTGGGCGGTACCGGTGCTGCAGTGCAACCGAAGGCCGCACCCTGCAAGGCTAAAATTATAGGTATTGCGATGCAGCATCTTCGGTCAGGGCTGCAGCGCGTGTTTCTCCAGGAGCCCCTGTGTCACTCTCGCTGCCGCCGCTCGGGCCGAAGCCCATCGTCAAGTCCACCAAGCTCGCCAACGTCTGCTATGACATCCGGGGGCCGGTACTCGACAAGGCGCGCCAGATGGAGGATGAGGGCCAGAAGATCATCAAGCTCAACATCGGCAACATTGCGGCGTTTGGCATCGAGCCACCCGACGAAATCGTGCAGGACATGATCCGCAACCTGCCGCACGCCGCAGGCTACACCGACAGCAAGGGCCTGTTTGCGCCGCGCAAGTCGGTGGTGCATTACTGCCAGGAGAAGAAAATCGCCGGCGTCACGGTGGACGATGTCTATCTTGGCAACGGAGCCTCCGAATTGATCGCGATGAGCATGAACGCGTTGCTCAATACCGGCGACGAGATCCTGGTGCCCGCACCCGACTATCCGCTGTGGACCGCGTCGGTGGCGCTGTCGGGTGGCACGCCGGTGCACTACCTGTGCGACGAGCAGGCCGACTGGACACCCGACCTGGACGACATGCGCCGCAAGATCACGCCCAACACCAAGGGCATCGTGGTGATCAACCCCAACAACCCGACCGGCGCGCTGTACCCGGATGCGGTGCTGCGCGAGATCGTCGAGATCGCCCGCCAGCACCAGCTGATCATCTTTGCCGACGAGATCTACGACAAGACGCTCTACGACGGCGTCACGCACACCAGCATCGCGTCGCTAGCCGACGACCTGCTGTTCGTCACCTTCAACGGCTTGTCCAAGAACTACCGCAGCTGCGGCTACCGCGCCGGCTGGATGATCGTGTCGGGCGACAAGCGCCGAGCCAAGGACTACATCGAAGGCCTCAACATGCTGTCGTCGATGCGGCTGTGTGCCAACACGCCGGGCCAGCTGGCGATCCAGACCGCGCTGGGCGGCTACCAGAGCATCAAGGACCTGGTGGCGCCCAGTGGCCGGTTGTGCCGCCAGCGTGACCTGGCCTACACCCTGTTGACCCAGATCCCGGGCGTCACGGTGGTCAAGCCCAAGGCGGCGCTGTACATGTTCCCCCGGCTCGACCCGAAGATGTACCCGATCACCGATGACCAGCAGTTTGCCTACGAGCTGCTGGCCGAAGAAAAGGTGCTGATCGTGCAGGGCACCGGCTTCAACTGGATTCACCCGGACCACTTCCGTCTGGTCTTCTTGCCCAACTCCGACGACCTGGCCGAAGCCATCGGACGCATCGACCGCTTCTTGTCGCACTACCGCCGGCGAAACTCAGTCTGAATCCGTTCCACGCTGACCCGGCCGGGCCGGTGCCCCGATACCCCTGAAAGAAATGACGTTCATGAACCCCATCCAGGTCGGCCTGCTCGGCATCGGCACCGTTGGCAGCGGCACGTTCAAGGTGCTGACCCGCAACCAGGCCGAGATCCGGCGCCGCGCCGGCCGGGGTATTGCGATCACGATGGTGGCCGACCTCGACACCGCCCGCGCCCAAGCCCTGGTCGGCCCGGGCGTAACCGTGGTGGCCGATGGCTTTGACGTCATCAACAACCCCGACATCGACATCGTGATCGAGCTGATCGGCGGCTACGGCATCGCCAAGACGCTGGTGATGGCGGCGATTGCCGCCGGCAAACATGTGGTCACCGCCAACAAGGCGCTGCTGGCGGTGCACGGCACCGAGATCTTTGCGGCGGCCAGCGCCAAGGGCGTGATGGTGGGTTTCGAGGCGGCGGTGGCGGGTGGCATCCCGATCATCAAGGCGCTGCGCGAGGGGCTGACCGCCAACCGCATCGAGTGGATTGCCGGCATCATCAACGGCACCACCAACTTCATCCTGTCGGAGATGCGCGACAAGGGCCTGGACTTTGGCGTGGTGCTCAAGGAGGCGCAGCGCCTGGGCTATGCCGAGACCGACCCGACCTTCGACATCGAGGGCATCGACGCGGCCCACAAGGCCACGATCATGAGCGCGATCGCGTTTGGCACGCCGGTGCAGTTCGACAAGGCCCATGTCGAAGGCATTACCCAGCTGCAGGCCACCGACATCCGCTACGCCGAGCAACTGGGCTACCGCATCAAGCTGCTGGGCATCACCAAGCACCGGGCTGATGTGGACGGCATCGAGCTTCGGGTGCACCCGACGCTGGTCCCCGCCAAACGCCTGATCGCCAACGTGGAGGGCGCGATGAACGCGGTGGTGGTGCACGGCGACGCTGTGGGCACCACGCTGTACTACGGCAAAGGGGCCGGTGCCGAGCCCACCGCCAGCGCGGTGGTGGCCGACCTGGTCGACATCACCCGGCTGCACACCGCCGACCCCGACCACCGCGTGCCGCACCTGGCCTTTCAGGCCGGATCCCTGGCAGACACCCGGGTTTTGCCGATCAACGAGGTGATCACCTCGTTCTACCTGCGGCTGCAGGTGGCAGACCAGACCGGCGTGCTGAGCAAGATCACCACCATCTTGGCCGAGAGCGACATCTCGATCGACGCGGTGTTGCAACGAGAATCGGCCGAAGGCGAGAAGCAGACCGACCTGATTATCCTGACCCACGACACCGTGGAAGGCCGCATGCGCGCCGCCTTGTCGCAAATGCAGGCCCTGCCTACGGTGCTGGCGCCGATTGTCAACATCCGCAAGGAAGAGTTGAATTGACCAGCAGGCACATCCCGCGAAGGCGCAGGCAGCGATGACCGAGCAACAAATCGAGGACCTGCTGGGCGCCTTCACCAATGTGCTCAACCACGACCAGCCGTTGGACCTGTCGATTGCCGACGATGCGCAAAAGTACGTCACCGGCCTGCACGGCGGCACCGATGCGGTGGCGCGGCTGGGCCGGGACATCCTGCGCCGCAGTGGCGGTGGCGTGTTCTTGTTTACCGGGCAACCCGGCAGCGGCAAGAGCACCGAATTGCAACGCCTCAAGCGTGACCTGACGGCCAAGGCTTGCAAGGTCTACTACTGCGACCTGCAAGACTGGTTGAACCTGAACGCACCAGTGACGCTGGGCAGCTTTTTGGTGGCCTTGCTGTCGTCATGGGTTGACCAGGCTGCGGTCATCCAGGGCCAACGCTCTCCCGCCGAGCGTTTGCTGGACTTCTTCTCCAGCACCCGCTTGATTCCGGAAGGGGTCAAGTTCGAGGCGGGCTTTGGCGCCGTCAAGTCGCAGTTCCAGCTGGCGCTGCAAACCGATGAGAACTTTCGCCGCGACCTGGAAAACAACCTGCAGCGGCAGAAGTCGCGTTTCCTGGATCAGGCACGCGAATTCGTCGCTGAACTGCAGGTATCGCTCTGCCCCAACGGTGAGCGATGTGTGGTGCTGGCCGATTCGATCGAGAAGATCCGCGGCTACGGTGATGACTCCACCCAGGTCTACGAAAGCGTGCGCCGCCTCTTCGTCGGCGAGGGCGCGGCGCTGCGCCTGCCGGGGGTGCATGTGGTGTATTCGGTCTCGCCCTTCCTGCTCGAGCAGGACACCCAGCTTGCGGCGTCGTTGGGCACCGGCATCGTGGTCAACATGCCGTCAGTGCATGTGGTGCAAGAGCGCAGCCGCGAGCCCGACGAGACCGGCTTGGCCGCGATGCAGGCTTTGGTGGCGGCCCGGTTCCCGCGCTGGCCCGAGGTGTTCACACCGTTGCAACTGCGGCGCTTTGCCATCCAGACCGGTGGCGACCTGCGTGACTTTTTGCGTGCGATGCGGGTGGCGTTGAGCGACGACATCCCATCGCTGCCGGTGGCTGACACCGCCGTCGATTTTGCCCTGGGGCATGTGAGCCCCGGCCGCGCCATCCCTGCCGAGCATGTGCGCTGGCTGGCCCGGCTGGACCAGTCCCACGATGCCGAACTGGCCGGTGCCATCGACGCTGACGTGCTGCAGCGTTACCTGGCGACCAAGCATGTGTTGGCCTACTTGAACGGCAGCAGCTGGTACGCGTTGCACCCGATGGTGCGCGGCTGGATTTCTGAGCGCGCCGCCCGCCTGGTGGCAGAGGCCGGCGCAGCCGTGCCGCCGTCCGCGCCGGCCGCCTGACCGGCCCCACCGCGATGGCTGCCGAACCGCTGCAGGGGCGGCCCACAGCCGATCACCTGTTGCTGTTGCGGCGCCTGCGCCGCATGGTGCTGCGGGCGAAGTCGGCGCAGTTGTTCTACCTGTGGGGCGACGACCCGCGCAGCCTGGCCTGGCTGCAGGGCGAGCTGGACCGCACGCTGCGCTCCCGCAGCCGGCGCCTGCTGGCCGTACCGGCCCACTGCGGCGGCGCGCCCGATGTCGAACCGGCGCTCCGCAGCGTGCTGCAACCCGAGCGCGGCGCCGAGTTGTTCGGCGTCTGGGTGGATCTGGGCGATGCGCGAGGCAGCCAGCAGCGCGACTGGCTGCTAGCGCGGCTGAACGAGCGCCGGGCCGGCTTGCTGGCGATGGCACGGCCGCTGCTGCTGATCGGGCGCGGCGATGCCGAGCTGACGGTGGCGATGGTGGCGCCCGATCTGTGGTCGATCCGGTCGGCCAGCTTCGTGGTGCCTGCCTGGGCGTTGGACACCGCTGCAAGCCTGCCGCTGCATGCGCCCTCGCTGGACGAAGACATGCCGCTGACCCCCGGCAGCTTGGCCGCCGTGGCGCTGTGGGACCGTGCGCTGGCCAGCTACCGGCAAGCCATTGCACAGCAGGGCGGCGCAGTGCCGGGCGCGGCAGACGACGCCAGCCCTCAGTTGGCGCTGGACCTCGGCTTCGATGCCATCGAACACGCCGTACGCTTGCGCCAACTCACCGTTGCCGAGCGGGTTTTAGCCGATCTGGCGTCGCTTGTGGTTACCGACCCGGTGGTGGCGGATGAGCCGCCTCAGGTACTTCGCCGGACTTTGCAATGGCAGCTTTGGGCTGCTGAACTGGCAGGCCTGCAAGGCCAATGGCACGGTGCGCAGGCACACGCCCTGCATGCCCTGGCAGCGGCAAAGCGGCTGGTGAAGCTGACGGTCGAATCGCCGCAAGCGCTGAGGGACTGGTCGGTGTCGTTGAACAAGGTGGGCGACGTGCAGCTAGCGCTGGGGGATGTGGCCGGCGCGAGGGAGCGGTACGAGGACAGCCTGAGGGTGAGCGAGCGGCTGGTGAAGCTGACGGGCGAATCGCCGCAAGCTCTGAGGGACTGGTCGGTGTCGTTGAGCAAGGTGGGCGACGTGCAGCGAGCGCTGGGGGATGTGGCCGGCGCGAGGGAGCGGTACGAGGACAGCCTGAAGGTGAGCGAGCGGCTGGTGAAGCTGACGGGTGAATCGCCGGAAGCGCTGAGGGACTGGTCGGTGTCGTTGAGCACGGTGGGCGGCGTGCAGCTAGCGCTGGGGGAGGTGGCCGGCGCGAGGGAGCGGTACGAGGACAGCCTGAGGGTTTGTGAGCGGCTGGTGAAGCTGACGGGCGAATCGCCGGAAGCGCTGCGCGACTTGGCCATTGCGCTCGAACGGCTGGGTGATTGGAGCCAGGCGCACGGCGAAGCCGGCGCGGCGCGGCAGTTCTTTGAGCGCGATCTCCAGGCCGCCCAAGCCGCTTTGCGACAATCCCCGCTATCCCAAGACATCCAGGCCGTGGTGCGCACTGCCGAAGCCCGCCTCACGGCCCTGCCACCCGCCCCACCATGAACTACACCAGCACCCGGGGCGACCCGACCCCGCGCCGGTTTTGCGAAATCCTGCTCGAAGGCCTGGCGCCTGACGGCGGCTTGTACCTGCCCGCGCACTACCCGCAGATCGGCGATGCCACGCTGACGCGCTGGCGCGGTTTGAGCTACGCCGACCTGGCGTTTGAGATCCTGTCGCTCTACATCGACGACATCCCGGCCGCTGACTTGAAGGCGCTGGCCGCCAAGACCTACACCGCCGCCGTCTACGGCAGCGAGGCCATCGTGCCGGTGCGCCAGCTGCAGGCCGGCGACCACCCGCTCTACATCCAGGCCCTGTCCAACGGCCCGACGCTGGCCTTCAAGGACATGGCCATGCAGCTGCTGGGCAACCTTTTCGAGTACGAGCTGGCCCGGCGCGGCGAGACGCTCAACATCCTGGGTGCCACCTCGGGCGACACCGGCAGCGCGGCCGAGTACGCGATGCGCGGCAAGCAAGGCGTGCGGGTCTTCATGCTCAGCCCCGAGGGCCGGATGAGCCCGTTTCAGCAGGCGCAGATGTTCAGCCTGCAGGACGCCAACATCCACAACATCGCCGTCCAGGGTGTGTTCGACGACTGCCAGGACATCGTCAAAGCGGTCAGCAACGACCTGGACTTCAAGCGCCGCTACAAGATCGGTACCGTCAACTCGATCAACTGGGCGCGATTGCTGGCGCAGGTGGTGTACTACTTTGCCGGTTACTTCCAGGTCACCGAGCGCAATGATCAACCGGTGAGTTTTGCCGTGCCCTCGGGCAACTTCGGCAATGTCTGCGCTGGCCATGTGGCGCGTTGCATGGGCCTGCCGATCGCCCAGCTGGTGGTGGCCACCAACGAGAACGACGTGCTCGACGAGTTCTTCCGCACTGGCCGCTACCGGGTGCGGGCCAGCAGCGAGACCTTCGAGACCAGCAGCCCGTCGATGGACATCAGCAAGGCCAGCAACTTCGAGCGCTTTGTGTTCGACCTGCTGGATCGCGACGGCGCCCGCGTGGCCGATCTGTTCGGCCCGGGCCTGGCGCGAGATGGCGGCTTTCAGCTGACGCCGGCCGAGTTCGAGCGCATCGCCGGCTTTGGCTTTGTCTCGGGCAAGAGCAGCCATGCCGACCGGCTGGCCACGATCCGCAGCACCTGGCAGGCGCACCAGGACATGATCGACACCCACACCGCCGACGGCCTGAAAGTGGCGCGTGAGCACCTGCAGCCCGGCCTGCCGATGATCGTGCTGGAGACCGCCTTGCCCGCCAAGTTTGCCGCCACGATCGAAGAAGCACTGGGCCGCCAGCCGCTGCGCCCTGCCGCGCTGGTCGGCATCGAGGCGCTGCCCAAACGTTTTACCGTGATGCCGGTGGATGCGGCGCAGGTCAAGGCCTTTGTGGCGCGGCACTGCGCGGCATGAAAGTCATCGGCTTTTGCGGCCCGTCCGGTGTCGGCAAGACCACGCTGATCGAGCAACTGATCGCCGAGCTGAAGTCGCGCGGGCAACGGGTCTCGGTGGTCAAGCATGCCCACAAGCGCTTTGACATCGACCACCCGGGCAAAGACTCGTTCCGGCACCGCCAGGCGGGCGCCTTCGAGGTGCTGATCGCCTCGGGCCAGCGCCTGGCCAAGCTGCGCGAGTACGAGGTTGAAGGCCAGCCCACCGTGCACCAGTTGATTGCCGAGATGGTCGCGTGCGACTGGCTGCTGGTGGAGGGCTTCAAGCATGCCGACATCCCCAAGATCGAGGTCTGGCGGGCCGCACTGGGCCAGCCGCCGGGCTACGGCGACGACCCGTTTGTGGTGGCCGTGGCCACCGATGCGCCAGCGTCTCTGCCCGTGGCCACTGGCCTGCCGGTGTTCGACATGACGGCCGTGGCGCTGCTGGCATCACACCTGATGGACACTGCCGACCGCTACGACTACGACCGCTACGACTACGACCGCGAACCCCGGTCCGAACACCATGGCTGATGCCACACCGCCCGCCCGCCCGAACCTGCTGAGCCTGGACGATGCGCTGGCCCGCCTGCTGGCGGTGGCGCGCGACCGGGTGATCGCCGAGACCGAAAAACTCGACACCTTCGACGCGCTGGGCCGGGTGCTGGCGCGGCCGGTGGTCGCGGGGCTGGACGTGCCGCCGGCCGACAACACCTCGATGGACGGCTACGCGCTGCGCGCGGCCGATGTGCCCGCTGTCGGCACCGTGCTGCCGGTCAGCCAGCGGCTGCCGGCCGGTGTGGTGGGTGCGGCGCTGCAGCCGGGCACGGCGGTGCGCATCTTCACCGGCGCGCCGTTGCCGGACGGCGCCGATGCGGTCGTGATGCAGGAGCTGTGCGAGGCGGTGTCGGGCGACGACCTGGGCCAGGTGTGCATCAACACCGTACCGCAGCCCGGCCAGTGGATTCGCCGCCAGGGCGAGGACGTGCAACACGGCGCCGAGGTGCTGGCCACCGGTACCCGGCTGACGCCCCAGGCGCTGGGCCTGGCCGCGTCGGTGGGTGCCTCGCGCCTGACGGTGCGCCGGCGGCCCCGGGTGGCGCTGTTTTCTACTGGCGATGAGTTGGTGATGCCGGGTGAGTCGCTGCGGCCCGGCGCGATCTACAACAGCAACCGCTTCATGCTGCGCGGCTTGCTGCAGGCGGCAGGCTGCGAAGTCACCGACCTGGGCATCGTGCCCGACCGGCTCGACGCCACCCGCGACGCGCTGCGGCGTGCGGCGCAGGGCCATGACCTGATCCTCACCTCCGGCGGGGTGTCGGTAGGGGAGGAGGACCACATCAAGCCGGCGGTCAAAGCCGAAGGTTGGCTGGAGGCCTGGGCGCTGGCGATCAAGCCGGGCAAGCCGCTGGCCTTCGGCGCGGTGCGCCGCGACGAATCGGCAGCCCCTGCGGTGCGCCGCGACGAATTGGCAGCCCCTGCGCTGCGCCGCGACGAATCGGCAGCCCCTGCGGTGCGCCGCGATGGCGGCGACAGCGAGGCGCTGTTCATCGGCCTGCCGGGCAACCCGGTCTCCAGCTTCGTGACCTTCTTGCTCGCGGTAGCGCCCGTGCTGCGGGCGATCCAGGGCTGCCCGGCAGCGCTGCCACAGGCGGTCAGCGTGCGGGCCGATTTTGATTGGCCGCAGCCCGACAAACGCCGCGAGTTTCTGCGGGCACGCTTCAACCCGCAGGGCGGGGTCGAGCTGTTTGCCAACCAGAGCTCGGGCGTGCTGACCTCGGCGGTCTGGGCCGACGGTCTGGTGGACAACCCGTCGGGCCAGGTGGTGCGGCGGGGTGATGCGGTGCGGCTGCTGCTGCTGTCGTCGCTGATCGGGGCTTGAGCATGGCGGCCACGACCGGGCAAAACCCGCCGACTCAAAACCTGCCGACCGAAGTCACCGTGACCGTGCGCTACTTTGCTTCGTTGCGCGAGGCGCTGGGCGCCAGCGAGACGCTGGTGCTGCCGGCCGGCACCACCCTGGGCGCCGTGCGCGACCGGCTGATCGCACGCGGTGGCCGGCATGCCGAGGCACTGGCCCGCAGCCGGGCCTTGCGTTGTGCGCTCAACCAGGTGATGGCCGACGAGGCCAGCACGGTGCCTGAGGGCGCCGAGCTGGCGTTTTTCCCGCCGGTCACGGGCGGCTGATCCCGGGTTGGCGCTGGCCCGCAACCTTGTCTGCGCAGAGGGTCGGGTTGGGTCGCGCCGCGATCACGGGCTGCGGCGGCCGGGATTGAAGGCCAGGGCAAGTCCATCAGCGATGCGAGAATCTGCGCCATGAATCCGCTGCCGCGTGTGTCCATCCAGACCCAGGATTTCGACCTGTCCGCCGAGGTTGCAGCCCTGCGTGCGGGCGACGGCGGCGTGGGCGCGGTCACTAGCTTTGTCGGCACGGTGCGCGACCGAAACGTCAACCCTGCAGGCACCGCCGGGAGTCCTGCCGAGCCGGTCAGCGCGATGGAGCTGGAGCACTATCCCGGCATGACAGAGCGGGCCATCGAGGCGATGATCGACGCCGCTTTCCAGCGTTTTGACCTGCGTGGCGCCCGGGTGATCCACCGCGTCGGCCTGTTGCAACCGCAAGACCAGATCGTGCTGGTGGTGGTCAGTTCGGCCCACCGGGGTGAATCGTTCAAGGGCTGCGAGTTCTTGATGGACTACCTCAAGACCGAGGCGCCGTTCTGGAAAAAAGAGACCACGCCCGATGGCGCACGCTGGGTGGATGCCCGGGTGGCGGACGACCAGGCGCTGGCGCGTTGGGGCTTGACGGGCCAGAACACCGGGTGCAGCAGCAGCGCAGCGCCAGCCTTGATCGCTGTCCCGGCCAACGGGGCCCCGGCCGGATGAGCCAGGCTGTCACGGCGCTGCAGGCTGGGGCGGTAGCGCTGGGTGCGGCAGTGGGCGGCTTGCTGCGCTGGTTTGCCGGTATGGCCTTGAACGGGCTGTGGCCGGGTTTTCCGCTGGGCACGCTGCTGGTCAACTGCCTGGGCGGCGCCTTGATCGGCGGGGCAATGGTCTGGTTCTCGCGCTCGCCCGATGAGCTGCTGCGCCTGCTGCTGGTCACCGGTTTGCTGGGCGGATTCACCACGTTTTCGTCGTTCTCGGCCGAGTCGCTGGGCCTGGTCCAGCGTGGCGATTTGGGGCTGGCGCTGCTGCACAGCGCTGCGCACCTGCTGGGCGCACTGGCTTGCACCGCCATGGGCTACGGGCTGGCCCGTGCCGGGCTGCGTTGATCCCGCCGCTGAATCCACCCTTGAACCCGCCGTTGAACCCGGCCGGGCAAACCGCCCGGCCAAGGACCCCGACCATGACGCCCCAGCCTGACGCTGAACCTGCAGCCGATCCTGCAGCCGAGCCGCTGTCGCCGCAGGTCTTGCGCGGCGCGCTCGGGCGCTTTGCCACCGGCGTGACCATCATCAGCTGCCGCGACGCCACCGGGCAGCCGGTGGGCCTGACCGCCAATTCGTTTGCCTCGCTGTCGCTCGACCCGCCGCTGGTGTTGTGGTCGCTGCGCCAGGCCAGCAGCAGCCTGGCCGCGTTTGAGGCTGCGCCGCATTTTGTGATCAACGTGCTGGCCGAGACCCAGGTCGATTTGTCGCGGCGCTTTGCTTCGTCGCAAACCGACAAGTTTGCCGAGGGTGCCTGGGCCGACGGCCTGGGCGGGGCGCCGGTGCTGGCCGGCTGCGCGGCGGTCTTCGAGTGCCGTGTCGAGGCCCGGCACGCGGTGGGCGATCATGTGCTGTTCATCGGCCGGGTGCTGCGCCTGGCCGACCTGGCGGTGGCGCCGCTGTTGTTCCAGGGTGGGCATTACCGGATGCTGGGAGAAGTGCTGTGAGCAATCCGCAACGCATCGAGGCCAAGTGGATCGACAGTTTCTGTGAGGTTTTTCGCCTCTGCGGCGTGCAGCTGGGCGATGCCTGCGCGGTGCTGTCCGAGACCCAGTCGCGCCCCGCTCTGGTGAGCTTGAGCGAGCTGGCGCTGGCCCGGTTGGGGGCGCGCTGGTTCCATGTGGTGCTGCCCACGCCGCGCCAGACCGCGCCGGTGCCGGTGCGCTCGACCGGCGCGTCTGACGCCATCGGCCAGCTGGGGCCGGTGGTGGCGGCGTTGGCCGGCAGTGTGCTGGTGGTCGATTGCACGGTCGAAGGGCTGCAGCATGCGGCGGAGCTGCCCGCCATCCTGAAGGGCGGCGCACGCGTGCTGGTGGTCAGCAACGAGCACCCCGAGATCCTGGAGCGCACGGTGCCCCGCGCCGAGGACGAGGCGGCCGTGCGCAACGCGATGCGCCAGCTCAAGGCCAGCCGGGCGATGCGGGTGACGTCCCCCGCTGGCAGTGATTTGACGGTGGCGCTCAGCGGCGCCCGGATCGGCGGAGTCTGGGGCTTCACCACCAAGCCGGGCAGCTTGACGCATTGGCCGGCCGGCCTGGTGCTGGCGTTTCCGGCGGCCGGGTCGGTCAACGGCACGCTGGTGCTGGCGCCGGGCGATGTCAACCTGACCTTCAAACGCTACCTGTCGGACGCGGTGACGCTGCGGATCGTTGACGACCACGTCACCGAGATCGAGGGCCGCAGCCTGGACGCCGAGCTGATGCGCGGCTACTTTGCGGCCTGGGCCAGCGATCCGCACGACCGGGCGGCCTACGCCGTCTCCCACGTCGGCTGGGGCCTGAACCGGCGCGCCCGCTGGGACGCGATGACGTTCTACGACAAGGCCGACTTCAACGGCACCGAGTTGCGCGCCTTTGCCGGCAACTTCTTGTACTCGACCGGCGCCAACGAGGTGGCGGGCCGCCACACGCTGGGCCATTTTGACCTGCCGATGCGCGGCTGCACCGTCACGCTGGACGGCGCAGCGGTGGTGGACAACGGGGATCTGCTGTGAGCGGGCGGCTCGTCCCCGATGCGCCGCTGGCGCACCTGCGATGGGACGGGCCTGGCGCTGCGGCCGGCCGGCTTGCCGTCCTGCTGCACGGCGTAGGCGGCGGCCGCGAGGCCTGGGGCGCTGCAGGCTCGGGCAGTGGCGCGGCGCTGGCGGCGGCGGGGTTCACTGCGGTGGCGGTGGACTTTCCGGGCTACGGCCGGTCGGCCCGCATCGAGCCTTACGACCTGGCCGGCATAGCCGCTGCCCTGGAGCGGCTGATCACCCAGCTCGGCCTGGGCCCGGCAGTGCTGGTCGGCCACAGCATGGGCGGCATGGTGGCGCAGGACCTGGCGGCGCGCGCGCCCGCAGCGGTGTCCGGCCTGGTGCTGGCCAGTACCTCGCCCGCCTTTGGCAAGCCGGGCGGGGACTGGCAACGCGGCTTTCTGCAATCGCGCTTTGCGCCGCTGGACGCCGGTAGCGGCATGGCCGGGCTGGCGGCGCAATTGGTGCCGGCCATGTTGCCGCCCGATGCGCCGCCCGCCATGGGCGAGCGCGCCCAGGCCCTGATGGCCGGTGTGCCCGAGGCCACCTACCGCAGCGCCGTGGCCGCGCTGGTGGCTTTTGACCGCCGCGCCAACCTGCCGCTGATCAAAGTGCCCACGCTGGTGATCACCGGTGAGCTCGACACCACCGCCTCACCCGAAGTGGCGCGCAAGATGGCCGAGCGTATCCCCGGTGCCGTGCTGCAGACCGTGCCAGGCGCCGGCCATCTGCTGCCGATGGAACGCCCCGACGCCTTCAACACCGCGCTGCTGGCCTTTCTGGCCGGTGGCTGATGTCACTGGAGACCTGCGATGTCTGCCCTGCCTGACGGCTCCCCGAACGACCCCCGGACGCTGGCGTCCAACCACGCGTCTGTCACGCCCGGTGCCGCGCCCAACGCTGTCGCCAGCCGCTACCAGCCCGCCCACATCGCCGGCAATCCGGCCAGACTGACGCCCCTGCAGCGTGAGTTGATCGCCCTCGCCGCCGCACTCGGGCCGGCTTTTGCCGCCCGCGCCGAGCGCTACGACCGCGAGGCCAGCTTCCCGTTCGAGAACTATGACGACCTGCGCAGCGCCGGCCTGCTGGGCATTTGCGTGCCCACCGCCTACGGCGGCCTGGGCGCCGACTTTGCCACCTACGTGATGGTGGCCGCCGAGATCGGCCGCTGGTGCGGCGCCACCGCGCTCAGCTTCAACATGCATGTCTGCTCCTGCCTGTGGGCCGGCGAGATCGCCGACGCGCTCGACATGACGCCCGAGCAGCGCGCCGACCATGCCCACAACCGCGCCTACCACTTCGGCCGCATCGTCAACGAAGGCAAGCTCTACGCCCAGCCGTTTTCCGAGGGCGGCGCGGCGGCGGCCGGCGCGGTGCCCTGGGGCACCCTGGCGCGCAAGGTCGACGGCGGCTACCGCATCAGCGGCAAGAAGATCTTTGCCTCGCTGGCGGGCGCGGCCGACACCTACGGCGTGTTGTGCACGCTGGACCGGCCCGACCGCGCCGGTGGCGGCAGCCGGCGCGACGCCATGTACCTGGCGGTGCCGGCCGACGCACCCGGCTTGAGCGTGTTTGGCGACTGGGACCCGATGGGCATGCGCGCCACTGTCAGCCGCAACCTGCTGTTTGCCGATGTGTTTGTGCCCGAGACGGCGCGCATGATGCCCGAGGGGCTGTACTTCCAGGCCGCCAGCCGGTTCCCGCACATGTTTGCCACGCTCTCGCCCACCTACATGGGCGTGGCACAGGCGGCCTACGACTTCACGGTGCAGTACCTGCGCGCCGAGGTACCGGGCATGCCGCCGGTCAAGCGCCGGATGTACCCCACCAAGCAGTACGCGGTGGCCGAGATGCGGATCAAGCTCGAAGCCACCCGCGCCCTGTTCTTGCAGAACGCCCGCGACGCCGGCATCGACCCCGACAAGGACACCCGCATGCGGCTCTACGCCGCCCACTACACCATCATGGAGAACGCCAACGACATCTGTCGGCTGGCGATCCGCACCTGCGGCGGGCAGAGCATGCTGAAGTCGCTGCCGCTGGAGCGGCTGTACCGCGACAGCCGCTGCGGCAGCCTGATGTTGCCCTGGACGGCCGAGCTGTGCATGGACCGGCTGGGGCGTGAATGCTTGTACGAGGCGGGCGAGCGCGACGAGGTGATCGAGTAGGCGGCTGGGCTGCGCGTGATCCCGATGACCGCTCAGCCCGCAGTACAGCCAGCCGTCCGACCCGCCGCCCAGTCCGCAGTTCAGGCGATTCGCCCGTGACGCCATTGTTCGACCGTATCGCGGCGCAGGCCGCCCGTCAGCCCGATGCGCTGGCGCTGCAGGCCGGCAAGCGCACGCTGAGCTACCGCGACTTTGCGCAACTGGTCGACACCACCGCCCACCAGATTCAGGCTGAGGGTCTGCTGGCGGGGTCTGTCGTCGGCTGGCTGGGCCACAACAGCCCCGAGATGCTGGCCGCGCTGCTGGCTTGTGCCCGGCTGGGGGCGATTTTTGTGCCGCTGAACTGGCGCCTGGCCGCGCCCGAGCTGGCGGCGATAGCGGCGCACGCCGGCGTGTCCGCGCTGAAACACACGCCCGAGCTGGCGGGCCTGGCCGGGCAGGTGAGGGCGCTGGTGGCGGGCGCCGGGCCGCCCGGCCCGCCGCCGGATCGCGGCGGTGCTGAAACCGACACCGACGCCGGCGCCAATGCCGGTGCCGGTGCGGCTCCCCAGCCTGGCGATGTGATGCGCGTCTACACCAGCGGCACCAGTGGCGAGCCCAAGGCTGCCGTGCACACCCAGGCCGGCATGCTGGCCAACATCGATATGGCGCTGGCGGTGCAAGGCTTGACCGCCAACGACCGGGTGCTGGCGGTGCTGCCGCTGTTCCATGTCGGTGGCCTGTGCATCCAGGTGCTGCCGGCGCTGGCCGTGGGGGCTGCAGTCAACTTGCATGCCCGTTTTGACTCGGCTGCCTGGCTGCACGACGTGGCCACCTGGCGGCCCACTACCAGCTTGCTGGTGCCGGCGGTGATGCAGGCCGTTCAAGCGCACCCCGATTGGCCATCGGCCGACTTGTCGGGCCTGCGCTTTCTCAACTGCGGCTCGCAAGTGGTGCCGGTGGCGTTGATCGAGGCCTTTCACCAGCGCGGTGTGCCGGTGGCCCAGGTTTACGGCAGCACCGAGACCGGTCCGTTCTCGATTGCACTGCACCCTGAGCAGGCATTGACGCAGGTGGGCAGCGTCGGCCGCCCCGCACCAGGTGTGCACCTGCGCCTGGTAGACGCGCTGGGCGCCGACGTGGTGCAAGGCAGCGTGGGCGAGATCTGGCTGCAAGCGCCCAACCTGATGCGCGGCTACCACCGCCTGCCCGCCGGCGCCGGGTTTGTCGCCGGCTGGTTTGCCACTGGCGATCTGGCCTGGGCTGATGCACAGGGCTGTGTGTGGGTGGTCGGCCGCAGCAAGGACTTGATCATCTCGGGCGGCGAAAACATCCACCCCGCCGAGATCGAGAACCTGGTCGCCACCTGGCCCGGCGTGGCCGAGGCGGCGGTGGTCGGCCTGCCAGACGCAAGCTGGGGCGAGGTGCCGGTGTTGGTGCTGGTGGCCAAGCCGGGTGTGCCGATCGACCTGGACGGGCTGCGCGCCGCGTTCGGCCGATGCTTGGCACGTTTCAAGCAGCCCCGGCGCATCGTGGTGGTTGATGCGCTGCCGCGCACGGCGCTGGGCAAGGTGCAAAAGGCGGGGCTGTGCCGCGCCCTGGCGGCGGCTCCTGATCTCACGGGGGCTGCCCATCCTGGTGTCGGGCCGGTCTTGCTGTAGAAATTTTTGTCGCTGCTGTCGATTGGCCAGCCCGCTGGGCATCACCATTCAGAGACCGGCGTTTTGCCGGCCTCGTCCACCCGCCAGGAGCAACCCATGAAGTTCATGCTGATGTTTTTCGACACCGCCCTCCAGCAAGGTCACAGTGCCGAGTCCACCCAGGCTCTGCATGCCGCCTGGGGCGCCTACGCCGGCGCGATGGGCCAGGCCGGCGTGATCGTGGCCGGGCACGGCCTGCAGGGGCGTGAAACAGCCACCACGCTGCGGGTGCGCGACGGCATCCGCCAGGTGCAGGATGGCCCGTTTGCCGACACCAAGGAGCAGCTCGGTGGCTACTTCGTGATCGATGTGCCGACCCTGGACGACGCCCTGGCCTGGTCTGCCCGCAGCCCCACTGCGGCGACAGGCACGGTCGAGATCCGGCCCGTGCTGGTGATGTGATGCGCGGCGTGGCGCTCGCGCCCGATCAGGCTGGCGGAGCGCTGTGTTGACCGCATCTGACTGCCCGCCCGCCAACCCGCTCGCCGCAGCAACTGCGGGCCACCCGGCCTGGCAGGCGGCCGAGGCTGCGGCCCGCCAGTCCTACGGCCGGCTGCTGGCCTGGCTGGCCTGCCAATGGCGCGATTTGGCCGCAGCCGAGGACGCGCTGGCCACCGCACTTGAAAAGGCCCTGGCGCTGTGGCCCACCCAAGGCGTGCCCGATAGCCCCGACGCCTGGCTGCTGACGGTGGCCCGGCGCGAGCTGCTGCAGGCGGCGCGCCGCGACCGCCTGCATGCCAGCCCGCAGGTGCAGGCACTGCTGGACAACGAGCCGGCGCACGACAGCGCACCTGCGCTGCCGGACAGCCGGCTCAAGCTGCTGTTCGTCTGCGCCCACCCAGCGATTGATGCGGCCGTGCGACCGGCATTGATGCTGCAGGCGGTGCTGGGGCTGCAGGCCCAGCAGATCGCGCAGGCGATGCTGAGCTCACCTGCGGCGATGGCGCAGCGCCTGGTGCGGGCCAAACACAAGATCCGCGACGCCGGCCCGCGCTTCGACGAGCCCGGCCCCGATGAATTGCCCGAGCGTCTGCACGCCGTGCTGGAGGCGGTGTACGCCGCCTACGGCCTGGGCTGGGAGGCGATCGACAGCGCCGATGGCGGGGAGGGCGATGACCAGGGGGTGCAAGGCCTGCGCGGCGAGGCGCTGTTCCTGGCCGACCTGGTGTGCAGCCTGCTGCCGGCCAATGCCCAGCGAGCGGAGGCCGAGGGCCTGCTGGCGCTGATCCTGTTTTGCGAGGCCCGTGCGCCGGCCCGGCGTGGGCTGGACGGCGGTTTTGTACCGCTGGCCGAGCAGGACACCGCGCGCTGGCAGCTGGACTTGATCGCGCAAGGCAACCGGGTGCTGGCCGGTGCAGCGGCCTGGGGCTTGCCCGGCCCGTACCAGCTGGAAGCGGCCATCCAGTCGGCCCATTGCCAGCGCAGGGTCACGGGCATCACGCCCTGGGCTGGCATCGTCTTGCTGTACCAACGCCTGCTGGCCACCGCACCCAGCCTGGGCGCCGAGGTGGCTCATGCCGTGGCCTGCGGGCAGGCCGGCGAGGTGCAGCGTGCGCTGGGTTTGCTGACCGCGCTGGACTCCCCCCGGCTGGCCAGCTACCAGCCGTATTGGGTGGCAATGGGCCATGTGGCCGCACTCGCCGGGCAGCATGAGCAAGCGCGGGCCGCGCTGCAGCGTGCGGTCGGGCTGACCGGTGTGCCGGCAGTGCGCGCTTTTTTGCTGAGCCGCTTGCAGGCGCTGGCCGACTGACCGGATCGGCTGTCCCGGCAGGCCGCTCAGTTCCAGATGACGGGCGACGCGCCGCCTGCCGCATCGGGGGCGGCGTCGGCCTCGACGTTGGGCGACAGGATGCCCCAGTCGGCCGCCACCAGCGCCTGCTCCAGCAAGCGCATCAGGCCGGTGGCCAGATCGTCAGACAAGGCCAGGCGGATGTTGCGGCCATCGTCCTCGCGGGCGGCCAGTGCCAGGCCCATGCCATCCGCCCCGGGCCCCAGGTCGATGGCCACCGGCAGCAGCGGCAGTGCGCCTAGCGGCAGCGCGGTGGCCTTGGCGTCAAACGGCGTGGCGAAATCGGTGTTGGGCAGGTTGCGGCTGCGGGCGGCCTGGACCAGCATGTCGCGCGCCTCGGGCAGCACCGTGGCGTTGGGCGCCAGGCGCAGCACGCTGGCGTGGGTCACCAGCCGCTGCAGGTGCGGCCAGAGCTGGCGCAGCATGCGCCGGGTCAACCATAGCGCAAACAGCTCGCCGCCCGCGGTGCGCACCTGCCACAGCAACCGGTCGGCCGCGGGCTCGTAACGCACCTGCATTTGATGGATATCCATCGGCCAATTCTAGGCAGGCGGCGCAGCTCGAACTTGCCGCACGGTGCGGATGCCAAGCTGGTTTGACCCTCACCCAACGTCAGGCTGGATACCGCTGCCCTGCCCAGACCCTTGCTCAAATCAACCCTCCACCCTTGCGCCAGCGCGCAAGCTCGCCATGCACCTGAAAGTCGGTGAAATCGCCAGCCGCAGCGGCATGAGCGTGCGCTCGCTGCACCCTTTTGACCAGATCGGCCTGCTCAAATCCCCTCGCGCTCTGAGGGTGGCTACCGGCTCTACAGCCGCGACGACGTGGCCTGCCCGCGTTGGGCGCAGCCGCCCTGGGCAGCTTGCTGGCTGCGCACGGCGCGGGCACCTGGGTCGGCATGGTGTCGGGCGCCTGGCCATGGCTGCGCTGGGTCAGATGCTGGCGCTGGCCGTCTCGCCGATGCGCAGCGTCAGTGACGAAGGGGCCGCGCCAAGCCGAAGCGGCGTTTGATCCTGCGCAAGATCGGCGTGTGCAGCTGCCTGGCGCGGGCTTGAAATGCGGTGGTAGGGCCTAAT
>JANYKR010000271.1 GCA_025358155.1 Betaproteobacteria bacterium
GGCGCTTAGCGATAGCCCGCGCAGCGCGTCGTTGCCCTTATCGGCGGCGGCCCACAAATCGGAAATCTCCAGCACCGGCGCGGCGGCCTGCGGCGCGGCCCCGCTGCGCACCACGCCAAACGTTTCGCGGCCCACCATCAGCCGCGCCAGGTCGGCCTGCGTGGCGGCTTTGGTCTCCAGTTGGCCGACCACGCGCCCGTCGCGCAGCACGGTCACCCGGTCGCTGACGCTCAGCACCTCCGCCAGCTTGTGGCTGATGAGCACCACCGCCAGCCCGTGCGCCACCAGCCCGCGCACGGCGGCGAAGAGCGCCGCCGACTCCTGCGGGGTGAGCACGGCGGTCGGCTCGTCCAGGATGAGCACGCGCGCGTTGCGGTGCAGCGCCTTGATGATCTCCACCCGCTGCTGCTCGCCCACCGACAGATGGCGCACCACCGCGGCCGGGTCGATATTGAAGTTGTAGCGCTGGGCCGTGGCGGCCACGGCCTGCTCGGCCGCTGCCTGGCTGAAGCGCAGGCCGCTGGGCATGCCCAGCACCACGTTCTCGGCAACGCTCAGGGTGCGGATGAGGGTGAAATGCTGGCTGACCATGCCGATGCCGTGGGCGATGGCATCCGCTGGCGAGGCCAGCCGCGCTAGCTTGCCGTCCAACTGGATTTCACCCGCGTCGGCCTGGTAGCGGCCGTACAGGATTTTCATCAGCGTGGACTTGCCGGCGCCGTTTTCGCCCAGCAGCGCCAGCACCTCGCCAGCGGCCAGCTGCAGCGAGATGTCGTGGTTGGCCACCAGCGCGCCAAAGCGCTTGCTGATGCCCTGCATGCGCAGCACGGGGGGCATGGCAGTGCCAGGCTCGGGCTGGCTGACCTTGACCAGGACGCTTGACCCGCGCGCCTACTTGAAGCTGGCCTTGGGCTGGCTGTCGTCCACCTTGACGCTGAAGCTGCCCGCCAGGATGGTTTTCTCTTTGGCCTGCACCTTGGCCACCAGTTCTGCCGGCACCTTTTTCTCGAACGTGCCGAGCGGCGCCAGCGAGGCGCCCTGGTGCTTCATGGTGCTGTAGACGCCGTAGTCTTCGGCCTTGAACCTGCCCTCCTTGGCCAGCTTGACGGCCCGGTTGATCGAGGTCTCCATGTGCCAGAGCGCCGAGGCCACCACCGTGTCGGGGTACTTGTCCTGGGTGTTGATGACGTTGCCCACGGCCAGCTTGCCGCGCTCCTTGGCCGCGTCGCTGACGCCAAAGCGCTCGGCATACAGGATGTCGGCGCCCTTGTCGATCATCGCGAAAGCGGCTTCCTTGGCCTTGGGCGGATCGAACCAGGAGTTGATGAAGGACACCGAGAACTCGACCTTGGGGTTCACCTCTTTCGCGCCCGCCATGAAGGCGTGCATCAGCCGGTTCACCTCGGGAATCGGGAAGCCGCCGACCATGCCGATCTTGCCGGTCTTGGTCATGCCGCCGGCCAGCATGCCGGCCAGGTAGCTGGGCTCCTGGATGTAGTTGTCGAACACCGAGAAGTTGGGCTCGGCCGGCTTGCCCGAGCTGCCCATCAGGAACGATACCTTGGGAAAGTCCTTGGCCACCTTGCGGGCAGCGGCCTCGACCGCAAAGGCTTCGCCCACGATCAGCTGGTTGCCCTGGGTGGCGTACTCGCGCATCACCCGCTCGTAGTCGGCATTGGCGATGTTCTCGCTGGCCTTGTACTCGATCTCGCCTCGGGCCTCGGCGGCCTTCAGCGCAATGTGCAGGCGGCTGACCCACTGCTGCTCGAAGGGCACGGTGTACACCGCTGCCACCTTGAGCTTGGACTGGGCGAAGGCGGTGGGCAGGAGCGCGAGGCTGGCCAGTGCGGCGGCCAACAGGTGACGGCGAAGTGTCATGGTGGGCTTTCTCGGGGGTGGGTGGGGGTGGGGGTTCAGCGGCGGTAAAGGTTTGCGGAGCGGCGGGCGCGGTGCTCAGGCGGCAGCCTGGCGCATCGGATTGTTCGGGTGGGCGGTCCAGTTGGCCGGGCTGGCACTCACCGTCAGCCCGGTGCGGGCGTCCACCTCTCCGGGTGCCAGGGTTCGCAGTGTGATGCATTCGGGCACCGGGCAGACGGTGACACACAGGTTGCAGCCCACGCACTCGTCATCCCGCACCTCAAAAAAGCGCTGCCCGGCTTTGGTGGTGGTGATCGCCTGGTGCGAGGTGTCCTCGCAGGCGATGTGGCAGCGGCCACAGCCGATGCAGGTGCGCTGGTCGATGCTTGCCTTGCTGATCGCGTTGAGGTTGAGGTACTGCCAGTCAGTGACGGTGGGCAGCGCCCGACCGCGAAAGTCGTCGATCGTGTTGAAGCCCATGCTGTCCATGTAGTCCGACAAGCCGCTGGCCATCTCCTGCACGATCTTGAAGCCATAGACCATCGCGGCGGTGCAGACCTGCACATTGCCGGCGCCCAGCGCGATGTAGTCCAGCGCATCGCGCCAGTTGCCGACGCCGCCGATGCCTGAGATGGGGAGGCCTGCGGTCTCGGCCGAGCGGCCGATCTCGGCCACCATGTTGAGCGCAATCGGCTTGACCGCCGGGCCGCAGTAGCCGCCGTGGCTGCCCATGCCGCCGGTCACCGGGCTCATCGTCAGCGTGGCTGGGTCTACGCCCATGATCGAGTTGATGGTGTTGATCAGGCTCACCGCATCGGCGCCGCCGCGTTTTGCCGCAGCGGCGGGCAGCCGGATGTCGGTGATGTTGGGTGTGAGCTTGACGATCACCGGCAGACGGCTGAACTGCTTGCACCAGCGCGTGACCATCTCGATGTACTCAGGCACCTGGCCCACCGCCGCGCCCATGCCGCGCTCGCTCATGCCGTGCGGGCAGCCGAAGTTGAGCTCGATGGCGTCGCAGCCGGTGTCCTCCACCCTCGGCAAGATCGCCTTCCAGGCGGCTTCGGTGCAAGGCACCATCAGGCTGACCACCATCGCCCGGTCGGGCCACAGCCGCTTGACCTCGGCGATCTCGCGCAGGTTGAGCTGCAGCGGCCGGTCGGTGATCAGCTCGATGTTGTTGAAGCCCAGCAGTTTGCGGTCGGGCGTGAGCAGCGCGCCGTAGCGCGGGCCGTTGACGTTGACGATGGGGGGGCCCTCCTCGCCCAGCGTCTTCCAGACCACGCCGCCCCAGCCCGCCTCGAAGGCGCGGTTGACGTTGTAGGCCTTGTCAGTGGGTGGCGCGCTGGCCAACCAGAACGGATTGGGGCTGCGGATGCCGGCAAAGGTGTTGCTCAGGTCGGCCATGGGGCGCGCTCCTTGATCGAACAGCGGGGGTTGCGGTGGTTGCAGGCGCAGCCGGTCAGGCGCCGGCGGCGGTCGGGACGCGGGCGCTCAACTCGGCGTGCAGGGCCAGCGCGGCACGCTTGCCGTCTTGCACCGCCTCGACCGTCAGGTCGCGCCCGCCCAGGCGGCAGTCGCCCCCGGCGTACAGGCCGGGCACGCCGGTGCGGCCGTCGTCGTCGGCCTGGATGCGGCCGCCCTCCAGGCTCAGCCCGGTGTCGGTCAGCAGTGAGACTTCCAGCTTCTGGCCGATGGCCTTGAGCACCATGTCGGCGGCCAGGATTTCATGCTCGCCGGTGGGATGCAAGCGGCCTTCGATCAACTGCTGGCGGGCAAAGCGCACGCCGACGGCCTGGCCGGCGCTGCCCAGCACCGCCTCGGGCGCCAGCCAGTGGTGGAGATTGACGCCATGCTTGAGCGCCCAGTCCTGCTCGGCCTGCGACGCACCCATCTGCGCCGGCCCGCGCCGGTAGACCATGTGCACCTCGTCTGCACCCAGCAGCTTGCTTTGAACCGCAGCGTCCACGGCAGTCATGCCACCGCCAATCACCACCACACGCCGGCCCATCGGCAGGGACGACTTGTCGCTGGCCTGGCGCAGCTCGGCAATGAAGGCCACCGCGTCTCGCACACCGGCCAGGGTTTCACCGGGCACGCCCAAGCCGTGGGTCTGGTCCAGGCCGATGGCCAGGTAGACGCCGGCATGCTCGGCGCGCAGCGCAGCCAGCTGCGCCGCACTGCGCAAGCGCCAGCCGGTGTGCAGCGTGATGCCGCCGATGCCCAGCAGCCAGTCCAGCTCGGCCTGGGCAAAGTTGTCGGCGGTCTTGTAGGTGGCCAGACCGTACTCGTTGAGGCCACCGCCCTTGGGGTGGGCGTCGTACAGGTTGACCGCGTGGCCCAGGCGGGCCAGGCCGATGGCGCAGGCCAGCCCGGCCGGGCCGGCACCCACCACGGCAAAGCGCTCGCCGCTTGCGGCAGCGCGGCTCAGCAGCGTGTGGATCGGCTGGTCCATCACCGCGTCTACCGCGTAGCGCTGCAGCCGCCCGATTTCAACCGGTTTGCCTTGCTGCGCGGTGCGCACGCAGACCTGCTCGCACAGCACCTCGGTCGGGCAGACCCGGGCACAGGTGCCGCCCAGCGGGTTGGACTCCAGGATGGTGCGGGCGGCACCGCGCAGGTTGTCGTCCGAAATCCGGCGGATGAAGCTGGGCACGTCAATGCCGGTAGGGCACGCCGTGGTGCAGGGCGCATCAAAACAGTACAGGCAACGCTCGGCCTCGACCAGCGCCTGGCTGCGGCTGTAGCGCGGTGCCGCGTCGGCAAAGGCTTGGGCGTAGTGCTCGGCCGGCAAGCGCGCCGGGCGGATGTCGGGGGCCGGACCGGCCGCCGAAGCGGTGCCAGAAGGGTGGGGGCCGGCGGATGCCATCGTCGGGCGCTCCTGCAGAGCCCGGGCAAACGGTGGCCCGGCTACACCAAAAACTGACCAATTGGTCAGGATTTCAATCGGGATGGTACGCAAACGGCATGCCAGAGGGCGATCCGGGCAAACCCCCGCTGGTTGGCTGTCCGCAGCGCTGCCCGCGTCATGGTGCAGCCTTGTCGTGTTGCCGAAGGACCGACCTGAGCCACCGCGCGTTTCGAGATCCCGACTGGCTTGATGCACAGCCCTGTTGCGCAAGGCCTTTCAGGTAGGTGGACGGGATGGAGGCGATGAAGACCCTGCCGCGCCACTGCCCCGAGCGTCATTCCGAAATTTTCTTGCAGACCGGCCGGGCATCGCTGGCGATGCGGCGGTTTTGGCTGCTGCGGTTCGAGGCGGCGTGGGCAGGTCGAGCCCGTCGGCTGGGCTTGCAGAATGCGTTTGCGGGGTGCTCAGCCGCCGCGGCGCCGCCGCAGGCCTGCACCCGTTGCAGCCACCAGCGCGGCAGCTACCAGCGCTGGCGCTGCCCGTCTCGGGTGCCTTGACCTGCCTCAAACATGGGGATACCCCTGAACCGGGGCTGGCGGCCCGAGGTGGCAGACGCCGGCTGGCGGTGCTCGATCTGCACCTGCCCATCGGCACCGATTGACCCACCCCATTCGTCGATGCCGTGAATGCCGTCGCCCACGGGTCCCGGCGGCGACGGCTGTCAGCGGGCCGGTCCGGCCTGGGTCAAGCCAGGTGCTTGCCGAAAAAGCTGAAGGTGCGGTCCCAGGCGATCTGGGCCCAGGCGGCGTCGTACTGGGTGATCGCGATGCGGTGCGGCCCGACGGCGGTCTCGTTGGCAAAACCGTGCTGCGCCAGGTAGCGGTGGAAGGTGAAGCCGACATCGGCGCCGCGCAGTTTTTCTTCCAGCGCGTCGATGGTGGCGATGGGGAACGCGCCGTCCTGCGTCGCAAAGTGGCCCAGCAGCGGCGCCGTGACCCGGCTGGCGTCCAGGTACTCCAGCGGCGGGCAGCCGTACCAGACCACGCCGGCGTCAACGCCCGGCACCATGCTGGCGGCCAGCAGCGTCAGTGCGCCGCCCATGCAAAAGCCGGTGACACCCACTTTGGCGCTGCCGGTCTTGAGGTAGGCCACCGCACCCGCCACGTCCTGCGACGCGGCATCGCCAAAGTTCAGCGACGACATCAGGTGGTGGGCCTCCTCGGCCTCGGTGGTCGACTTGCCTCGGTACAAATCGGGCACCAGCGCCCGGTAGCCTGCCTGTGCAAGCCGGTCGGCCACGCCGCGAATTTGGTCGTTCAGACCCCACCATTCCTGGATCACGACCACGGCGGGTGCGCCTTGGGGCTGCGCCGGCTCGGCCAGGTAGCCCTGAACGCTCTGCCCATCCGGGCGGTTGAAACTGACGGTGGTGCCCATGCGCTGACTCCTGAAGATTCGAAAAACCGAGCCCGGAGTAGAGGGCAACTGGCCGCCCTGCGTCAAGCAGACCGGCGACCGTGGCAGCTGATGTTTGCGAAGCTGCCGGGGCTGTGTGTGGGATTGGCGCGGGATGGACGCGGGATGGACCCGCAGCAGTTCAGGCCTGCACCGAGTAGCCGCCGTCCACCGGAATGGCGGTGCCGGTGACAAAGTCCGATGCCGCACTGGCCAGAAAGACGGCGGTGCCCGCCAGGTCCTCGGGCCGGCCCCAGCGGCCGGCGGGCGTGCGGGCAACGATGCGTTCATCCAGCCCGGCCACCTGGGCGCGGGCATTGAGCGTCAGTTCGGTGTCGATCCAGCCCGGCAGGATGGCGTTGACCTGGATGCCATCGGCCGCCCAGCCGGTGGCCAGCGCCCGGGTCAGTTGCACGATGCCGCCCTTGCTGGCGCTGTAGGCTGGCGCAAACGAGGCGCCGAAGATCGAGGTCATCGAGCCGATGTTGATGAGCTTGCCACCGCGCTGGCGCAGCAACGGGTAGGCGGCTCGGCTGCACAAGAAGGCGCTGGTGAGGTTGGTGTCGAGCACCGTGTTCCATTCGGCCAGGCTCAGGTCCTGCACCGGCTTTCGGATGTTGGTGCCGGCGTTGTTGACCAGGATGTCGAGCCGGCCGAAGTCAGCTGCCACCTGGTCGAACAGGGCGACCACCGCCGTCTCGTCACTGACATCGGCCTGGTAAGCCTGGGCCTGGCCGCCACTGCGGGTCAGGGCCTCGACCGCAGCGCGCAGCTTGTCCGGGTTGCGCCCCACCACCGCCACCCGGGCGCCGGCGTCCACCAGGCCCTGGGCGATGGCCAGGCCGATGCCGCCGTTGCCGCCGGTGACAAGGGCGGTCTTGGGTGCGAGCTGGAACATCACGCCAGCCGCCAGCAGGTGCCGCCGGTGGCGGGCATCAGCCGACCCGCCCGTCAAGCCGCCCCAACCCCGCCACCGCCTGCCGCACCGCCGCCTCGGCCTGGTCGAGTACCTGCTGCTTCCAGATCGGTGTGTCGGTGTAAAACGCATCGCGGGTCTGGCGTTTGACGGCCGCGATTTGGGCGGGTGGTGCTTCGGGATGGTTCTCGACCCACTGGTCGGCACGCAGCGCGTCGATCATCTGCTCGATCGGCAAGGTGCCGTACTCCAGCGCGATGCCGGTGTACTCGGCCTGCGGGCATTCCTGGTAGGCGGCGCCCCACATCAGACCGGTGAGCGGTGCCGAGGTCGAGCTGCCGTCGTAAAACGAGGTCACGCCGCGCCCGTCGGGCCCGCCCCACCACGCGCGGGCGCGGGCCAGCGCCGCAGCGTCATCGCGGCAGGCAAAGATGCGCTCGCCCAGGCCGCTGGGCCCCAAGCCGGTGTGGATGTCGATCCAGCCCAGGCGCTGGCAGGTCTGGGCGTGTTCCTGCAACACCTGGCGCAAGGTCTGCTGGCTCCAGGTCGGGTTGTGGCCGCCGTAGAACAGGCCTTCGGGGTGATGGTACTGGCCGCTGGTGGTGGCCCGCTGCCAGGCGGGCAGGCCGTGCCGGGCGATGTAGTCGGCCTCGGCCCGCACCACCTCGGCAGAAGGCGGCCAGTCGGCGGGCAGCAGCAGATGGGCAATTTCGTCGTAGGCGGTGTTGCGCGGCAGCGGCTGGCTGAAGTCTTGAAAATTGCGGTTGAGGTCGACGTTTTCATGCGTTGTTCGGCGCCACCACGAAAACCCGTACGGGTTGAGCGCATGCACATGCAACAGCGCCACACCGGCGGCCCGTGCCGCCGCGCGCAGGCCGGCGTCGGCCAGCAGCGCGACCTGGATGCCTGAGCCGCAGAAGCCTTCAACGCCGTGGCAGGCCGAGCTGAGCACCAGCACGGCTGCAGCGTCGGCCGGGCCATCGCGCACCACGTCCATCGCCAGCGCCTCGCCGTCCATGCCGAGCATCGGGTGCGGATGGCTCTGCACATCCAGCCCGGCAGCCTCGGCGGCGGCCAGAAACTTGCGGCGCGCCTCGGCGTAGCTTTGCGAGAAGGGCTCTGCAGCGCTCATGCGCGGTTCAACGGGGTGTGGCGAGCCACTGCTCGGCTATGCGCACCCAGGCGGTGGCGCCCAGCGGGATCAGGTCGTCATTGAAGTCGTAGCTGGGGTTGTGCAGCATGCACGGGCCCAGGCCGTGGCCGCCCTCGCGGTGTTCGCCGTCACCGTTGCCGATCATGAAGTAACAGCCCGGCTTTTCCAGCAGGTAGTAGCTGAAGTCCTCGGAGCCCATCGTCGGCTCGAACTCCTGCACGTTGGCCGGCCCCACCACCTCGCCCAGCACCTGGCGCGCAAAGTTTGTCTCGGCTTCGTGGTTGATGGTGGGCGGGTAGTTGCGCTTGAACTTGAACTCGCAGTCGCACTCGAAGGCCTCAGCCGTGGACTCGGCCATCACCCGCATGCGCCGCTCGATCAAATCGAGCACCTCGGTGGTGAAGGTGCGCACCGTGCCTTCGATCACGCAGATTTCAGGGATCACGTTGGTGGCGTCGCCGGTGTGGATCATCGTCACCGAGATTACGCCGGTGTCGATCGGCCGCTTGTTACGCGAGATGATGTTCTGGAAGCCTTGCACCATCGCACAGGCCGCCGGCACCGGGTCCACCCCCAGGTGCGGCATCGCGGCATGGGCGCCTTTGCCCTTGAGGGTGATCTTGAACTCGTTGCTGGACGCATAACACGGCCCGCTCCTGAGCGAAAACTGGCCCACCGCCATGCCCGGCCAGTTGTGCGCACCAAACACCGCCTCCATCGGAAACAGCGTGAACAGCCCATCCTTGATCATCTCGCGGGCGCCGCCACCGCCTTCTTCGGCCGGCTGGAAGATCAGGTACACCGTGCCGTCGAAATTGCGGTGACGGGCCAGGTGCTTGGCCGCTGCCAGCAGCATCGCGGTGTGGCCGTCGTGACCGCAGGCGTGCATCTTGCCGGGGTGCTGGCTGGCATGGGCAAAGGTGTTGCGCTCGGTCACCGGCAGGGCGTCGATGTCGGCGCGCAGGCCCACCGCCCGGTCGGACGTGCCGTTTTTGAGGATGGCCACCACGCCGGTGGTGCCCAGCCCGCGGTGGATCGGGATGCCCCAGTCGGTCAGCGCCTTGGCAATCACATCGGCAGTGCGCATCTCCTGAAAACACAGCTCGGGATGGGCATGGATGTCGCGTCGCAGGGCCGTGATGGCAGCCGCGTCGGCCAGGATGGATTCGATCAGTTGCATGGGAGGCTCCGCTGGATTGAGCCCGAACAAGGGCATGGGTTGCACAAGATCTGACGTCAATCTTACGCCACAGACGCGTCCGGGCGCACCCCGAGGACATTGCCGCCCGCGCCCGGTGGTGGGGTGGCAGCGCAGAGCGCGGGCGGCTCGGGCACCCAGGGCCGGCCTGTGCAATAGTTGATGCATGAGCAACACCACCGCAACCGCTGCCGTAACCGCTGCCGACCTCCAGATCATCCGAGGCGCCTGCCCGCATGATTGCCCCGACACCTGTGCCCTCAAGATCACGGTGCAGGCTGGCCGGGTCATCAAGGTGGCGGGCGACCCGGACCATCCGCCGACCCACGGCGCGCTGTGTACCAAGGTGTCGCGCTACCCCGAGCGTACCTACCATGCCGAGCGGGTGCTGACGCCGCTCAAGCGCAGCGGGCCCAAGGGGTCAGGGCAGTTCGTTGCGGTCAGCTGGGAGGCTGCGCTGACGGACATCGCGGCCCGCTTGGGGGCCATCGCCGCCCGCGACCCCGAGGCCATCCTGCCCTACAGCTATGCCGGTACGATGGGCCTGCTGCAGGGCGAGAGCATCGCCGCGCGCTTTTTCCACAAGCTCGGCGCCTCGTTGCTCGACCGCACCATCTGCTCGTCTGCCGGAGGCGAAGCGCTGGCCGCCACCTACGGCGGCAAGCTGGGCATGCACTTGGAGCACTACGCCGACAGCCGCTTGATCCTGATCTGGGGCAGCAACTCGATCGCGTCCAACCTGCATTTCTGGACCTTCGCCCAGCAGGCCAAGCGCGCTGGCGCCAAGCTGGTCTGCATTGACCCCAGGCGCACCGAGACGGCCGAGAAGTGCCACCAGCACCTGGCCTTGCTGCCCGGCACCGACGGTGCGCTGGCGCTGGGCCTGATGCACGAGCTGATCCAGCACGGCTGGCTCGACGAGGACTACATCGCCCGCCATGTCGACGGCTTCGAAGCCCTGCGCGACAAGGCGCTGGCCTGGCCACCTGAACGGGTGGCGGTGGTCTGCGGCCTCAGCGTGGACGAGGTGCGCGGCCTGGCGCGCGACTACGCCCAGACCCGCCCAGCCGCCATCCGGCTGAACTACGGCGTGCAGCGGGTGCGTGGCGGTGGCAATGCGGTGCGTCTGATTGCACTGCTGCCGTGCCTGACGGGGGCCTGGCGCCAGCGCGGCGGCGGCCTGTTGCTGTCGGCCTCGGGTTGGTTCAAGGGCGCCAGGGACGACGCGGCGCTGCAGCGCCCCGACCTGCTGGCCGGGCGCCGGCCGCGTACGCTCAACATGGCCACGGTCGGTGACGATCTGTTGCGCAGCGCCTCTGCCGAGTTTGGCCCCCGGGTCGAGGCGCTGATCGTCTACAACAGCAACCCGGTGGCAATCGCGCCCGACTCGGCCAAGGTGGTGGCCGGCTTTCAGCGCGAGGACTTGTTCACCGTGGTGCTGGAGCACTTCTTGACCGACACCGCCGACCATGCCGACTACGTGCTGCCGGCCACCACCCAGCTTGAACATCTGGACGTGCACACCAGCTACGGCCACACCTATGTGCTGATCAACCACCCGGCGGTGGCGCCGCTGGGCCAGGCCAAGCCCAACACCCAGATCTTTCGCGAGCTGGCCGCACGGATGGGGTTTGCCGAGCCGTGTTTTACCGACAGCGATGAGCAACTCGCCCGTCAAGCCGTGCCCAGGCTGGACTTTGAGCAGCTCAGCCAGCAAGGCTGGGTCAAGCTGGACCTGCCTGAACTGCCGTTTGCCGACGGCGGATTTGCCACGCCCAACGGCCGGGCCCAGGCCGAAGTGCCCGGGCTGGGCGTGCCCGACTTTGTGCCGCCTTACGAAAGTACACAGTCCGCGCCGGCGCTGGCGCAGCGCTATCCGTTGGCGATGATCTCGCCGCCGGCGCGGCATTTCCTCAACTCCAGCTTTGTCAATGTCAAAAGCTTGCGCAGCATCGAAGGCGAGCCGCTGGTTGAATTGCACCCCGACGATGCCCAGGTCCGGGGCATCAGCGACGGCGTGATGGTGCGGGTCTACAACGACCGGGGCAGCTACCTCTGCAAGGCGACGGTGGGCGCGCGGGCGCGGCTGGGCGTGGTCAACGGCCTGGGCGTGTGGTGGCGCAAGCTGGGCGCGGCCGGTACCAATGTCAACGAGCTGACCAGCCAGCGCCTGACTGACATCGGCCGGGGCCCCACCTTCTACGACTGCCTGGTCGAGGTGGCGCGGGCTTGAGCCGCGAGCCAGTGCCGCGACGCTCACCTGCCCGCAGCCGGCAGCAGGGTGTCAAGCTGGCGCTGGCACTGGGCCTGTTGGCCGGGTGGTTTGGGGGCTGCGCCAGCATCGGCGGCGCACCGGGGTCGATGAGCTCGCTGGCCTACTACAGCCAGTCGATTGGCGGCCATCTCGACCTGGTGCAACGTGCCCGTCCGGTGGACGACTGGCTGGCCGACCCCGCCACGCCTGCGGCGCTGCGCGAACGCCTGCAACTCGCGCAGCGGCTGCGCAGCTTTGCCGTCTCGGCGCTCGGCCTGCCCGACAACGCCAGCTACCGCCGCTATGCAGACCTGCAGCGAACGGCAGTGGTCTGGAACGTGGTGGCCGCGCCTGAGCTGTCACTCAAGCTCAAGACCTGGTGTTACCCGTTGCTGGGCTGTGTCGGCTACCGGGGTTTTTTCAAGCGTGAAGATGCCGAGGCCGAGGCCGCCGTGCAGCGCGCTGCCGGCCTGGAGACTGCGGTCTACGGTGTGCCGGCCTACAGCACCCTGGGTCGGACCGACTGGCTGGGTGGCGACCCCTTGCTCAACACCTTTGTCAAAGGCAGCGAGGCCGGCCTGGCCCGGTTGATGTTCCATGAGTTGGCGCACCAGGTGGCCTACGCACCCGGCGACACGGTGTTCAACGAGTCGTACGCCACAGCCGTGGAACGTCTGGGCGTGGCGCAGTGGCGGGCCGACGGTGGCGCACTGGCCGAGGACCCGGCCGCCGTGCAGCGCTTGGCGGACTTCCGCACGATCACCCGGCGCACCCGCAGCGCGCTGCAGGCCGTGTACGCTGGCGGTACGGCCGAGACCCCGACCGGGCAGGCCTTGTCCGAGACCAGCCAACGCCAGAAAAAGGCCGAATTGCTGGCCGCGATGCGGGCCGAGTTTGCCGCCCTCAAAGCCCATGAGGCCGGGCCCTGGGCCGGCTTTGGCGGCTACGACGCCTCGGTGGCCGGCGCCAACAACGCTGCGCTGGCGCTGCAGGCCGCCTATGACAGCCTGGTGCCCGATTTTGAGCGCCTGTTCGAGCGCTCGGGTCGGGATTTCAGGCGATTCCATGCCGAGGTGCAGCGCCTGGCCGGGTTGCCCGCCGCCGAGCGGCTGGCCGCCTTGCAGGCCGCACCTTGATACGCTCGACAAAAGCGCCGGACTTGCCAACTCCGCGCCGACCCTGCCCCAACCCCGCACCACCGCTCGCACCCAACCCACGCCACCCCAGGAGACCGCAGCCATGGCTGACATCCACATTCACCGTGACCACAACCTGGGCCTGGCGCAGGCCCGCAAGGTGGCATGGGCTTGGGCCGAACAGGTCGAGCAGCAGTTCGACATGGCCTGCACAGTGGTCGAAGGGGAGGCCATCGACAGGGTCGAATTTGTCCGCAGCGGCGTCAAGGGCGTGTTGACCGTGGCGGCCGATCACTTTGACCTAGAAGCCAAGCTCGGCTTCTTGCTGGGCGCGTTTTCCAAGACCATCGAAGGCGAGATCCAGAAAAATCTCGACACCTTGCTGGGCGCAGCCGCAGCCAAGAAGCGCCCGGCCAAAAAAGCGCCGCCCGCCTGATCTTGGCGAGAGCCGCTGGGCCGGCAAGCCCGGTAAGCTCTGCCGCAAGCCAGCGGCTTGGGGCCGGTCAGTAGCTCAACCAGGTACCTTTGAGCGGTACCTGTTCGACGCCTGGCTTGCTGTAGTCGCACACGCCCTGCGGAAACAGCGCCGCCAGCCGGCTGAGGTCAGCGGCCGACGGCACCGCAGGCGCGTAGTCGGCCGGATTGACCGGCTTGAGCTGGCATTTCATCAGGTCGTCCACCAGCGGGCCGCCGGCGGCGATGCGGGGCGACGGCGTCTTCTTGTACTGGGTGTTGCAGACGCCGGCACCGCTGTAGGTGGCTTCTTCGCGGTAGCGCTTGGCATCGGCCACACCCCAGCATGAATCCACCGCGTCGGCCGGCTTGTACAGCGCCACTTTGGCGGCGGTCAGCGCGGCGGGGTCGCCGGTCAGGCCGTCCAGCCACTGGGTCATCATGTCGAGCTCCTGCAGCACCACATCGTTCAACAACTGTGTCAGCACCACCTGCTGGGCCGCGCCCAGCCCCAGCAGCGGCGCGAGCGCCGGATTGGGCAGCACCCAGATCACCTGGTTGTCACTGCGGCCGTTGGCGCGTTTGAGCTTCTCGCGGATCAGCAGGTCGTTGTAGATGGTGTGGATGTCGGCACCCGGCTCGGCATAGGCGCGCAGGTGCAGTATGGGGGTGGTCGCCAGGCCGCCGCCGCCCGACAGGAAGCGCCCGGTCTCGTACGCGCGGCGCAGCGTGGCGCTGTCGGCGGTGGTGCGTTGGGCCATCAGGTTGCCGTCGATGTCATAGCCGCCAACACCCTCGTTGACATCGAGAAACTGCGCCAGCGTGACCGTGCCCTTCTGCAGCGCGGCCAGACCGTACTGCACCCCGACGTTGTCCAGGGGCCGGCGGGCAAAGCCGGTGGCGGCGTCACGGCCCAGGATGTTGGCGCTGACGTCCTGCACGGTGCAGCGCGCTCCGGTCGGGTTGCTGGTCGGGTGGTAGGCCAGCGCCTTGTTGTTGAGGCCGCAACCCGCATTGCCAGCCCCGCCAGTGGCGACGATCACATCGCCATTGCCGGCGTCCCAGGCGGCGCAGGTGTTGCGGGTGAAGCCCTCGAAGGCCTGCCGCTGCGCTGCGCTGGCGCCCGGGCGGCTGATGAAGTAGCGGTTCAGCAAACGGCAGTCGGTGACCGATTGGGCGGTGCCCCAGACATCCGGAAACGCCGCATCGGCCATCACCCCGTCCAGCAGGCCGGGGTAATTGTCGGCCACCAGCAGTTGCTGGATCGCGCCGCCCGAGCCGCCCCAACCGGCGGTCCAGCGCGGCAGGCCGTAGCGCTTGGCCAGGTGCTGCTTGACCATCATGATCGTCTCGGCCGCCAGCACATCGTTCGGATTCGTCTTGTTGACATTGAGCGACGAGATCACATAGGCAAAACCGCGTGCCAGCGATTGGGTGGCACGCAAGTCCTTGAACACGTCGCCAAAGCTGTTGCTGCCCTGGTTGTACTGCGCACCGGTGGACTCGCCGACCCGGAAGATCACCCGCTTGTTCCAGGCCGCGCCGTTCCAGGTGTCGGCCTTGCTCGGGTTGTCGAGCACCGCGATGCGGTAGATCGAGCGGTTGATCGTGCCGGACTCGACCCGCACGATAAAGGGAGCAGTCACACCGTTGAGCGTGGTGATGCTGGCGATGTCGCTGGGCCGGGCGGCCAGCGGATCGGCCAGGGGTTTGCGCTCGCCGCTGGCGGTGAAATAGAACCAGTCGTAGCGCGAGGCCGTCGAGCAGTTGGCATCGAGCGCCTCGCCCAGGCCAGCGTCGACGGTGCGGCACTCAAACGGCGTGAGTTGCTTGCCCGAGAAGACGGGCCCGCTGCGGGGGTAGTTGACCAGCGTGATGGTGCCGGCGGCGCGGCCGTCGGGCACATAGGCTTCAACCAGGTTGCTGCCCAACGCCAGGCCTTGCACCAGCACCTGTGCAGAGGTCGTCGTGCTGCTCACGACCTGGGCGCTCAGCGGCTGGCCGTTGCTGCGCCAGCGCAACTCCTGGGCCGTGACGTTGGGCGTGACCGTTATCGCCACCAGCGCTGCCGAATCGCTGACCTGGTCGGCGCGGCTGGACAGCGCGCTGATGCTCAGTGGAATGGCCCCCTTGCCGTCATCGCCGCCGCAGCCATTCAACAGCAAGCCCGACAACGACAGGCAGACCAGGCCCAGCAGACGACCGGACTGCAAAACATTGGAAGTGATAGGAGTCTCCTTGAGGGGCGGCGGATGCCATCCGCTTGTTGAACACACGATGCCAGCCAGCGCTGGCAGCCCCGACAAGGCGGGTATTCATGGCTGCGGCGGGTGCACCGGGCACACGCCGCCCGGTATCACTTCAGCGACTCGATCAGGTCCACATAGTGCTGCATCGCCGCGTCGGACGTGGTGCCTTTCAACCCGTTCCAGGCGTCCCATTTGGCGCGGCCCACCATGTCGGTGAAACCGGGTCGCTTGCCGTCCACATCGCCGGCACTGGCTTGTTTGTAGAGGGCGTAAATCTTCAGCAGCGTCATGTTGTCGGGCTTGTCCGGCAGATTTTTACTGTCGGCCACGGCTTGGTCGAAGCTTGACTTGAGTGCGCTCATCGGGAGTCTCCTGTGGGTGAAAATCGGACTTGACGCGGCCTATGTTACCCAGCATGGTGACCCCGCCCGGCTGCGCCTGCCGCGCCGCCGCCGACAAGCGCCCCGAGGAGACCCGACCTATGAATGCACCTGCCGAGCACCGGATGTCGCGGGTCGATACCTCGTGGCTGCGCATGGACAACGAGGTCAACCTGATGATGATCGTGGGGGTCTGGCTGCTCAGCCCGGCCGTCACGCTGGCGACCTTGCGCGAGCGCATCGAATCCCGCTTTCTCAAGTACGAGCGCTTCCGCCACAAGGCGGTGCACGACACGCTGGGGGCGTTTTGGGTCGAAGACCTGGATTTCGACCTCAAGCACCATCTGGTGGCCGAGCCGCTGCACCGCGAACCGGGCCAGAGCGAACGTGCGGCGCTGCAGCAACTGTGCGCTGAACTGGCCGCCACGCCGCTCGACCCTGGCCGGCCGCTCTGGCAGTTTCACCTGATCGAGCATTACGAGGACGGCTGCGCGGTCATCGTGCGTATCCACCACTGCATTGGCGACGGTATTGCGTTGGTTTCGGTGCTGAATGCGATCACCGACGGCGGCCAGGATCCGCCGCAGCGGCGCAGCGCACAAGCGCCGCATGCGCATCATGCGAATGAGTCGCCTGACGACGACTGGTTGTCAGCCACGGTGTTGCGCCCGCTCACCGCTGCTGCCGTCAAGGCCTTGAACCGCTCGGGCGATGGCATGGCCGGCGCGCTGGACATGCTGGCCCATCCCCAGCAGCCGCTGCGGGGCGGACTGGACCTGGCACGCAACGGCCTGCACCTGCTGGGCGACCTGGGCGCGCTGGCGCTGATGGCCGACGACTCGCCCACCCGCCTCAAGGGCAAGCCGGTAGGCCGCAAGGCGGTGGCCTGGGGTGAGCCGCTGCCGCTGGACGCGGTCAAGGTGGTCGGCCAGAGCCTGAACTGCTCGATCAACGACGTGCTGCTGTCGTGTGTGTCGGGCGCCATCGGTGCGTGGCTGCGTGACCAGGGCGACGATCCGACGGGGGCGGAGATACGGGCGATGGTGCCGGTCAACCTGCGCCCGCTGGACCAGGCCTGGCAACTCGGCAACCGCTTTGGCCTGGCGCCGCTGGTGCTGCCGATCGGCATTGTCAACCCGGTCGAGCGGGTTTATGCGGTGCGAGAACGCATGAGCCAGCTCAAGGGCAGCTTCCAGCCGCTGCTGGCTTACGGCGTACTGGCGGCCACCGGCCTGATGATCAAGCCGGTGCAGGACCTGGTGCTGGGCATGTTCTCCAAGAAGACCACCGCCGTGATGACTAACGTGCCCGGCCCGCGCGAATTCTTGAAGCTTTGTGGCTCGACCCTGCGCCAGAGCATGTTCTGGGTGCCGGCCTCGGGCGACGTGGGCGTGGGCGTGAGCATCCTCAGCTACGGCGGTGGCGTGCAGTTCAGCCTGATCACCGACGTGGCGCTGTGCCCTGACCCGCAAGACATCATCGACCGCTTTCAGCCCGAGTTCGAAAAACTGCTGCTGTTGTCGCTGATGCTGCCTTGGGGCGATGAGCTTGCAGCACTTGCCAAGGACAACCCGACAGTGAATGCCTTGGCCTGAGCCTCAGGCCTCGGCCGGCCCGCCGCTAAAGGCCAGAGGCAGCGGCGCCGGCTCGCCGTCCTGCAAGGCGCCCATGCCCGACGGGGCGCTGTCGTCCTCGTCGTGGTGAAACGCCCGCACGCCGCCGCGCAAGTAGCGGTTGTGGTGGTTGACTCTCGGCAGAAAGCGTGCGAGTTCACTGAGCGCCATCTGGTAGACATCGCGCTTGAACTCGATCACCAGTTCCAGCGGCACCCAGTACTCGTTCCAACGCCAGGCGTCGAACTCGGGGTGATCGGTGGCGCGCAGGTCCAGGTCACTGTCGCGCCCCATCAGGCGCAGCAGGAACCAGATCTGTTTCTGGCCACGGTAGTGACCGCGGGCTTCCCTGCGGATGAAGTGGTCGGGCACCTCGTAGCGCAACCAGTCGCGGGTGCGCGCCAGGATGCGCACATGCTCTGGGCGCAGCCCCACCTCTTCATGCAGCTCGCGCAACATCGCCTGCTCGGGCGACTCACCGTACTTGATGCCCCCTTGCGGGAACTGCCACGAATGGGTTCGCAGCCGTTTGCCCCAGAACACCTCGTTGCGTGCGTTGAGCAGGATGATGCCGACGTTGGGCCTGAAGCCTTCCCTGTCGAGCATAATCAAATCCCAATTTCTATATTCGTATCATTATTGCACCGGCAGTGTGAGCGCCGCGAACCCTCGCTAACCCGCATGCGCCTACAGCGGTGTGACAGCGGCCCGGCGCTCCTACCGCGGCCGCTGTCCATCCCCCACCGCCCTTGCGCCAGCGCGTGCTCCGCGCCATACCCATACCCATGAAAGCCTCCCAGTTTTTCATTTCCACCCAGAAAGAAGCGCCCGCCGATGCCGAGGTGGTCAGCCACCGGCTGATGATGCGTGCCGGCATGATCAAGCGCTTGGGTGCGGGTATCTACAACTACATGCCTATGGGGCTGCGGGTGATCCGCAAGGTCGAGGCCATCATCCGCGAGGAGATGAACCGGGCCGGCGCGGTTGAATTGCTGATGCCGGTGGTGCAACCCGCCGAGCTGTGGCAGGAAACGGGCCGGTTCAAGGGCATGGGTCCCGAGCTGCTGCGGGTCAAGGACCGGCATGAGCGCGACTACATCATCCAGCCGACCAGCGAAGAGGTGGTGACCGACATCGCCCGGCAAGAGCTGCGCAGCTACCGCCAGTTGCCCCAAAATTTCTACCATATCCAGACCAAGTTCCGGGATGAGCGCCGGCCGCGTTTTGGCATCATGCGCGGGCGTGAATTCACGATGAAGGACGCCTACTCCTTCGACCGCGACCCGGCTGCCGCCGCCAAGAGCTACGACACCATGTTCGCGGCCTACAAGCGCATCTTCGACCGCTTCGGCCTGCAGTACCGCGCGGTGGCGGCCGACACCGGCGCCATCGGCGGCGACTTGTCGCATGAGTTCCAGGTGATCGCCGACACCGGCGAGGACGCGCTGGTCTACTGCCCGACCAGCGATTACGCCGCCAACATCGAACTGGCCGAGGGCGTGGCGCCGGCAACTCCGCGAGCTGCACCGGGTCAGGCGCTCGCCCGCAGGGCCACGCCGGGAAAAAGCACCTGCACTGCGGTGGCCGAATTGCTGGGCTTGCCGCTGGCGCAAACCGTCAAAAGCCTGGTGCTGGCTACCGACGAGTTGGACGACAAGGGCGACGTGGCCAAGAGCCGGGTCTGGCTGCTGCTGCTGCGCGGCGACCATGATCTCAACGAGATCAAGGCCGGCAAGCTGGCTGGCTTCAAGGCCGGCTGGCGCTTTGCCACGGTGGCCGAGATCGAGGACCACTTCGGCTGCAAGCCGGGCTACCTCGGCCCGATCGGCTTGTTGAAGCCGGTGACGGTGATTGCCGACCGCAGCGTGGCGGTGATGCACGACTTTGTCTGCGGCGCCAACCAGGCCGACCTGCACCTTACCGGCGTCAACTGGGGCCGTGACCTGCCCGAGCCCGACGCCGTGGCCGACTTGCGCAACGTGCAGGCCGGCGATGCCTCGCCCGACGGCCGGGGCGTGCTGGCGATCCAGCGCGGCATCGAGGTGGGCCATGTGTTCTACCTGGGCACCAAATATTCCAAGGCCATGAACGCCACCTTTCTGGACGAGACCGGCAAGCCGAAACTGATGGAGATGGGGTGTTACGGCATTGGCGTGACCCGCATCCTGGGTGCGGCTATCGAGCAAAACCATGATGAGCGCGGCATCGTCTGGCCGTTGGCGCTGGCACCCTTCTCGGCCGTGATCTGCCCGATCGGCTATGACCGGTCGGCCGAGGTCAAGGCCGCCGCCGATGCGCTGCACGATGAGCTGGCTGGCGCCGGCATCGACGTGATGCTGGACGACCGGGGCGAGCGCCCGGGCGCGATGTTTGCCGACTGGGAGCTGGTGGGCGTGCCGCAGCGTGTCGTGATCTCCGACCGCGGTCTGAAGGCCGGCACGGTCGAGTTGCAAGGCCGGCGTGAAGCGGCTGCCAGCGTGCTGCCGCTGGCCGAGGCCGTGGCCCTGCTGAAGGCCCGGCTGGCAGCATGAACCTGGCGCGGCGGCAGGCGCTGCGGGTCGGCGCAGGCGCATCGCTGGGCACGCTGGCGCCGTGGTGGCCCTTGCCTGCGCAAGCCGGGCCGCAGGCTGAGGAGGCGCTTGCCGACGCGGTGCGTACCGCATTGGCGGCGGCGATTGCCAGCGCGGCGCCGCCGCACCCGGTGTTCACCCAGCTCGAGCCGAGGCTGGATTACCTGCGCTGGCTGGGCGCGATGAGCGAACGGCTCAAGCGCCACAAGAGCGAGGCCGCCACCCGGATCGAGTTTCTTGAAACCCTGTGGTACGAGAGCACCCGCGCCGGTCTGGAGCCGGCCCTGGTGCTGGCGCTGGTACAGGTGGAGAGTGGCTTTCGCAAGTACGCCATCAGCACAGCGGGCGCACGCGGCTACATGCAGGTGATGCCGTTCTGGACCCGCCAGATCGGCGACGGTGACGCGGCGCGGCTGTTCCACATGCAGACCAACCTGCGGTTTGGCTGCGTCATCCTGCGCCACTATCTCAATGTCGAACGCGGTGATCTGTTTTTGGCGCTGGGCCGCTACAACGGCAGCAGGGGCCGGACGGAGTATCCCAACGCGGTGATGGCCTGGCGCCAACGCTGGCTGGGCTGAATCGCCTTGGAGCGGGTCAGGATTTCTGACGCTCACGCCCCAGGGCTGATCCGAACCGGCTCAATCAGCCGGGCTGATCCAGGCCGACACCTGTCAGCGCAGACCGGCCCAGGCCTTGGGTTGCGCCTCATGGGCGCCCAGCAATGCCAGCACCCGCTCCACCGTGTCGTCCACCAGCTCGGCAATGCTGCTGGGCCGGTGGTAGAACGCCGGCAGCGGCGGAAAGATGATGCCGCCCATCTCGGTGACGGCCGTCATGTTGCGCAGGTGCGCCAGATTGAAAGGTGTCTCGCGGACCAAGAGCAGCAGCCGGCGGCGCTCTTTGAGCGTGACGTCGGCGGCGCGGGTGAGCAGGTTGTCTGACAAGCCGTGGGCCACGGCGGCCAGCGTTTTCATCGAGCAGGGCGCCACCACCATCGCTGCAGCCTCGAAACTGCCGCTCGCCACGCAGGCGCCGATGTCGCCGGGGGCGTAGGACCGGTCGGCCAGGGCTTCAAGCGCGTGGCGGTCCAATCCCAGTTCGTGGTGCGCGCTGACCACGCCCGAGGGGGTGATGATCAGGTGGGTTTCCAGGCCGAGTGCTCGGGCGCGCGCCAGCAACCGCACCGCGTAGACCGCGCCACTGGCGCCGGTGATGCCGACGACCAGCCGGCGCGCGGCCGGCAGGCTCACTTGGTCAGCATCTGCTGCAGCTCGCCCGACTCGTACATCTCCATCATGATGTCCGAGCCGCCGACGAACTCGCCGTCGACGTAGAGCTGCGGGATGGTAGGCCAGTTGGCATAGTCCTTGATGCCCTGGCGGATGCCGTCGTCCTCAAGCACGTTGACGGTCTTGATCTCGGTCACGCCGCAAGCCTTGAGCACCTGGATGGCCCGACCCGAGAAGCCGCACTGTGGAAATTGCGCCGTGCCCTTCATGAACAGCACAACATGGCCGCCCTTCACGATGCTGTCGATACGCTGTTGCACGTCACTCATGGTTCTAATCCAGCCTGTTTGTCAGAAAACCGCACTTTATACGGCAACACGCCCTGTCGGGCAGGGCGTGTTGTCTTTGGCCCCAGGCGGTGCTGGGGAGCAATCGGAAAACGGCTCAGAAAGCGACGCTCATGCCCAGGCGGATCATCGGCTGCAGCCTGAAGCCGGTGTCCAGGCTGACGCCACCGGCGCCATTGAACAAGCGGTCGAGCCGCCACGAAGACAAGCCTTGCGCGGCCAGACCCAGATCGGCGCTGAAGCCCCACTCGCCGCGGGCGCTGGCGCTGGCATAGCCCACGCCGGCGTACGGCAGGGCGCTGCTGCTGTCAATCGGCGTGGCACCGGTGGGCGTGGCACCCGAAACCGTGCGCAGGTTGATCAGCACACCGCCGGTCAGGCGCAGCCCGCCGGTGCTGCCAAGGCGCAGGCTGCTGAACTGGTAGTCGCCCAACAAGCGCAGCGATTGCACCGCCGGCAGGATCAGCGCCAGCGTGCCCGGCCCGGGGGTCAGCGAGAGGCTGTCGCGCTCCATCCGGGTTTGCCAGAAAGCGCCGCCCAGCGCATTGGACGGTGCAGTCAGACCGGCGTTTTGTGCCGATGCACTTGCAGCCAGCAAGGCCAGGACGGCACAGGCACTTGAAAGGATCTTGCGCATGCTGCTCGCTCCCCAGGGTTGGCGCAACGCCCTGAGATCAGGATGCTGCAGGACGATCCTACGCCGCAAGTTTGGCGCTGTGTGCCTCGAATTGAGTGAGCAAAGGTAGCTTGTGTCGAGGATTGCCGCGCGCTCACTCGGGCTGAGCCTCGGATCACGGCTGCGTCGCGCGCTGCCCGCCGCTGCAGCGCGACCGGCCCGCGAGGTCCTGGCGGCAAGTCACTTGGGTGAATCCTGCCTGCCTCAGGGCCGCAGCCACCGGCGCGGCCTGGTCCCAGCCGTGCTCCATCAGCAACCAGCCACCGGCAGTGAGATGGGCTGGCGCGCCGGCAATGATCTGCTGCAGTGCGGACAGGCCATCGCCGCCCGGGCTCAGGGCCAGCAAGGGCTCATGCCGCAATGCGGGCAGGTGGGGGTCGTCAGCGGCGATGTAGGGCGGGTTGGCCAGCACCAGGTCGAACCGGGCTGCGGCTGGCAGCGCCTGCCACCAGGCGCCGCATGCCCAGTCCAGCACCAGGCCGAGCAGGTCGGCATTGCTGCGGGCCACTTGCAGGGCGGCCGGGCTGAGGTCAGTGGCTGTCACCCGGGCGGCCGGGTGGCGGTGGGCCACGGCCAGCGCGATGGCGCCACTGCCGGTGCCCAGGTCGAGCACCCGGGGGGCGGCGGCGCGCAAGCCGGGCAGCAGGTCAAGTGCCCAATCGACCAGCGTTTCGGTGTCGGGCCGGGGCACCAGCACGTCCCGGCTGACCCGCAAGCGCAGGCCGTGGAACTCTTGCTCGCCCAGCAGGTAGGCCAGCGGCTCGCCCTCCGCGCGCCGCTGGCAGCCCGCGGAAAAGTCCTGGGCCACAGCACTTGTCAGGGCCGCATCGTCATGCGCGATCAGCCAGGTGCGCGGCTGCTGCATGTGGTGGCTGAGCAACAGTTGTGCGTCCAGCCGGTCCAGCCCGGCGGACAGTGCCTGGCTCAGGGCCTGCGCGACCGTCAGCGGTGCTGCTGCAGCACCGTGCTGTTTTGCGGCAACGCAGGCCTCGGTGGCGCTCTGGGCCGGCAGGCTCACGGGACTGTCCTTGGCGCAAGGCACGCCGGAATTCGCGCTCGAGAGCAACCCGGCGGATTCACGCGCTGCCCTCCAGCGCCGCAAGCTGGTCCTGGGCCTGCGCAGCCTGCAGCGCGGCCACCACGTCGCCCAGGTCACCTTCCATGATCGCGCCCAGCTTGTAGAGCGTCAGGTTGATGCGGTGGTCACTGAACCGACCCTGCGGAAAGTTGTAGGTGCGGATGCGGTCCGAGCGGTCGCCGCTGCCGACCAGGCTCTTGCGGGTGGCGGCCTCTTGGGCGTCGCGTGCGCTGCGCTCCTTGTCGCGCAGCCTTGCCTGCAGCACCGCCATCGCCTTGGCCTTGTTGCGGTGCTGCGAGCGGTCGTCCTGGCACTCGGCCACCAGACCGGTCGGCAAGTGGGTGATGCGGATCGCCGAATCGGTCTTGTTGATGTGCTGGCCGCCCGCGCCGCTGGCGCGGAAGGTGTCGATCCGCAGGTCGGCCGGGTTGAGGGTGACCTCGGTGGCCGCGTCGGGCTCGGGCATCACCACCACGGTGGCTGCGCTGGTGTGGATGCGGCCCTGGGATTCGGTGGCCGGCACCCGCTGCACCCGGTGGCCACCCGACTCGAACTTGAGCGCGCCGTAGACATCTGCGCCCTCGACCCGCAGCACCACCTCCTTGTAGCCGCCCAGGTCCGAGGCCGACTCGCTCATGATCTCGGTGCGCCAGCCCCGGCGCTCGAAGTAGCGCAGATACATGCGCAGCAAATCGCCGACAAACAAGGCCGACTCGTCGCCACCGGCGCCGGCGCGGATCTCGACAAAGGCGTTGCGCTCGTCGTCGGGGTCGCGCGGCAGCAGCGCGGTCTGGATGTCGGCGAGCGCTTGCGCCTGGTCGGCCTGTGCAGCGCTGATCTCCTCGCGGGCCATCTCGGCGATCTCGGCATCGTCGCCGGCCTCGGCCAGCATCCCGCGCGCGGCGGCCTCGTCGACCTCGCGTTGCTCATGGTGGCGCAGCAGTTGCACCAGGGCTTGCGCCTCGGCCTGCTCCCGCGCCACGCTGCGGTAGCGGTTGATGTCCTGGCCGAGCTTGGGGTCGGCGAGGTGCGCGTCGAGCTCGGCCAGCCGCATGGCGAGGCGTTGCAGTTGCAGGCGGAGGGAGGGCTTCATCAGAAAAGGGGCGCAAGATCAGAGTGCGCAAAAAGTAGGAAGCCGGCGCGCCCGCACACCGCAGGCGCGCCGGCTGCGGCCGATCAGCTAGCTGGCGTCGTCGGCCGCTGGCGTGCGTGGGGTCTGGCGCAGGAACAAGCGCGAGACGGTTTGCGCCATCTGGCGGCGGGCTTCGGCGTCGCCGGTGTGCAACTCGGCCAGCGTGCCGTGCAGCAGTTTCTGGGTCAGGCCGCGTGACAGCGCGTCGAGCACGCTGTCGATGTCGGCGCCCTTGGCGAGTTGCTTGCGGGCGCGGTTGATCTCGGTGGTGCGCCAGTCGTTGGCCTGGGCATGCAGGGCCTGGATCAACGGCACGGTGGCGCGCTGGTCCAGCCAATGCGCAAAGCTCTGCACCCCGGCGTCGATGATGGCCTCGGCCTGAGCCACGGCCGCCTGGCGTTTTTCACCGGCCGACTGCACCGCTGCCGACAGGTCATCCACGGTGTAGAGGTAGATGTCGGACAGACCCCCGACCTCGGGCTCGATATCACGCGGAACAGCCAGATCGACCATGAACATCGGGCGGTGCCGGCGCGCCTTGAGCGCGCTGCGCACGGCGCCCAGGCCGATGATCGGCAGGGTGCTGGCGGTGCAGGAGATCACGGCGTCAAACTCGTGCAGGCGTTGCGGCAGGTCGGCCAGCCGCAAGGCTTCGCCGCCAAAACGGCCGGCCAGCTTTTCGCCGCGCTCGAGCGTGCGGTTGGCCACCGCCAGGCCCTTGGGCGCACGCGCGGCGAAGTGGGTGGCCACCAGCTCGATCATCTCGCCTGCGCCAACAAACAGCACGTTGATGTCGCGCAAGTCCTCGAACAACTGCGCTGCCAGCCGTACCGAGGCCGCCGCCATGCTGATGGAATGCGCGCCGATCTCGGTCGAGGTGCGCACATCCTTGGCGACTGAAAACGAGCGCTGGAACAACTGGTGCAAGGTGGTGCCCAGGGTGCCGGCGGCATCGGCCTCGCGCACCGCCTGCTTCATCTGGCCCAGGATCTGGGGCTCGCCCAGCACCATCGAATCCAGCCCTGAGGCCACCCGGAAGGCGTGGCGGGCGGCATCCTGGTGCTCCAGCACGTAGCTGTGCTGGCGCAACTCGTCGCCGGTGACGCCGCCTTGCGCAGCCAGCCAGTCGATCGCCGGGCTGATCAGCGCGCCGGCCTGGGCCGGCTCGGTCGCGACATACAACTCGGTACGGTTGCAGGTGGACAGCAGCGCCGCCTCGGGCAGGGCGCGCAGCAAGCGCTCACGAAACCCCCGAAGTGCGGGCGAGAGTTGTTCGGGCGGGAACGCAAACCGACCCCGCAAGTCCAGCGGCGCGGTCATGTGGTTCAAGCCCAGGGTGAACACACTCATGGCGCGATTATAGAATTTGAGTTCAATCCGGCGCGGGGCTGGATTGCCCCAGAAGGCCGCCAGATTTGACCTGTGTCAAGTCTGAACCTGAACCTGAGACCGTTACAGCGCCATGGGTCCGGCCGACGCCTTTTGGCACCTGAGCAACTTCTTCGGCCCGGCATTGGGCCTGGCCCTGGTCGCGCCGGCCCTGGCCAAGTTGCTGTGGCGCCGCGAGTTGCGCTCGGTGGCCTGGCGCAGCCTCGCGGGCTGGACTTTTGGCGTGAGCGCGGCCGTGCTGCTGGCCGGCCTGGTGCTCACCGGCCGTGATGGCCGCATGCTGACCTACGCGGCGATGGTGCTGGCGGCTGCGCTGGCCCTGTGGTGGCGGGGCTGGGCCCGGCGCTGAAGCCAGCGCGGGCCGGGCCCGAAGGCGCCGCAGACGCGACGGCCGGCGCTGGCCGTGCGGCTCAGGCCACCACCGCCGGCTGGGCACGCGGGCCTGGCTGCTGGTCTTGCAGCAGCAACTCGCCGCGCAGCGAATGCGGCAGCGCCTGGGTGATGGTCACCGCCGTCATCTGACCGACCAGCCGCGCCGCCAGTGGCCCGCCGTCAAAGTTGACGATGCGGTTGCACTCGGTGCGGCCCATCAACTCGGCGGCGCTTTTGCGGCTCGGGCCCTCGACCAGGATGGTCTGCCGGGTGCCGACCCGGCTGGCGCTGATGCGCTGCACATTGCGCTCCAGCAGCGCCTGCAATTGCTGCAGGCGCTGCAATTTGAGCGCCTGTGGTGTCTCGTCGGCCAAGGCCGCCGCCGGGGTGCCGGGCCTGGGGCTGAACACAAAGCTGAAGCTGGCGTCAAAACCGATGTCCTCGATCAGCTTGAGGCTGCGCTGGTGGTCGTCTTCGGTCTCGCCGGGGAAGCCGACGATGAAGTCGGTCGACAGGCTGATGTCGGGCCGCAGCGCGCGCAATTTGCGGATCGTGCTTTTGTACTCCAGCACGGTGTAGCCGCGCTTCATCGCCATCAGGATGCGGTCCGAGCCATGCTGCACCGGCAGGTGCAGGTGGCGGACCAGCTTGGGCAACTGGCCGTGGGCCTCGATCAGGCGCTGGGTGAACTCGTTGGGGTGGCTGGTGGTGTAGCGGATTCGCTCGATGCCGGGGATCTCGTGCACGTACTCCAGCAGCAGCGCGAAATCGGCGATGTCGGCATTGCCTTTGACATCCCGGCCCATCCGGCCCCGGTAGGCGTTGACGTTCTGGCCCAGCAGCGTCACTTCCTTGACGCCCTGGTCGGCCAGCCCGGCCACCTCGGTCAGCACATCGTCAAATGGCCGGTGCACCTCTTCGCCCCGGGTGTAGGGCACGACGCAGTACGAACAATACTTGGAGCAGCCCTCCATGATCGAGACAAAGGCCGATGCGCCGTCGGTCTTGGCCGGCGGCAGGTGGTCGAACTTTTCGATCTCCGGGAAGCTGATGTCCACCTGGGCCCGGCCGAGTGCCTGCCGATTGGCCAGCAACTGCGGCAGACGGTGCAGGGTTTGCGGGCCGAACACCACGTCGACGTAGGGCGCGCGGTCGATGATGGCCGCGCCCTCCTGGCTGGCAACGCAGCCACCCACGCCGATCAGCACGCCTCTGGCCTTGAGGTGCTTGACCCGCCCCAGGTCGGAGAACACCTTCTCTTGCGCTTTTTCGCGCACTGAACAGGTGTTGAACAGGATCAGGTCGGCCTGTTCCGGGTCGTTGGTGGGCTCGTAGCCTTCAGCCACCCGCATCACGTCGGCCATCTTGTCGGCGTCGTAGGCATTCATCTGGCAGCCAAAACTGCGGATGTAGACTTTTTTGCTCATACGGGTGTGCTCAAGGGGTGCTGATTGGACGGTCAAGGGACGGTCAAGGGGCACAGGCCGCCCCGGGAAATCACCGCCGGGTCCAGGACTGGGCGGCCGGATTGAACTCCCAGCGCTGCGCCTCAAGGGGCGTGCTGGGCCAAGGTCTGCGGGCGGCCTCCTCCGGCGTGAGGATCCAGACCTCATGCACCAGACCGCTGGGGTCGAGCGTGTAGTGCACCAACAGCGATTGGCCGGTGAGGCTGGCCGAGAGTTGCAGCATGTTGTTGGTGCCGCGGATGCGTGCGCCCGGCGACAGCCTTGCAGCCCGGCCATTGAGATCTACCTCTGGCGCTTGCGTGACCTGCAACGCGCCGCGCAGCGCTGTGGCCGGGAAAGGGCGGGAGGTCTGCGCAGCCAGCGGCAAGGCGGTTGCCGCGAGCAGCGAGGCAGTCAAAACACAGCGGAACATGGTGTGGATCCAGGGGCTGTGGCAATCACCGAGACATCGGCCCGAGTCAAAAGGCTGGGGCCGGTGGCTTGGCAGTACGCAAGGGGTACTGCTGAATTGGTGGCGCTTCAGGGAGGCTCTGCCCCCAAATTGAAACGCCTGCTAAATCAACGGTTTACCCGGGAGGTTGCGCCACCCGTGGCTGACTGAGTGACTGTGCCATCGATTGTGCCAGACATCGCGCCACCGGCTGAGGCGGCCCGGGGCCCCCTACCGGGGCGCCGCGCCCCGCTGAACCACCTCGCGGTCGGCGTCGGTCGGCCCGTCCGCCGTGGGAGCTGGTCGGGCGCCACCGAAGGACTGCCGTGCGACGGATGGCTGCGCCGACAGGGCCCGCTCGCTGAGGTAGTCGCAAATCCTTTGCGCGTCGGCGGCGGCTCGGAAAATCTCCGTCTTGTCCCGGCGCAGCGCATCCAGCCAGCTCGACAGGTAGGCCGCGTGCGACTCGATCATCGACGGCCCCAGCGGCAAGCCGATGAGCCCCGTCATCATGGCGCTGGCCAGCTCGGCGCGCAGTTCTTCACGTGCGTATTCGGCCGACCCGAACCTGGCATCCAGGTGAAGCCGGGACAACCTCTTGGGGTGCCCGCTGGCATGGGCGCACTCGTGCAACAGGGTGGCGTGCATGTCCTCAATGCTGTGAAAGCTCGACGCCACCGGGCACAGCAGCTCGTCGCGGCGCGGCGAGTAGGCGGGCTGGCCCGCGCCGAAGTTCAGCTTCATGCCGGTGTCCTGCAAACCCCAGACGACGGCCTCGACCGCCTCGGCGGGCTGGATGTCGCACTCGCGCGCAGGCAGGGGCGCCATGCCGTCGATCTGGGTGGCGTTGAAGACCGTGTAGCCCTTCATCACGAGGGCCCGGCGTCCGTCCTCGGCGAGCA
>JANYKR010000313.1 GCA_025358155.1 Betaproteobacteria bacterium
GGCGCTGGGCGAACAGCCGGTGTTTTACGGCGGCCCGGTGCAAACCGAGCGTGGTTTTGTGCTGCATGAGCGCCTGGGCGACGCCGAGAGCCCGTACAGCAGCACGCTGTCCATCCCTGGCGGGCTGGAGATGACCACCAGCAAGGATGTGCTGGAAGCGCTGTCGGCCGGTGCCGGCCCCAGGCGCTTGCTGGTCACGCTGGGCTACAGCGGCTGGGCCGCCGGCCAGCTGGAGGACGAGCTGGGCCGCAACGGCTGGCTGACGGTGGACGCCACGCCCGAGATCATCTTTGACACCCCGGTCGAGCAGCGCTACGACCGTGCCGTGGCGCTGCTGGGCTTTGATCCGCGCATGCTGAGCCCCGAGGCGGGGCATGCATGAGTGTGGGAGCAGCGCCGGGCGCGGTGCTGTCCTTCCTGGCTTTCGACTTCGGCACTCGACGCACCGGCGTGGCCACCGGCAACAGCCTGCTGCGCCAGGCCAGCCCGCTGACGAGCGTGGCGGCTGAAGGTGAGGCCCGCTTTGCACCGGTGGCCAAGCTGATTGCCGAATGGCAGCCCGATGCGCTGGTGGTCGGCGTGCCCTGGTACCCGGACGGTGCGCCGCACGACAATACCCGGCGGGCCCAGCGCTTTGCCCGCCAGTTGAAAGGCCGCTTCAAGCTGCCGGTGCATGAGGTGGACGAGCGCTACAGCACGACTGAAGCGCTCGCCAGCGGCGCGGCGGATGTGGACGCCGCCTCGGCCGCCGTAATACTCGACCAATTCTTGCGGAACCTGACATGAGCGCACTGACCCTGGACGCCGAGGCCCTGTACACCGAATTGCGTGCCGGCGTGCAGGCGATCTGGCGGCCCGGCATGGCGCTGATGGGCATCTGGTCGGGCGGGGCCTGGTTGGCCGAGCGGCTGGCAGCCGACCTGCCGCTGCTCGGCAAGCCTGCCGTCATCAGCAGCACCTTGCACCGCGATGACTTTTCAGCCCGGGGCATGGCCGGTGGCACCGACGCCACCAAGATCCCGTTTTCGGTGGCTGGCGCACACATCCTGCTGCTCGATGATGTGCTGTTCACAGGCCGCACCATCCGCGCGGTGCTCAACGAGTTGTTCGACTTCGGCCGCCCCGCCAGCGTCACCTTGGCGGTGCTGGTGGACCGGGGCGGACGCGAGCTGCCGATCCAGCCGGCCTTTGCCGCGGCCAAGATCGTGCTGCCGGCATCGCAAAAGCTGGCGCTGGCCCGGTCCGAGGACGGCTGCTTCACGTTCACGGTCGAAGGCTGAGGCCGCGATGCTCAACAAGCGCAACCCCCAGCTCAACCGCCAAGGCGAGCTGATCCACCTGTTGTCGATCGAAGGCCTGCCGCGTGACGTGGTGACCCACATCCTCGACACCGCCGGCACGTTCTTGTCGGTCAATGACCGCGAGGTCAAGAAGGTGCCGCTGCTGCGGGGCAAGAGCGTGTTCAATCTGTTTTTTGAAAACAGCACCCGCACCCGCACCACCTTCGAGATCGCCGCCAAACGCCTGTCCGCCGATGTCATCAACCTCGACATCGCCAAGAGCAGCGCCAGCAAGGGCGAAAGCCTGCTCGACACCATCGCCAACCTGTCGGCGATGCATGCCGACATGTTCGTGGTGCGCCACAGCGAGAGCGGCGCGCCCTACCTGATCGCCCAGCATTGCGCGCCGCATGTGCACGTCGTCAACGCCGGTGATGGCCGTCACGCCCACCCGACACAGGGCCTGCTGGACATGTACACGATCCGGCATTTCAAGCAGGATTTCCGCCAGCTGTCGGTGGCCATCGTCGGCGACATCGTGCACAGCCGGGTGGCGCGCTCGGACATCCACGCGCTGACCACGCTGGGCGTGCCCGACATTCGCGCGGTAGGGCCCAAGACCCTGGTGCCGGGCGACCTGCAGGGCATGGGCGTGCGGGTCTGCCACGACATGGCCGAGGGCATCCGTGGTGCCGACGTGATCATCATGCTGCGCCTGCAAAACGAGCGCATGAGCGGCGGCATGCTGCCCAGCGCCGGCGAGTTCTACAAGCACTACGGCCTGTCGCTCGACAAGCTTGGGCTGGCCAAGCCCGACGCCATCGTGATGCACCCCGGCCCGATCAACCGGGGCGTGGAGATCGATTCGGCGGTGGCCGACGGCAGCCACAGCGTGATCCTGCCGCAGGTGACCTTTGGCATCGCGGTGCGCATGGCCGTGATGTCGATCATCGCCGGGAATGAGGCATGAAAATCCTGATCAAGAACGGCCGCCTGATCGACCCCGCCTCGGGCCGCGACGAACTGGGCGACCTGGTCATCGCCGCCGGCCGCATCCTGGCGCTGGGCAGCGTGCCGCCCGACTTCCAGCCGGCCCGCACCATCGACGCCAGCGGGTGCATCGTCGCGCCCGGCCTGGTGGACCTGGCGGCACGGCTGCGCGAGCCCGGCCATGAGCACGAGGGCATGCTCGAGAGCGAGCTCAACGCCGCTGCCGCAGGTGGTGTCACCAGCCTGGTCTGCCCACCCGACACCGACCCCACGCTGGACGAGCCCGGCCTGGTCGAGATGCTCAAGTTCCGGGCCCGCAAATTGAGCCTGTGCCGGCTGTTCCCGCTGGGTGCGCTGACGCGTGGCCTGGCGGGTGAGGTGCTGACCGAGATGGCCGAGTTGACCGAGGCGGGCTGCATCGGCTTCAGCCAGGCCGAGGTGCCGGTCGCCGACACCCTGGTGCTGCTGCGCGCGCTGCAGTACGCCGCCACTTTTGGCTACACCGTCTGGCTGCGGCCGCAGGACGGCTGGCTGGGCAAGGGCATTGCCGCCAGCGGCGCAGTGGCCACCCGGCTGGGTCTGTCGGGCGTGCCGGTCGCGGCCGAGACGGTGGCGCTGCTCACCATCATCGAACTGGTGCGAACCACCGGCGCCCGGGTCCATTTGTGCCGGCTTTCCAGCGCGGCCGGTGTGGCTTTGCTGCGCGCCGCCAAGGCTGAGGGCCTGCCGATCACCGCCGATGTGTCGATCAACTCGCTGCACCTGACCGACGTGGACATCGGCTACTTCAACCCGGCGATGCGCCTGACGCCGCCGCTGCGCCAGGGCGCCGACCGCGCCGCGCTGCGCGCCGCACTGGCCGACGGCACGATCGACGCGCTGGTGTCCGACCACACCCCGGTGGACGCCGATGCCAAGAACCTGCCCTTCGGTGAGGCCGAGCCCGGCGCGACCGGGCTGGAGCTGCTGCTGAGCCTGGCGCTGAAATGGGGCTCGGACAGCGGCCTGGCGCTGCCCGCCACGCTGGCCCGTGTCACCAGCGACCCGGTGCGGGTGCTGGGCGATGCGCTGGGCTCGCTGTCCTCATCGGCCGGCCAGCTGGTGGCCGGTGGCGTGGCCGATGTCTGCGTGTTCGACCCGGCGCAGACCTGGGCCGTGACTTCGCAAGGCCTGCTCAGCCAAGGCAAGCACACACCGTTTGCGTTTGAGTCGACCGGCATGGCCTTGCCTGGCCGGGTGCGCGCCACGCTGGTGGCGGGCACGCTGGCCTACGAGTCGCCAGCAGGTTGATGACCGGCCGGTGCTTGCTGCCCTTGCTGTCCTTGTTGTCCGTACCGCCTTTGCGCGGGGGCTGGCTCCGGCACGGGCGCGAGCCGGGATGCCGCGCTTGACCGGTGTGCTGCTGGCCTCGTTCCGCCTGGCCCGGGTGGTGCTGCACCTGCTGCACGGCATGGCGGTGATGGCTTTGCGATTCCCGTCGCTCGACGATGCCGGCAGGCAGGCCCGCATCGGTTGGTGGTCGGCCGGTGTGCTGCGCGTCATCGGGGTGTCTTTGCGGGTCAGCGGCACACCGCGCCCGGGCGCCACGCTGTTGCTGGCCAACCATGTCTCCTGGCTCGACATCGCCGCGCTGCATGCGGCCGTGCCCCATGCCCGCTTTGTGTCCAAGGCCGACGTGCTGCGCTGGCCGCTGCTGGGCTGGTTGATCCGGGGCGCCGGCACGCTGTTCATCGAGCGTGAGCGCAAGCGCGACGCGCTGCGGGTGGTGCACGCCATGGCCGAGGCGCTGCGCGCCGGGCAGACAGTGGCGGTATTCCCTGAGGGCACCACTGGCGAGGGGCCCGAGCTGCTGCCCTTCCACGCCAACCTGCTGCAGGCGGCGATAGCCTCCGCCACCCCGATACAGCCGGCCGTGCTGCGCTTTGCCGACCCGGCCCACCGCTTCAGTCCGGCGGTGGCCTACGTCGGTGACACCACGCTGCTGCAAAGCCTGTGGCGGGTGGCCACGGCCCGGGGCCTGGTGGTGCATGTCGACCTGCTGCCCGCGCAGGGCAGCGCCCATGCCGACCGGCGTTTGCTGGCCGAGTCGCTGCGCCACTTGATGGCCGATCACCTGCAGGCCGAGCATCGTCAGGCCACGCACCCCCAGGCCTGACCTCCCGCTGCGGCCGCCACCCTCCGTACAACCCAAGGCACCCCGATGAATCCCGGTCTGTTGCTGGCATTTGACGACGAGCAGGCGCAAGCCGCAGCGCTGGCAGCCGCCCTGCAAATTGAGCTGGCGCTGGTCGAGCGGCACCGGTTCCCGGACGGTGAGTCGCGGCTGCGCCTGCCGCCAAAATTGCCCGAGCAGGTGCTGCTGCTGCGCGGCCTGCACCAGCCCAACCACAAGCTCGTCGAGTTGCTGATCGCGTTGCCGGCAGCCCGGGCGCTGGGTGCAGCGCAGATCCTGCTGGTCAGCCCCTACCTGGCCTACATGCGGCAGGACATGGCCTTCACGCCCGGCGAGGCGGTGAGCCAGCGGCACATCGCCGCCTTGCTGGGCAGTCTGGTCGACGGCCTGATCACGGTAGACCCGCACCTGCACCGCATCCAGTCGCTCGACGAGGTGATGCCCGGCAAACGCGGTGTCGCGCTCAGCGCGGCGCCCTTGCTGGGCGCGTGGGTGGCGCAGCAGGTGCCCGGTGCGCTGCTGTTGGGCCCGGACGAAGAAGCGCTGCAGTGGGTGGCCGAGGCCGGCCGCTGCCACGGCCTGGACTTTGCCGTCTGCCACAAGCAGCGGCTGGGCGATCGCGAGGTGCGGGTCGCCTTGCCGGCGCTGCCGCTGGCCGGCCGCGCCGTGGTGTTGATGGACGACGTGGCGAGCACCGGACGCACGCTGGTCGAGGCCGCCCTTGCTGCGCTGGCCGCGGGTGCCAGCAGCGTGGATGTGGCCGTGACCCATGCGCTGTTTGTCGGCGATGCGCTAGCGCAATTGCGGGCCGCCGGGGTGCGCCAGGTCTGGAGCAGCGATGCCGTGCCGCACGAAACTGCCGTGGTGCCACTGGCTGAACTGATTGCTGGCGCTGTTCGGGCTTTCTGAAGCGCAAAGTCGCCGTTACATTGCAAGTCGAGCCTTGGAGCGTTACCCGCGTGCGGCCAACTCTGGGCCAACACAGGGCCAACACGGGGACATAACCGGGCAGTCGACCTGCAGCGAGGAGTGAGCGCTTTGGCGATAGATCTGCTGCGGCAAATGACCGAGCACATCCAGGTGGGGCAACCGCTGCCCTTTGGCGTGCGCGACGAGCACGGTGTGCTGTTGCTGGCCAAGGGCCGGGTGGTGGCCAGTGAAAACCAGCGCCAGATCCTGCTGACCCGGGGCCTGTACGTTGACCATGACGACGCCAGGCCCGGTGAAGAGGCGGCCGGCGCCGACGCCAGCAAACGCCGTGTCACCTTGTTTGATTTGTGGAAGCAGATCACTGCCCGGCTCGACTTGCTGTTGAGTGGCCTGGACAAGCCTGGTTTTGCCGAGCGCTGCACCGCCTTCGCCAGCCAGTTGATGGGCCTGGTGCAGCGAGACCCGGACATCGCGATCTACCTGTCGGTGCGGCAAGACCCCAACCGGCTGAGCCTGTATGGGCTGTCGCATGCCTTGCACTGCGCGATGGTGGGCCAGCTTGCGGCCACCCGTTCCGGCTGGTCGCCCGAGCGGATCGCCAGCCTGGTCAAGGCCGCATTGACCATGAACCTCGCCATCGTCGATGAACAGAGCCGCTATGCCACCGCCGGCCGGCTCAATGACGCCCAGCGGGCGCTGATCCGTGCCCACCCTCAAGCTGCAGTAGACCGGCTGAGCGCCGCCGGCGTGACCGATGCCGACTGGCTGCAAGCCGTGCTGGAGCACCACGAGCGGCCAGGGGGTGGCGGTTATCCGAACGATCTGACTGAAATCGGCGAGCTGGCGTCGGTGTTGCGCATGGCCGATGTCTTCATGGCCAAGATCAGCCCGCGTGCCGAGCGCCCGGCGCTGCCGGTGCTGGACGCGGCCCGCCAGATGTTTGCCGAGGCCAAGGGCAGCCCTTTGGCCTCGGCCATCATCAAGGAGTACGGCATCTACCCGCCGGGCAATTTTGTGCAGTTGGCCTCGGGTGAAATGGCGGTCGTGATCCGGCGCGGCGCCACGGCACACAGCCCGGTGGCCGCAGCCGTGACCGACCGGCATGGCATCCCCGTGGTGCGCACCACCCGGCGCAACACCGCCGAGCCGATCTACGCCATCAAGTCGCTGGTGCCCGAGAGCAAGATGGTCTTGCGCATGGCGCCCGAGCGCCTCTACGGGCTGGTCGAGGAGTAGGGCTCAGGCACGGCTGCCGGGCCTCGCCGCCCGGTAGGCGCGCAGCCAGCCCAGCCCCGCCGACGTGCCGCCCGGCCCGCTGTTGCGCGGCCGGTACTCGCAGCCGACAAAACCGGTGTAGCCGAGTGCATCGATCAGGTCGAGCAGGTAGGGGTGGTTGAGCTCGCCCAGATCGGGTTCGTGACGATCCGGCACGCCGGCAATCTGGATGTGACCGACGCGGCTGGTGACGTGCGCAACAACGCCCGCAGCATCGTTCTCAACCGCGCCCGCAACCACGCCCGCAACATCGCCGGGCAGGTACAGGCGCAACTTCATCGCCAGGTCACCCTCGACAATCTGGCAGTGGTAGAGGTCCATCTGCACCTGCAGGTTGGGGGCGGCGAGCTGTTGAACCACCGCATGGGCCTCGGCCTGCCGGTTCAGAAAATAACCCGGGATGTCGCGGGTGTTGATCGGCTCGATCAGCACCGTCACGCCCTGCCGGGCGGCCTGGTCTGCAGCCCAGGCCAGGTTGCTCAGGTAGCAGGCGGTCAAGGCCTCGCGCGGCCCGCCGGCCGGTGCCAGGCCAGCCATCACATGCACCCGCTGGCAGCCCAGCGCCTGGGCGTAAGGCAGGGCCAGCTCGACAAAGCCTTGCCGAAACTCCTGCACCCGGTCCGGCAGGCAGGCCAGCCCGCGCTCGCCGGCCTCGAAGTGACCCGGCGGGGCGTTGAACAGCGCCTGGGCCAGGCCGTTGGCCCGCAAATGCTCGGCCAGCACTGGCGCATCGAACGCGTAGGGAAACAGGTACTCGACCGCATCGAAACCATCGGCCGCAGCGGCGGCAAATCGGTCGAGAAAGTCGAATTCGGTGTACATCATCGACAGGTTGGCGGCGAAGCGGGGCATGGGAGTCTCGGTGGGTGGGCGGCTGTGTGGGCAGGGGGGGGCGGGTGCGTGGGCGGGTGTTCTGGCGGATGTGTTGGCGACCGCGGTTGGATCGCTACCAGACCGCGCCAAAGGCCTGCTGCAAGGCCGTCAGCTGGTCGGCGTCCAGGGCGCCGGGCCGGGGCGTGCACATCAGCCAGAGCCGGGCGGTCTCGACCAGTTCTTCCAGCGTGGCCATCGCAGCGGCAGGGCTGTCGTGCCAGACATTGGGGCCCAGCCGGTCCTGCATCACCGCGCGCAGGGTGGCGCCGCGCTGCCGGGCCTGGGCGATGGCGGTGGCGACAAGCTCAGCCACAGCGGGGTCGCCGGGCCGGTGGTAGGGCAGCAGCGGCACTTGGCCCACCTTCATCACGAAGTAGGGCGTGATCGGCGGCAGGATGGCCGCAGCTGTCCAGACGCCTGCCAGCGTCAGGGCCACCAGAGGCGTGCTGTGGCTGTGGATCACGCACTTGGCCTCGGGCGCTGCGGCGTAGATGCGGCGGTGCAGCGCCAGCGTCTTGCTGGCCCGGTCGCCGCTGAGTGGGGTGCCGTCCTCCGCCACATGGGCCAACCGGTCTGGGTCGAGTGCACCCAGGCAAGCGTCGGTGGGTGTGATCAGGTAGCCGGCGCCCTCGGCCAGCCGCACGCTGATGTTGCCGGCGGTGGCATGCAGGTAGCCGCGCTCGAACAGCGAGCGGCCCACCCGGCAGATCTCGGCGCGCTGGGCGGTGGCGTCATCCGGGACAGGGCTTGCGTTGCTCATGCCGCTGCCAGCGCCTGGCTGAAGAAGTCGGGGCCGCCAAAGTTGCCGCTCTTGAGGGCGAGTTGCAGCGGCGGCTCGCCGGGTGCCCGCACTGCCTGGGTCCAGGGCACACCCGGGCAGATGGCCGCGCCGATGCGCAGGGTGTGCACGCCCAGGGCCTGCACCACGGCGCCCGAGCTTTCACCACCGGCCACCACCAGGCGCTGGGCGCCCGCCAGCACCAGAGCCCGGGCGATTTGCGCCAGCACCTGTTCAACCAGCGCGCCGGCCCGGGCCACGCCCAGAGCGGCCTGGGTGGCAGCCAGGCTGGCGGCGTCGGTGGTGGCGTAGAACAGCGGCGTGTCGGTCTGGCGGGCGGCCCAGGCCAGCGCCCGCTCGGCCAAGGGCTCGCCCCGCGCGGCGGCTGCCGGGTCGATTTGCCAAGCCGGCCGGCCGGCGGCTGTCCAGTGGGCAACCTGGGCTTGCGTGGCCAGCGAGCACGAGCCGGCCAGCACGGCGGAGCGGCCGGTCAGCGGGTCGAGCAATGCAGCCGCAGCGTCGAGCCGGACCCAGCCGCGCCTGGCCAGCACGGCCGGCAAGCCCAGCGCCAGGCCCGATCCCGCCACCCACAGGGGCAAGTGCGCGGCGCCCTCGGCCAGCCCTTGCAGATCGGCGTTGTCTACCGCATCGGCGACCACCCAGCGGCAGCCGTCGGCCTGCAGCGCGGCCAGCCGGGCCATGATGGCCTCAGCGCCACGGGCCACCGTGTCATGGCGCAGCAGGCCGACACGGCCGCTGCACTGGGCCTGCATCACCCTCACCAGGTTGGCGTCGGTCATCGGCGTGAGCGGGTGGTGGCGCATGCCCGAGTCACTGAGCAATTCGTCACCGACAAACAAATGGCCACGAAACACGGTGCGACCGTTTTCAGGGAAGGCCGGGCAGACCAGACCCAAGCGCAGACCCAGGCCCTGGCCCGGCCCTGCCAGCGCGGCCAACAGTGCCTCGGCCACCGGGCCGATGTTGCCGGCCGGGGTCGAGTCAAAGGTCGAGCAGACCTTGAAGTAGAACTGCCGGGCGCCGGCCGCCTGCAGCCAGCGCAGCGCGGCGAGCGAGTCGGCCACGGCCTGATCAGCCGGCGTGGTGCGCGACTTCAAGGCCACCACCACCGCATCGGCCCGGGCCAGCGCTTGCGCCATCTCGGGCGTGGCGCCGCCCGGTACGCCCAGCAGTTGCACCGTGCGCAGCCCCGCGCGCACCAGCATGCTGGCCACGTCGGTGGCGCCGGTGAAATCGTCGGCAATGACGCCCAGACTCACGCCAAGGGTCGCGTCAGACATCAGCTCGCGTCCTGGGTTGCGCCTGCCTCGGGGGCTGCCACGCGGGATGCCGGCAGGCTGATGCCCGTCATGGCGGCGTAGAGCTTGATCACCGCGCTGTCGTCCTCGGCGCCGTGACCGGCACCGGCGGTGCCCAGGTAGAGCTGGTGCGCGGCGGCGGCCAGCGGCAAGGGCACGGCCAACTTGCGCGCGGCGTCCAGCACGATGCCCAGGTCCTTGACAAAGATGTTGACCGAGGACAGCGGCGTGTAGTCGCCCGCCAGGATGTGCGGCACCCGGTTGGCGAACATCCAGCTGGCGCCGGCGGCGTTGCAGATCACCTCGTAGAGCTGGGCCGGGTCGGCACCGGCCCGGATGCCCAGCGCCATCGCCTCGCAGGCGGCGGCGATATGCACCCCGGCCAGGTGCTGGTTGACCATCTTGACGGTCGAGCCCAGCCCGGCGCGGTCGCCCAGCCGGTAGACCTTGCCGGCCACCGCGTCCAGCAGACCGCCCACTGCCGCAAAGGCGGCGGGCTGGCCGGAGGCCATCACCGTCATCTCGCCGTTGGCGGCTTTGGCGGCCCCGCCCGAGACCGGTGCATCGATCAGCCACAGCCCGTGCTCGGCCAGCCGTGCCTCCCACAGCGGTGGCAGCGTCGGGTCGACCGTGGCTGAGCTGATGACCACCGCGCCCGGCCTCAGCCGCTGCGCCAGGCCGCCGTCACCGTGGCCGTTGCCAAACAGCACCTGTTCGGTCTGCGCCGCGTTGACCACCAGCACCTGCACCGCGTCGCAGTGGCCCGCCAGCTCGGCCACGCTGCCGGCAATGCAGCCCCCTGCCTCGGCGACGGTGGTGCAGGCCGCAGGGTTGAGGTCAAAGCCCCA
>JANYKR010000321.1 GCA_025358155.1 Betaproteobacteria bacterium
GGCACGTACTCATGCACGCTGGCCACGTGGATGACATGGCTATCATCGACATGGCTCATGCAGACATTGGTCAGCATCGGTTGCGGATCGAGCTCCAGGCCCTGCAACTCGGCCACGATGGCCGCAGCGGCAACCTTGGCATGGCCGTTGGCCATGTGGGCCGATTTGGGCATGCCGGCGGCGACCTGGATCGCGTCGCCCAGCACATGCACGTGCGGTGCGGCAGTTGACTCGAAGTTCAAGAAGTTGACATGGCACCAGCGCCCGTTGGCGTTGGCCAGCCCCGTCTGCACCGCCAACTGGCCGGCGCGCATGCTGGGCAGCACGTTGAGCACGTCGGCCTTTACATCGTCCTGCACCTCGAACTTGACGGTGCGGCTGGCGCCGTCCACCGCAATCGCCTTGTGCTGCGGCAGGTACTCGACCATGCCCGGGTACAGCTCTGCCCATGCCTTCTTGAACAGCGCCCCCTTGCTGGTGACATCCGGGTTGGCGTCCAGGATCAGCACCTTGGACCGAGGCTTGGCCCGTTTGAAGTAGGCGGCGATCACGCTGGCCCGCTCGTAGGGCCCGGGCGGGCAGCGGTACGGCACCTCGGGGATGGTGATGGCGTAGGTGCCGCCATCGGGCATGGCCAGCAGTTGCTGGCGCAGTGCCACCGTCTCGGCGCCGGCCTTCCAGGCCTGCAGGATCTGGCCGGCGGCCTGGGCCGCCTGCAAGCCGGTCACGCTGTCCCACACCAGGTCGACGCCGGGCGACAGCACCAGCTTGTCGTAGCCGATCACCGCGCCGCCGTCGAGCCGGACCTGGCGTTTGGCCACGTCCACACTGGCCACCCGGTCATGCACCAGGCGCACGCCGTGCTGGGCGCTCAAGCCGGCGTAGGGGCTGGTGATGTCGGCCAGGCTGCGCTGGCCGCTGAGCACCAGGTTGCTGACCGGGCAGGACACAAACTCGCGGTTGGGCTCGATCAGCATCACGTCGATGCTGTAGTCCGACCACAGCCGGATGTACTTGGCCGCCGTGGCGCCGCCAAAGCCACCGCCCACCACGACGACTTGGGCTTTGGACGCTGACGCGCCCGAACTGGCACAGCCCGACAAGCTGCCCAACACCGCACCCGAGAGCAGGCCTTGCAACAGCTGGCGGCGGTCGATAGGGGTGGTTTTCATGCTGGCGCCTTCACTTCTGGGCTGCAAAGTAGGTGGCCACCGCGTCGAGCTGCTCTGGCGAGTAGCCCCGGGTGATCTGGTGCATCACCGTTGCCGGCCGCTGCCCGCTGCGGAAGGCCAGCAACTGGGTCAGCGTGTCGTCCTTGGGCCGGCCGGCGAGGCGCACCAATGCCAAGCCCTCCACCGCCCGGCCGTCGGTGCCGTGGCACTGGGCGCAGCCAGCCGCCAGCGCCCGGGTGCGCAGGCGTTGCTGATCGGCAGACCAGGCAGCAAGCGGCGCGAGCGCCAGCAGGCTCAAGGGCAGCAGGCACCAGGCCGCCCGCAGGCTGCGGCGGCGGCAGGCCCGTGGGTCGGGTCTTGCGCAGGGAGTGGGCTTCATGCAGGACGCTCCTGGTGGTGGATCACATCGCTTGGGCGGGCGATTGGGCGGGTCGATTGGGCCGAGCCGCAGACCGCACGGATTCTGGCAGTGAATGTCCGGCTTGCCACGCAAGTTTGGGCCGGCCGGCCGGGTCGCGCATCGCGCTGACCGCAGCGCAACCCCTGGGGCTACAGTGGGCCAAATATCATTACATTTGCATAGAGTGCTGCCCGATGCAAACCTCCCCTGACATCCCGACTGAATCCCTGCCTGGCGCCGGGGCGCAGGGCTGGCTTTCTGGGTGGGTGTCTGTGCGGGTATCGACGCCGCTGGTGGCCTTGCTGCTGATGCTGGCTGCGGCGCAGGGCTCGGCGCAGACCCCGCCCGAGCCGCCCACCATACCCGCCAGCACGGTGGTCAGCACGGTGGCCATGGTGCTGGAGCCGGTGGCCGAAGGCACCTGGTTTGTGCAGGGCGCGTCGGCGATGGGCTCGGCCGCCAACCAGAACTTCATCTCCAACGCCGGCTTCGTGGTGGCCGACGGTGGCGTGCTGGTGGTGGATGCCTTGGGCTCGCCGCCGCTGGCGCGGCAACTGCTGGCGCTGATACGGCAGGTCACCCCGTTGCCGGTTCGCTTTGTCGTGGTCACGCACTGCCACGCCGATCACATCTATGGATTGCAGGTGTTCCGCGATGCCGGCGCCCAGATCGTGGGCCACGCCGCCTGCCGCGACTACCTGGCCTCGGACGCGGCGCGGCAGCGGCTGGCCATCAGCCGTGAGCAGTTGTTCCCCTGGGTGGACGGTCAAACCCGGCTGGTGTCGCCCGACCTCTGGCTGGGCGACGGCGGGCAGGACGACGACCTGCTGTTGCGCATCGGCCAGCGTGAGTTTCGGGTGCGCCATGCCGGGCCGTCGCACACCGCCGAGGACCTGGTGGTGCATGACGCCCGAACCGGTGTGCTGTTTGCCGGTGACATCGTCTTCCGCGGTCGCCTGCCGTTTGTGGGCCAGGCCGACAGCCGGCGCTGGATCACGGCCATCGACCGCATGCAAGACCTGCAGCCCCGGGTGCTGGTGACCGGCCACGGTCCGCTGTCGCACCAGCCCGCTCAGGACATGCAGCAGACGCGTGACTACCTGGCCTACCTGCGCCAGACCATGGGCGAGGCGGCGCGCAAGCTGGAGCCTTTTGACGAGGCTTACGCCCGCACCGACTGGTCGCGGTTTGCCCAGCTGCCGCTGTTTGCGGCGGCCAACCGCATGAACGCCTACAACACCTACCTGCTGATGGAGCACGAGGCGCCCTGAAGCGGCGGGCGGGCCGCAGTGCAGTGGTGCGCGTCCGCCGGGTTCAGGCCAGGCAGCGACGGTTGCCGGGCCTGCGCTCAAACATCAGCGTTGACGCATAAAATCGAGTGATGTCAGCCACACTGCCCGCGCCCCATCCTGTGGATACTGCCGATGCGGTGTTCGAGTCGGTGGCCGAGTTGTTCTCGCTGTTGTCCACACCGATCCGGCTCAAGATCATCGGCGCGCTCTGCCACGGCGAGAAAAACGTCTCGCAACTGCTGCACGAGATCGACACCACTCAGCCCAACATGTCGCAGCACCTGGCCACGCTGTACCGGGCGGGTGTGCTGGGCAAGCGGCGTGACAGCACCCAGATCTACTACCGTTTGCAGAGCGAGCGGGTGGCCACGCTGTGCCGCGAGGTTTGCACCCAGGTGGCGATCGAGCTGGATTCGCAAGTCAGCATGGCCGAGGTGCCGGCCGGAGAGCGGCTGTTGCCGTCCGGCCTGCGCTGATCTCAGCTGAGATCAGACGTAGCACAGGCCCCTTGCAGGGCCTGTGGCGGGCAGGGCCGGCACGCGGAATGCGCGGCCGGGCCCCTGTCAGGTGTGCACCGCCTTGCGGCAGTGCACGCGCAGGGCTCAGCCCGGGCAGGCGACCGAAAGCGCCACGGCATTCGGGCGCAAGGCCTTGGTCACGCCGAATTCGTCCGGCCCCAGCGTGTTCTTGGTGAACGTGCAGCCGTAGGTGGGGGCGGCCACGGTGGCGGGGGTCACCACGTCATCGCCTGCCGGCTTGGCGCCGCCGCTTTCCCACTTGATCATGTCGTCAAAGGCGGCCACCTGCTCGGCCACCGTGAAGTCGCAATGGCTCACGCCGCGGATCGCACGCTGCACCAAAAACGCGCTGTTGCCCTTGGCGGCCACGTTCTTCTGGAACACCTGCTCCATGCTGAACGGCACAAACAGGTCACCCAGCGTGTGGATCGAGACCACGGGGATCTTGAAGTTGCCGTTGACCTTCGGAATCCAGCGCATGCCGTCGGTGCGCAGGCGGTTGGCATCGGTGGCAGCGGTCAGCTTAAGCACGGAGGCATTCAGCGCGGCCGAACCCGCCGCATCGCCGCTGATGACGTAGGTGTAGGCATTGGTGTCGAGCAGGTTCTTGTTCAGGATGCCGGTGACCGTGCCGTCCGACCCGAAAGTACCGTAAGCCGACGGGAAGCTGCCGCCAAAGGCGATGCCCAGGTCGAACATCGGGCGGTCACCCCCGGTGATGTTCTTGACCACCGACAGGTACTTGACGCCAATGGCCGTGGGCACCGACGGGAAGGTGGTGAACAGCGTGCTGTCCACCAGGGTCTTGATCTCGGCAAACTTGGCGGTCGGGTAGCTGGGCAGCCCGGCCAGTGCCTGGGCGGTGACCTGCATCGCAGCAAACTGGTTGAACAGCTCGGTATCGCCCATCACGCCGCACATCGGCACCGCGCCAGCGTACTTGGTCTTGTTGATGGCGTAAGCCTGGGCTTCGTCATCGATGGCTGCGCCGGTGATGTGGCCGCCCATCGAATGGCCGGTGATGTAGATCTTGGTCGGCGTGGCCAGGGTGCGGCTGTTCTTGGCGGCAATCTTGACGAACTCGTTGGCCAGAGCGTTGGTGTCTTCGACCCCGACCCTCACGTCGTAGTAGTTCTTGCTGTAGCTGGACGCCGCCCAGGCGTAGCCGTTTTGCACCAGGTAGCGGCGGATCGACGGAGTGCCGGCGTTGAGCGCGGCGCCCGTGCCAGCGTAACCGTGCGCGTACATCACCAGCTTGCCGTTCCAGTTGGCGGGCACCTCGACCCTGTAGGCCGCGCCGCCCAGCACACCGGCCCAGCGGTTGGTGGTGGCCATGTCGGTGACGTCACCGACAGCGGCGGGCATCGCGGCAAAGGTGGTGACCGTGGCATCGGCGGTGAAGGTACGGGTGTCCTGGGCCCGGGTTTCTTCGGGGATCGGCGCGGGGTCGTCACTGCCGCCGCAAGCGGCGATCAGGCTGACAGCGGCCAGCGCGATAGCGGTTTGTGCGAGGCGCTGGGTAAAGCGGCCAGGGTGGTTCATGGGGTATCTCCGTGCGGGTGGATGGCCGGCCAACAAACGCCGGGCTTTGTCGATACGGCCCGGTTTGGTCGGCATCGGGTCGCGCAGGTGACGAAACAGCCCCGGGGAAACCAGCGAATCCGCCCGTGGATTACCCCGAGCCCAGCCCTCAGAATCGGGCCTGTTGGCTGGCCAACCCGGGCCGGCCCTGGGGAGAATGGGCATGAAACCTTGGACCGTTGTGCTGCTGGCTGCCGTGTCCTTGCAGGCCGCAGCGTTTGACCTGCAAGGCCACCGTGGCGCACGCGGGCTGGCGCCCGAGAACACTTTGCCGGCGTTTGAGCGGGCGCTGGCGATTGGCGTGCACACGCTGGAGCTTGACGTTGCCATCACCCAGGACGGTGTGCTGGTGATCTCGCATGACCCGCGCCTGAACCCGGACATCACCCGCGATGCTGAGGGTCGGTTCCTCACCGGCCCCGGGCCCCTGATCCACCAGACCTCACTGGCGGAGTTGCAGCGCTACGGGCTGGGCCGCATCAAACCGGGCAGCCGCTACGCCGCACAGTTTGCCGAGCAAGTGCCGGCCGACGGCACACGGCTGCCACGTTTGAGCGACCTGTTTGCGCTGGTGCGGCGCAGCGGCAACGACCAGGTGCGCTTCGACATCGAGACCAAGGTGTTCCCGCTGGCGCCGGACGACACCCTCGCACCCGAGCCCTTTGCCCTGGCGCTGATCCAGGCCATCCGCGAGGCCGGCATGGCCCAGCGCAGCAGCATCCAGTCGTTCGACTGGCGCACGCTGCAAGTGGTGCAGCGCGAGGCGCCGGAGATCAACACCGTCTACCTGACAGCGCAGCAGCGCTGGCTCGACAACCTGGCCGATGGCGAGACCGGGCCATCGCCCTGGACAGCGGGTTTGAGCCTGCGCCAGCATGGCTCCGTACCGCGCCTGGTGCAGGCCGCCGGCGGCCGCACGTGGGCCGCATATTTTGGTGATCTCGACGCCGCCAAGGTCAAGGAGGCACAAGGCCTGGGCATGCAGGTGCTGGCCTGGACGGTCAACGAGCCGGCGCAAATCAACCGCCTGCTCGACTGGGGGGTGGACGGCATCATCAGCGACCGGCCCGACCGGGTGCGCACCGAGATGGCACGGCGCGGCATGCCTTTGCCCGCCGCCACCCCGCTGCGCTAGCGCTCGGGTTCAGGCTCGGGTTCAGGCGGTCAGCCGCCCATCACGGCGCAAATGCGCTCCAGCAGCATCTCGGTCGAGCCATCGACAAAACCCGCCACCCGGGCGCCCAGCAGGTGGCGTGCAAAGGGGTGCTGCTCGCGCAAGCCCTCGGCGCCCATGGCCTGGGCCAGCGCCGGCAGCTGGCGGTCGGCCATGCGGCAGGCCAGCAGCTTGGCCTGGGCGGCAGCCAGCTGTGCCGGCGCGCCGGTGGCCTGGCCGGCGTCGATCAGCTCGGCGGCCCGGCTCACCATCAGGCGGCAGGCAGCCAACTCGCTGGCGGCTTCGGCCAGGCGCCAGCGCCAGCCCTGGTGGTCGGCCAGCCGCTGGCCAAAGCTGGAGCGCTGCTGGCCATAGGCCCAGGCCACCTGCAGCGCGTCGGCCACCATGCCGTTGCACATTGCCGCGATGTAGGTGCGGGCGCCGTTGATCGAACCCAGCGCGGCCTTGAAAGCCTGGCCCGGCGGGTGCAGCAGTTCGTCGTCGCTGGCCAGGTAGTCGGTCAGCCGAAAACCCCCGGTGCCGATGCTGTGCTGGCCGCCCAGCGCATAGGCGGGCTCACGAACAAAACCGGCCCGCCGGCCGTCCACCAGAAAACCGGCAATGCCCCGGCCGCCGCTGCCGGGCTCAGTCTGGGCAAACAGCACTATCACGTCGGCCTCGGCGGCGTTGGTGATCCAGGCTTTGGCGCCGTTGATGCGCCAGCCGCCGTCGCAGCGGGTGGCCAGCGTGGTGATGGCGGCAAAGTCCGAGCCGGCGCCGGGCTCGGTCAGCGCGGTGCAACCGAGGCGCCTGCCGGCGACCAGGTCGGGCAGGTAGCGCGCCGCCACGGCGGGCGCGGCATCCCTCGCCAGCTTGGCCGCCACGTTGTGGGTGTTGATCAACGACATCGTGAAGCCGAAGTCGCCGCCCGCCAGCACCTCGGCCAACTCGGCCTTGCAGGCGAATGAAAAATCCAGCCCGCCAGCCGCCAGTGGCACTTGCAGCCGGGTCAGGCCCAGCGCCACCGCTGCCGCCAGCGCCTCGTGGCCGATGCGGCGTTCTTGCTCCCAGCGTGCAGCCTGCGGGCTGATCTGCTCACGGGCCAGTTGGCGGGCCTGCGCGATCAGGGCGGTTTCGGCGGCGGTCAGTGGCATGGCTGTGTTGTGGTGGGGGGTGTGGTGGGATGTGCAGTGGGGTTGTGCGAGGGACAGCAGCCCGGGCGGGCGCGGCACAAGGAGTTCAATCCACCGCAACCGGCGGCCGGCGCAACGATTTGGGCCACGCGACGGTGGCCGGGTCAGCCGATGCCGATGGACCGGGTGTGCCCGGCTGGCCGATGGCCCGCGCCCGCAACTGCCCGCAGCCGCCCTCCACGTCCTGCCCGGCCGACTGGCGCAGCTTGGTCAGCACGCCGCGCCGGTGCAACCCGCGCGCCATCTCGGCCGCGCGCTCCCGGCTCGGCCGCCGGAAGTCCAGCCCGTCCACCGTGTTGTACGGGATCAGGTTGAGCACCATGTGCTTGCCGGCCATCAGGCGCACGATGCCGTCGAGCTCGTCGTCGCCGTCGTTGATGCCGTCCAGCAGCGTCCACTGCACCTGCACCGGGTAGCCCGTGGCGCGGGCGTAGACCTCGGCCCGTTCGATCAGTTCGTCGGGAGACAGCCGGGGCGCACGCGGCAGCAGGCGCTCGCGCAGGCCGGCCTTGCTGGTGTGCAGCGACAGCGCCAGCGCCGGCTTGACCGGCCCGGCCGGCAGGCGCTCGAACACCCGCAGGTCGCCCACGGTCGAGAACACCAGGTTCTTGTGGCCGATATTGCCGAGCGTGCCCAAAAATTCAATCGCCTCGATAACGTTGTCCAGGTTGTGCGCGGGCTCGCCCATGCCCATGAACACCACCTTGCGCACCGTCCGCAGCGAGCGCGCCAGCGCGACCTGGGCGACGATCTCGGCGCTGCCGACCTGGCGCAACAGTCCGCCCTGCCCGGTCATGCAAAACACGCAGCCCACCGCGCAGCCCACCTGGGTGGAGACACACAGCCCCGACGTGCGGCCCGGCGTCAACAGCACGCTCTCGACGGTTTGCCCATCGGCCAGCGCCAGCAGCAGCCGGGCCGAGCCGTCCTCGCCCGGGTGCTCGGACTGCAAACGGGCCAGGCTGTGCCACTCGGCCCGCAGCGCTGGCAGCGCCTCGCGCAAGGGCTTGGGCAGCCAGCCGTCCAGGCGCGGCCTGCCGGCGTCGGGCGGCAAGGCGTTGACCCAGTCGCGCAGCAGGCGCTGTGTGTGCTCGGGCTTGGCGCCCAGCGCACGCAGGCGCAGTCGGAGGTCTTCTAGGCGCATCGGGGCAGCAAGGCGGACGGGTGAACGGGCGGGTGGATGGACAGTGAGCGGCTCGGCATGCAAGCGCGAGGCCGGGATTTTGCGCCTGGCCAACGGCGCGGTCTCGGCCAGAATGCCGGGCTGTTCCTCAAACCCAAAGGCCTGGGCATGAATCGCACCTCTCGGTGGGTCAGTTGTCTGCTGGCAGCCGCATTGCTGGTGGCCTGCGCGGCACCCGTGCCCACGGCCAGCGTCGCGCCACTGACGCCAACCCAGCCAGCGCAGGCAGCCTCACCGGCACTGCCCGCCCCAGCCGCCTGGGTGGCTGCACCCGCCGCGCTGCTGCTGCAAGGCGTGCCCCCAGTGCCGCAAGGCGTGGCCCAGGCGGTGGCCCGCTACACCGAATTTGCCGGCCACACTTTTGTCGACTGGCACCCGACCCGGCGCGAAATGCTGGTCAGCCACCGGCCGGTGGGCGGCAACATCGCCCAGCTCTACCGCGTGGCCGGCCCGCTGGCCGAGCCCGAGGCACTGACCGATGGCGACGAACCGGTGACCCGCGCCTGGTACGAGCCGCGCGAGGGCCGCAGCATCGTGCTGATGCGCGGCACCGGCGGCAACGAGGCTTACCAGCTCTACCGGCTGGACCTGCCCGGCCGCGCGCAAACCCTGCTGACCGATTCCGACCAGCGCCACGACCTCAACACCTGGCTGCACCGCAGCAGCCTGGCGATCGTCAGCTCGGTACCGCTGGACCGCACCGCAGCGGGCGGCCGCCGCACGGCCATCAACACCACGCTGTGGCTGCTGGACCCGGCCCGCCCGGGCCAGCGCCGGGTGCTGGCCGAACTGCCGGGCGGCGGCTGGCAGGCCAGCGCCGTGTCGCCGGACGACAGCCAGGCTGCGCTGGTGCGCTACCTTTCGGCCACCGAGTCCGAGATCTGGCTGCTGGACCTGGCGACGGGCCAGCGCCGCCAGTTGCTGCCTGCGCCGGGGGCTGACGTCGCCAAAGGCGCAGCAGCTTCGGGCAGCGCAGCCGGCAGCCCAACCCAGTCACCCGCCAGCCATGCGGCGGAGGCCTTCAGCCCGGACGGCCGCACGCTGTACCTGATCAGTGACCGGGCCGGCGAGTTCCGCGAGCTGATGGCGCTCGATCTGGCCAGTGGCGCACTGCGGCGTTTGAGCGCCACCGTGCCCTGGGATGTCGAAGATGCCGACCTGTCGGCCGACGGCTCGCTGCTGGCGCTGCGCATCAACGTCGATGGCCGGGACGGGTTGCAACTCGTCGATGCGCGCAGCGGCGTTGTGCGGCCTGCGATCACCCTGCCAGAGGGCAGCGTGGGCCGGCTGCGCTTCCATGCCCGAGCGCCCGAGCTGGCGCTGCAGCTCGCCGGCGCCCGCTCGCCCGGCCAGGTCTACAGCCTCGATGCCCCCACCGGCCGGGTTGAGCTCTGGACCCGCGCACGCCTGCATCCGGCGCTCGACACCGCAGCGCTGACCGAACAGCAGATCGTGCGCTGGACCAGTTTTGACGGGCGCAGCATCTCGGGCCTGCTGAACCGGCCACCGGCGCGCTTCACCGGGCGCCGGCCAGTGCTGATCAACATCCACGGCGGTCCGGAAGCGCAAGCCAAGGCCGGTTTTGGCGGGCGCACCAACCACCTGCTGCAAGACCTGGGCATCGCCGTGCTGCAGCCCAATGTGCGCGGCTCCAGCGGTTACGGCAAGACCTTTCTGGGGCTGGACAACGGCGCGCTGCGCGAAGACTCGGTCAAGGACATCGGCGCGTTGCTCGACTGGATCGCCACCCAGCCCGACCTGGACCCTGGGCGTGTGGTGGTGGCCGGCGGCAGCTACGGCGGCTACATGAGCCTGGCGGTGGCCACCACGTACCCTGAGCGCATCGCCGGGTCGATTGATGTGGTGGGCATCTCCAACTTTGTCAGTTTTCTCGAAAACACCGAAAGCTACCGCCGCGACCTGCGCCGGGTGGAATACGGCGACGAACGCGACCCAGTGATGCGCGCCGTGCTGCAACGCATGTCGCCGCTGACCCACGCCGCCCGCATCACCCGGCCACTGATGGTGGTGCAGGGCAAGAACGACCCGCGGGTGCCGGTCACCGAGGCCGAGCAGATCGTGGCCCAGGTGAGGGGCAACGGCACGACAGTGTGGTACCTGCGCGCCGACAACGAGGGCCACGGCTTTGCCCGCAAGGAGAACGCCGACTACCAGTTCTACGCCACCGTGATGTTCTTGCGGCAGGTGCTGGGTCTGGGCAGCAAATAGCTCGCTGCAGGTCTACCGGCGTCGGGCGCAAGCCCGAGGGGCTGCGGACCGAACAACCATAAAAAACCCCGCCGAAGCGGGGTTTTGAGAGCCGGGCCGAGTCTGACTCAGCTGCGGCGGCGCCGGCTGATACCGAACAGGCCGAGCAAGGCCAGGCCGGTCAGTGCGATGCTCGAAGGCTCAGGCACCGCTTGCACCTTCACCTGGGTACCGACTTCGGACAGCATCGCGCCCCGGGCACTGTTGTTGTTGGCATTGACCGCCAGGCGCAGGTCGTACAGACCAGGGCCGGGCAGCGCGCCACCAAAACCTGCGTTGGCGAACTTGGCATTGGCGGCCTGCTGCACGCCGTACTCGCCGGCCTGCGGGCCTATCGGGGTTCGACGCGCTTGGTGCCGTTGTAGTACTCGATGTCGGGCCAGTTGGTCAACACATTGAGCACGTTGAAGTTGGTGGCGG
>JANYKR010000006.1 GCA_025358155.1 Betaproteobacteria bacterium
GGCCAGGCTGATCTTGATCTTGCCGCCGACGGCGTCTGAACCCGGCCCGCTTAGATCTTCGAAATCGGGCAGGTCGTCGTCCTCGGGGTCGAGGTCGCTCAAGGCCTCGGTCAGGTCCGTCACGCTGGCGGATCGACCATCATTCTTGAAGGCTGCAATGCGGGCGAGCGTGCCGGCGTGGTTGTCGCGCAGCGAGCGAAGCGTGAGGCGGAATGCATGCACCGAGCTTTCCAAGCGCTTGAGCAGGTTCACCGTCATCAGGGTCTGCAGGCTGCGTTCGCGGTCGACTTGGCGGAACTTGCCGCCGCCGCTGGACACCTGGGTGTCGTACATCGCCTCGTACTTCTTCAGCCGGCTGGGCAAGATGTAGCTCAGCGGCGCGTACACGGCCAGCTTCATGCGCGACAGGTGGCTGAAGATGTCGTTGAAGCCCAGCACGTCGCCGCGGTGCGTGATGGGGCAGTGGTACGACAGCGGCTTGCGCCGCTCAGGGAACTGGCCGATTTCGGTGGTGTCGTAGAAGGTCTGGATGTGCTTGCGGGACCGGGCAATGGTCACGCTGTCCAGCAGCTCGAAGAAGTCGAAGTCCAGCGCGTCGAGGATCGCGCGTGCCGTGCGCTCCTCCACGGGCAGCTTGCTCCAGGTGTTGAAAGCCGCCTGCGCGTGGCGAAAGATCTCCTCGACCGACTTGCCGGTGCGCAACTTCTTGCTCAGGTTCTCGGAGTCGCCTTCGTAGGCCAGCGCCAGCTGGTTGCGCAGGTCGTTGAAGCGGTTGTTCACCGGGGTGGCCGACAGCATCAGCACCTTGGTCTTGACGCCCTGTTTGACGACCTGGTTCATCAGCTTCTGGTAGCGCGTCTCCCGCTCCTTGAAGACATCGTTGTTGCGGAAGTTGTGCGACTCGTCGATGACGACAAGGTCGTAGTTGCCCCAGTTCACGCGGTTGAGCGCGGTGCCGAAAGACTCCCCGCTGCTGCGGCTCAGGTCCGTGTGACAGAGCAGGTCGTAGCTGAAGCGGTCTTTCGCGAAGAGGTTGGTCTTGAGGTTGTGGTTGAAGGTGAGCCAGTTGTCGGCCAGCTTCTTGGGGCACAGCACCAGCACCGACTTGTTGCGCAGCTCGTAGTACTTGACGACGGCCAGCGCGGTGAAGGTCTTGCCCAGGCCCACGCTGTCAGCCAGGATGCAGCCGCTGTAGGTTTCGAGCTTGTTGATGATGCCGGTGGCGGCATCACGCTGAAAGTTGAAGAGCTTCTGCCAGATCAGCGTGCCCTGGTAGCCGGTGCGGTCGTTCGGCAGCACGTCTTCATTCACGTCGCCCAGGAACTCGTTGAAGATGTTGTAGAGCATCAGGAAGTAGATGCTCTCGGGCGAGTTTTCCTTGTAGACCGTGGCGATGTGGTCGACGATGGCCCCGGTGACGTCCTCGACCTTCTCAGCGTCGTTCCAGATCTGGTCGAAGAGCTGGAGATAGGTCGCCGTGAACGGCGGCTCATCCATCTTGTTGACGAGATTGGAGACGGCGTTGCCGGGTTGGTAGCCAAGGTCCACCGCGGTGAAACCGTGCAGGGGCATGTAGACGGTGCGGGCGTCTGCTGAGTCGGCCGGTTCAACACACGCGAACGGCTGCATCGGCGCCTGGGTGCGGTTCGACATGAAGCGCGCCTTGCGGCGCAGCCAGTCGGCGCACTCACGTGCGATGGCGCGCTGGGTGAGCTTGTTGCGCAGGTGGATTTCGAACTCACTGCCGTACAGGCTTCGCTCGCGGTTGAGCTTGGGAATGTGGAATTCCTTGCGCTCTTTGCGGATCTTGTCCGTCACCTCCTCAGCCATGAAGGTGGGTGACGTGAAGATGAAGTGAAGTTCGTCGACCTGTTCCAGCTCCGCCTTCAGCGCCTCGAATGCATACATCGAGAAGCACGAGGCTGCGACCTTCAGGCGTGCGCCCGGCTTCAGTGCCCGCTTGAGGTCGTCACCCAGCAGGCGGTTGATGTTGTCAATGAGTTCCATCGCCGGCTACCCCAGAAGCTGCGCCACCAGACGCATCGGCACGAACAACCGGCTCGGCTGAGCCTGCAGGGTGACAAAACCGTAGTGCCGATAGAACGCCGCGGCAGCCTCGTCCTTGGCATCGACCACCACCGCCATCGCGGCAATCTGGTCGGCGTGGGCCAGGCTGCGGCGTAGGGCATCCAGGAGCAGATGTTCCCCAAGGCCTTGGCCCTTGGTGGATTGATCGACCGCCAGCCGGCCCAGTAGGGTGACGGGAAGCTGCGGATAGCGAGGCAGCTTGTGAGCGAGTTCGTCTGGCAGGTCGGTCAGGGTCAGCACCGAGGCCGACAGTGTGTAGTAGCCGAGGACACGTGTGTTCGGCGGGCTCACTGCGACGAAGGGCGCGGCCACGCGCTTGTCCGCGTCTTGCCGAGCCTGCTGCTTTAGATAGCGATCAAGCGCTTCCGCGCCGCAATGAAACGCAGCTCGGTCGTGCTGCCGGCCCAGAGGCTCGACAGTGATGTTGCCCAAGGCCACCGGCTATATGCCGGTGCGTTGGCGGTAGGCCTTGGCCGCGCGCTTGAAGCGCGCGTTCGGCTCCGGCGGGTTCAGCAAGGCCTTCACGAAATCCAACTGCTCTTCACGCGACAGAAGTATCGACTCGTGTTCGGCGATCACGCGCCGCGCTGCGTCCTGCGCACTGGCAACCACGAACTCGCTCAGCGTGCGACCGGAAAGCGCTGCCGCTTGCTGGAGCAGGCTCTTCTGCGCCGCGGACACGCGGGCTTCGAGCCGAGCGTCGCGGGTGGTGTCGGGGGTGTCTTGAGTGGCCATGTCTGTCTCCCTGCCGGGAATGTACGGCACATGTCCGTACGTGACAAGCGATTTTGCGCCCGTGGCGTATGCGAAATCGGGAGTGTCAGAAATTCTGTGTGTGAGGCGTTTCTGCGAATTGGCTGTTGAGTGAATTTCTATTGTCTCCGGGCCCCTGCCAGGCCGCCGGAGGCGCCCCGGTTGGGGCATGTATTCATGGATCAACCCTCCTCACCTTGCGCCGCCGTAGGCGGGCTGCGTGAAGCGATCTTCGTACAGTATCGCGAACTGGTTCATCGCCACTTTCCA
>JANYKR010000015.1 GCA_025358155.1 Betaproteobacteria bacterium
TGCTGCTGTTCATCGCAGGTGTTTTGAGCGCACGCTTTGCTGGGTGTTGCCGTCGTTTGATATTCGGCGCCGGGTATTCGCCCCGGCGGGCGACCATTCTTTCTTTTGGCGAAAAGAAAGAAGGCAAAGAAAGCGCTTCAATGCAATACCATGGTTGTATACACGTCTTCGATCGCATCGGTGGCTGATCACTCGCCCGCCCGGCGGGCTCAAACAGAGGCGTATTTGAAGGCCCAGAACGCACCGTCGATTTGCCGACTCAGGCGGCGGCTGGTGCAAACTGCAGGCCACGTGGCGGGTGCAAACTGCAGGCCACGCGGCGGGTGCAAAAGCGCCCGCCGCCCGCCGCCCGCCGTTCGCCGTGCATCGCCAATACAGCAGCCGCCTTTGCCGCGCCGCTGACCCGTCATCACGCCGCTTGACAGGTGGCGCCTGTTTGAGCCCGCCTGGCGGGCGAGTCGATACTCTCCGTGGTCTTCGGCGTCGTGTATATCGACATGGAAACTGTTTTTCCAGACTTTTCTTTGCTGACTTTCTTTTCTAGAAAAGAAAGTTAGTCGCCCGCCGGGGCGAAACCCCGGCGCCGAATATCAAACGACGGCTGCACACAGCAAAGCGGCGCGATCAGAACCCCTGCGACGAACGACCGCAACGAGCCGCAACCAGTCTGGCGACCCACGGCACGCGTCGCCCACTCGGCAGACCCGTCGACAATGTCAGCCAATCTCCCGGAGCCGGCCGTGCGCAAACTGATCAAACCCTTGCTGGTGTTGGCCCTGTCGGCCACCTGTGGCACCGCCCCAGCCCAAACGTCCGGCTGGCCAAGCCGCACTGTCCGGATGATCGTGCCGTTTCCAGCCGGCGGCGCCACCGACCTGGTGGCCCGCGCGATCGCGCAGCGGGTGTCGGTCAGCAGCGGCCAGCAGCTGGTGGTGGACAACAAGGCCGGCGCCGGCGGCACGCTGGGGTCGGCCGAGGCGGCGCGGGCGCCGGCCGATGGCTACACCCTGCTGCTGACCACCAGCAGCACCCACGCGATCGCGCCGCACCTGTCGCCCAAACTGCCCTACAACGCGGTAACTGACTTCACCCCACTTGCCCATCTGGCCGACGCCGCCAGCCTGCTGTTGGTGGCGCCCAAGCTGGAGGCGCGCAACGTGGCCGAACTGGTGGCGCTGGCGCGCAAGCAGCCCGGCCAGTTGAACTACGCCAGCAGCGGCAACGGCACCATCGTCCACCTGACGACCGAGGCCTTCATGGCCCAGGCCGGTGTGTCCATGACCCATGTGCCCTACAAAGGCACCTCGCTGGCGATGCCCGACCTGATTGCCGGCAACGTGCAGGTGCTGTTCGATGCGATCCCGTCGGGCATGCCCCATGTCGCGGGCGGCCGGGTAAGGGCGTTGGCGGTCACCGGCCCCAAGAGGTCGGCGCTGGTGCCCGAGTTGCCCACGCTGGCCGAGGCGGGCTTGCCGGGCTTTTCATCGGTGACCTGGTTCGGGCTGTACGCGCCCAAGGGCCTGGATGCCGACCTGGCCCGGCGCATCCACGCCGAGTTTGCCAAGGCGCTGCTGGCGCCCGACGTGGTGGACCGGCTGGCCAAACTGGGCGCCGAGCCGGCCCGCATAGGCACGGCCACCGACTTTGCCGCGATGGTGGCGGCCGACAGCGCGCGCTGGGGCCAGATCATCCGCGAGCGCAAGATCACGCTGGAGTGAGCGCAGGGCAGCGGCCATCGGCCTCGCCGAACTCGGTGCGCCTGAAGGCGCGATGGCGTGCCGTGCTGCTGCGCCGCCACGGTTGATTTCGGTCCGGGCAGCGGCGGCAACAGCGGCGCCGTCTTGACACAGCTCAAGCCGCATTTGTCGAACAGGTTTACAGCGTTCGTTGCGGGCTGGCAGGCTGCAGGTGACGTGCAACCTTAGTGTTAAAAATTTCGCGTTGATTTGACACGGAAATTTGGGTGAGCACAGGTGCAGACGAATTCCCTGGCACGCTCTGTGCTCTTGCACCCCTACAAGACTGATGGCTTCTCGAACTTCATTGGCTTGAAAGGCATTGGGCAAGCCTGCCCAAAGCATTCAACCGAATCAAAGGAGTCTGAATGAAACAGCTTTCCAACTTCACACGCCAGGTTTTGGCGGCCTGCACCTTGATCGGTGCCGCAGGCTCGGCGATGGCCGTGCCCGTCAATAGCTACGGCAACATCGCCGCGCCAGGGGTCTATTTCGGCAGCGGCAATGTCAATGGCGACTGGACTATCGGCACCGACGCCGCCAGCAATGTCGAAGTGGCGCTTCGCGTCAAGAACCGCGCCACGCTGGCCACCATCAATGGCTCGAGCGGTATCTACTCCACCACCGCAGGCCTGTGCAACCCGATTTGCACCGGCGGGCCCAAGGCGATGTGGAATTACGAGCTCTCGGTCAATCTGCAAAACGGCGGGGGCACGAAAAGCTTCTTCGACGTGTTTGTCGAGCTCTCGGTCGATACCGACAGCAGCGCCGCCACCAACTTCAACGTGCTCAATGTGTTGACCAACTGGCCCGACAACGAGTACTACAACGGCGCCAAGCGCGTCGATACCGCGATAGGCCCGCAGGTCGGCGAGTACGGCGTGCAGCAGTCCGCCAATGCCAAGTTCGCCAACGCAGGTTTTGGTGGCGCGCTGCCCGGCCCTGGTCTGTACGACCTGCGCCTGGCGGTCTATGCCAACAACAACGGTGTCCGGGGCGCGCTGCTGTCCGAAATCGGTACCGAGGTGCAAGTGGTGCCTGAGCCTTCGAGCATCGCGCTGACCGGCCTGGCCTTGCTCGGCCTGTTCGGTATCAGCCGGCGCCGCCGCAGCTGAGTCAAACTCGGCCCGGCTCTCAAAACCCCGCTTCGGCGGGGTTTTTTATGGCTGTTCGGTCCGCAGCCCCTCGGGCTTGCGCCCGACGCCGGTAGACCTGCAGCGAGCTATTTGCTGCCCAGACCCAGCACCTGCCGCAAGAACATCACGGTGGCGTAGAACTGGTAGTCGGCGTTCTCCTTGCGGGCAAAG
>JANYKR010000066.1 GCA_025358155.1 Betaproteobacteria bacterium
GACGGCATTCGATACCTGCGCTGGTGCGTAGACGGACGCATTGCCGACGCGGCGGCAGTGAGCACGGTAGCGACTGCCTATCAGGTCTCGACGGCGACCATTCGGAACTGGCGCAGCGCATGGGCGGATCGACCTACGCCCGCACCCGAACACTTCGGCGCGGACACAGTGGGCGAACACATGCGCATCAGCGGCAAGGCTTACCAGCGCTTCAAGCCCAAGCCCAAGGCGAAGCGAAGGCCCTGACGCCTGCCCGTAAACGAACCCCCACCTATCGATTGCGAGGCTTATTTTCGACAGTACCACCACGGCGCGTAACGGCGCCCTGCGACGCAATAGGGCACCGCAGAGATTGAAGGTGGAAGCAATGTCGGAAGTCACACGGGCCACGCTGGCTCACATGCAAGGGCAGCAAGCCCAGGCCCGCGCCCGCATCCTGCGGCGCCCGGAAGTTGAACTGCGCACGGGCTTGTCACGCAGCGCCATCTATGCGCTCATGGCGAAGCGGCAATTCCCTGCTGCCATCCCGTTGACGGCCAAGGCTGTCGGCTGGCTCGAATCCAGCATCGAAACATGGATCGCCGAGCGCGCATCCGTGGTCACGCAGTGAGGCCCGCATGGACGCCCACCACCACGGCACTGTGCCGGGCCTGGCCGCGCCTGAGCTGGCCCACCACGATCATGTTGACCTGGCACCGCTGGGCACCGCTGCTGCGGATGCTGTGGTGACGCCCAGAAGTGACAACGCCCACCTGGCAGTGGGCGAAGTCGGAGGACCAAGGACTACAGACTCCCCTATTTTCGAGCAACCCACCGACGACGGCAAGCTGTTTGCCACCCTGCGCGCCCGCCTGGCGCTGGCCGGCTGGGCACCGAGCCGCACCACCACCAGCACGGCGCGCGTGCATCCGCTGCTATTCGATGCCTGCCGCTGTGGCCCTTCTGGCCGGCTGCGCTGCCTTGCCTGCTGGCGCTGGCATCGGCACTACCACCTGGTGATGCAGAGGCGTCACATCTGGAGAACTGCGCCATGAGCGGCATTCTCGAAACCATCGACGCTGATCTGGTTGAGCCGCAGCGGCTGGCCCAGAGCGTGATTGACAAACTGAGGGTTGAGCGGCGCCGGCCGCGACGAGACGGCGCCCGTGGCCTCACGGCCCGCGAAGCCCTGCAGGCCCTGGTGTTTGAGGCCCAGCTAGTCGCGCTTTGCGCCGAGAACCAAGCCCAGGGCGTCGTGCTGACCAACGCCGACCGCGCCCGCCTCCTGGTGTCGTGGGGCTTGATCGAGACGATCTACAACGAGGTGGTGAAGTGACGGGCGCCAGCATCACTGACCTGGCACTGGCGAAAGTCGGCCAGCAAGTCGCCAGGCGTATCGAGGCCCGCAAGTCCGACGCGCCCGAGTCCATAGAGGTCCGTCTCATACGCGGCGATGCCGTCACCCTTGAGCCGGTGCGCTGGCTGTGGCCCGGGTTCCTGCCGGCTGCAATGCTGACCATCCTCGGCGGCGCCCCCGGCTGCGGGAAGACCACCATTGCGTTGTCGCTGGCCGCGACCGTCACCAGCGGCAACACCTGGCCCGATGGGGCGGGACGGAGTGCGCCCGGCGACGTGGTGATATGGAGCGGCGAGGATGCACATGCGGTACTGGCCGCGCGACTAGTGGCGATGGGCGCAGACATGCGGCGGGTTCATTTCATAGACGGCATCACGGGCAGCGATGGTGAAGCCTTTGACCCAGGCCGGGACATGCCACTGCTTGAAGCGAAGGCCGAGGGTCTGGCAGCACCGCGCCTGCTGATCCTTGACCCCATCGTCTCGGCGGTGGCCGGCGACAGCCACAAGGGCGCCGAGGTGCGCCGGTCGCTGCAACCCGTCGTTGCCCTGGCCCAGCGCCTGGGCTGCGCCGTGGTCGGAGTGACGCACTTCAGCAAGGGCACGGCGGGCCGCGATCCGGCCGAGCGCATCACGGGCAGCATCGCCTTCGCGGCGCTGGCCCGCGTGGTGCTGGTGGCCGCCAAGGTCAAGACCAGCGACGACGACGGCGAGCCCCGTCGAGTGCTGGTCCGCGCCAAGTCCAACATCGGCCCGGACGATGGCGGGTTCGCCTACACGCTGGACCGGGTGGAAGTGGCGCCCGAGGTAGAAGGCCAGCGTGTGGTTTGGCTTGAAGCCCTGGAAGGATCGGCGCGCGACGTGCTGGCCGAGGCCGAGGCCGACCCGGACGGCGACGAAGAATCATCAGCGCTCGCCGAGGCGGTGCAGTTTCTGCGATCCGAACTCCGCGACGGGCCGAAGCCGGCGAAGGCGATATTCCGCGAGGCCCGCGACGCCGGGCACAGTGAACGCACGATCAAGCGCGCGAAGGCCGAGCTGCAAGCCGAGTCGATCAAGGAGAAACCCGGCTGGGTTTGGGCATTGCCAGTCAAGGGTGCCAAGGATGCCAACAGTGCCAATGATTCCAAGGCACAAGCTGCTGGCCTTCTTGCCAACTGGACCAAGGATGCCAACGAATCACCACTTGGAAACCTTGGCCCCCTTGGCACTCTTGGCCCCCTTGCCGATGCTGACGAGGTGGTGTGATGGGCGCTGCGAACCTACTCCAACACTTGCGCGGCGCAGGATTCACGATCAGCCCAGCCGATGGTGGCGGCATCCGCGTTACACCGGCCGGCGCCCTGACCGATGCGCAGCGCCAATCGATCCGTGACCACCGGGCCGCGCTGCTGGCGCTGCTGACCGGCGCACCGACGACCACCACCGATCCGGCGCCCGACCCGCTGGCGGCCGTGGCCTGGACCGATGCCAACATTGAACGATTCCTGACGCGGCGCGCGCGGCTGCTGCGCTGGGGCTGGCCCGAGCCCGAGGCGGAGGCGCTGTCCGACCGCCTGGTGAGAAGGGACCGGGAACCAGACGCGCGGGTGAGCTGCGCCGATTGCAAGCACTACCGGCCGGGCCGTTGCGGCAACCATCGGCGGGCCGGGCTATCGACACCTGACGTGGGCCGCGACCTGGGGGGCATGTTGCAGCGGTGCCCAGGCTTCACGCTGGCGCCGGGCAGCCCATGATCCGCCCGCCCGCTATCGGCTGGCCGCGCCTGCTGGACGACCTGACCTATCTGCTGGGCGACGAGCTGCCTGGCACGACGGCCAGAAAGCCGGCGCCGCTGGGCACGCTGGCCGCGTCTCTCGGCGTGGCGAGGTCCACCCTGCGCGGATGGCAGGAAGGCGCAGAGCCCAGGCATAACGACGGCGAGGCACTGCTGATGCGCTGGTGCGCGCTGGCGGGCAAGGCGCGTGCGTTCGCGCCGCTGGTACGTGCTGGCGGGAAACCGACACAGCAGGTGCAGCGGACCTGATCTTAGGAGGGGTCACGCGCGCGCGCGCTTCTGCTGACGGACCACTGCGCGGCAGGTTGTCGTTCTGTTGCAACGCCTGACAAGTCCGCGAGCAGGTTTCCGTACGGATTCCGTACCGCCTCCTGCCGCCAAACAAGGAGCGCTTGCGATTCCTCGCAAGTCCTTGATTTTCCTATACTTTCTTGGTGGGCGGTGCAGGGTTCGAACCTGAGACCCCTGCCGTGTGAAGGCAGTGGTCGCAACTTCGAGCCTCTTTCCCCGTCGTTCCCGAGATGTCCCTAAAACTCCGATTCATGAATTAAATCATGGACTTAGGTTAGCGTCAAGGTGAACATGGCCACCTTCCCGATCCCGGTGTTTCCCGCCTTTTCCCGGCATTTCCCGCTGCGCACTGGCGCAGATTTGGCGCAGAACTGGCGCAGAACTGGCGCAGAAAATCGGTACTGAAAGGCCCTCGGCGGCCCCCTCCTGCCGTGGCGATTCACGCCCGGTTTTGAGAGGGAGATGCCCAACGCACGCGGGGTCGATCACGCGGGGCCCTTGCCACGTTCGGCCTCCGCGATGACCGCCGCGGCGCTTCGCCGAGGGGGTACGGATGAGGGGTCGGACCCGGTCATCTGTTGCCACGACGGCGTCGTCTTGTAAAACAACAGTCGGGCCCGATCACTGGCTTCAATCGCTTCGCGCGAGAACTCGATCGGTGGCCGCTTTCCTGTCCCCTTGGCTGTGGCCACCGGGTAAAGCGGGTTGCCTAGCCGGGCGCCTCTGTAGACCACTTGGAAGTGGACCTCATAACGTTCGGCCACTTCGAAGGCCGTGTACCACTCCTTCACCAGGGGCTGCCGGCCCAACTCGATCATCCTCATCTGGAGAGCGCATCGCCGTTCGCTCTTGGCGCCTCGGTAGTACACGGTGATGGACATCACGGGACCCGTGCAATGAGCGGCCGCCCTGGCGACCGCCCCGACGCTCCGAACAAACGGGCCCTTCTTGCACCAGCCGAATCGCCGGCATCGCGCCGACTGCCGCACACGCGTGCCCGGGCCGGTGCCGGGACGGGGCCACCCCAACCTGCCCGTCGAAGCCCGCCCTCGCGCGACTTCACGTGCGGGCGGAAGGTCACTGCTCGGCGCGGGGCGGGGGTCGAGGTCATCGGTGCGGGCGCTTTTCGAAAGGCGCAGCCAGGGGAGCGGCCAACATTGTCGGGCTTTTGGCGCGCCGAAACGGCTGCCGGGGGTCCGAAACGCACGCTGAAATCAGCGCGTTTTCTGGATTAAGTGTGAGGTCGCCCAGCTCATTCCGGAATCCACACTGACCGCATGCCATCCAGCCACTGCCCTGCCCCATGACCCACCTCACCGCACCGAACCCGACAGTTCCACCAACAGACACAGTTGGCGAAACCGAGGACGCGCCTGTGACGAGCGCCTCCGAACTGGCCTTCGCACAGATCCGGGCGCGCCTCGACCGACACTTTCCAGACGAGCCGTACCTGCCCGACGCCAAGCTGGCCGAGACCCTGGGGATGACCCAGAAGACCTTGGCCAACCGCCGCTCGATGGAGCCGGACAGGTACCCTTCACCGCTGAAGCTCGGCGGCGCCCGCACCGGCATGCACCCGCGGGCGGAGTTCATCGACTGGCTGGCGCGGGAGGAACTGGCTGCCAAGGCCCGCATCGTGCACCGGTGCCGTTGACCTCCCCGCGGCGGCTTCGCCACGGATGCAATCTCAGCCCACGGTGCCAACCCTGCCCTCACGCCCTGCCCCACGGCGAGCCACAACGCGCCGGTACACGCTGACGCTGCGGCGCCGTTTGCCGAACGAAGCGTGGCTCATCGAAGACCTCCGGGCACGCACATCCGGTCGGCGCGCACAACGCATCCGCGCACTCCTGTTGCTGGGGCTGGACCGCGATGCGCCGTCCAACGACCTCGGCAAGCGGGGAACCGAGCAAGCCGAGACCGAGACACTGCGCATCACCGTGTTGATCCACGAGATCGACCCCGAAGACGCGGTGCTGCGGGACGCATTCGCGCAGATCGGGCCGCTGAACCGCCAGGAATGGCTGCGGGATCGCCTGGCAGCGGGGCTGTGCGGCGTCGACGTCCCCTTTGACGTGGGGCAGGTCCACAGTGTCCAGACACCACCGCTGCGCTCGTGTGCACCGGACATGCAGGTCCCCCTCGACGTCGGGCAGGTCCACGGTTTCCAGTCGCCACCGCAGCGCTCGCGTCCCCCAGACACCCCCGCGCTGGGTCGGTCGACCACACCGGCTCCACCTGTGGCCCAGGTGTCGACGGACGACGCGGAAGAGATCCCGTCGGCCGTGACTGTCGAACACGACCCTGGCCCCTCACAGGCACCCGACGCGATCGCCGAGGCCGATGGGCACCGCGTCGATGTCGGCGAGGACGGCACCAGGAAACTGCCCGGGCTCAACGGTTTGTTCGTCTGATGGCCGGGTGGTGACGACGTGTGCCGCGGCCGGGAGCTGTCGGAGTTCGTCGACGTGGCACTTCAAACCGTCACTGCGACGCCGCCGTGGAGGAGTCAGTTGTCCATCCGTCGTTCGGGAAGTCCACCGCCTGTGAACCCAAGCCCCGCCGCAGTGGGCCGGCGGCGGGTCCAAGCAGGTAAAGGTCCGTTTGGCACCTGCCGCTTTCTCTGACCTGAGTGCAGGCCCCTCCGCAGACATAAACCGCACGATCGGTAAGTGCGGCGAAATCCTCAGAGACACAACTCAGTCCGGCCGGTCCTGGGGCATGCCCGTTGATCGAGTGCAGAGATCCCAGGCGTCCAAGCATCCCCCGCGCGAAGGCGATTGACGACTCCGACCGATTGAAAAGTGCAGGTGCGACAGGCGCGCGCTTGTGCGCCGCATTTGCACAGCTCATGCGACGATACGCACCAGCAGAATCCGTGTGTCGATCTGCACGGCCACGTGGTTGAACATGGACTCGGCGTCAGTGGTTTCGGCGGCAGCGATTGCTTCAAAGGCTTCGATTGCTTCGAAGGTTTCGTTGGCTCCGATGGCTGCTCAGATGCCACTTGTTGCGTTGCCTTCGCCCATGACGGGAGGTCACGGCAGCCCTCACTGGTCAGGGCAGGTCGACCGCTGCGCGCTCGTGCGCCTCCCTTGCACCGCTCGTGCGACAACACGCACCAGCGGATCCCTGTGCAAACCTGCACGAGCAAGTGGCTGAATGTCGCCTTGGCATCAGTGATGTCGATGGCTGCGATTGCTTCGAAGGTTTCTTTGGCTCCGATGGCTGCGCAGATGCCACTAGCTTCGCTGACGTCCCCCATGGCAGGAGCTCATGCCCGCCCTCGCTGGGGAGGGAACGACATCGACGTGCGGGCAACCGCGCGGGCTGCCGGCGTCTGTCAACAGGGAGTCCGACGCGTGCTCATAAACGCCGCCCGGTTGCAGCCCGTCACCATCGGAAACGTTGGGCAGCCACCCAACCGCTTCTGCACCCATGTCCTGCCAGGCATCCTTGAAGGCATCCAATGCCCCTGGTGCCATGGGCCAACTGCGGTCGAGGTTGCACCCGCTTGCCGCGTTGAAGCCCTGGCCAACGAATGCCCTGCGCCTGCGACGTCCATCGATCTCGGGAGCGTGCATCGGCAGACGAGCAAAGACATCGCCGACGTATCGGCGTCGGTCGCGAAGGCATCGACCTCAAAGGTTTTCAGTCGTCGAAGGCTCTTCGTGCTGCCACTTCGCCAACGACATACCGCGGGCCGCGGCTCAGGGGCCCCAGACCCGGCCCAGACGCCATGGGCACCGAAGGCGATGCCGATGGGCAACGCTGCATTGGCGACTTCGGACCCCTGGTTCTGGTCCATCAACACACCCTTGAGCCAGGGCTTCGAAGTCCTTCACACGCGTCCTCCGAGGGCGCACCGTGGTGGGACACGCTCGGTGGACCGATCACCGCCACGAGAACCCAAACGTCTCGTGAGGGGCGCTTCATTCGAAGACCGAGCAATTATCCGCGCTTCGGATAATTGGAGATAAAGTTGGCGCAGCGCGCGGAGTGGTGACGAGCGGGTGAAGTAGGCGGCAACTGCCTCGACGCTGGGGCGCCGGTCGACAGCGATCTGTCGCATGTGAACCCGCGCCGCCGTCCGGCACAGAGCGGGTCCAGATCCGCGATGAAATTCAGCCAGCGCACCACATCCAGGCGTCACCGCTGGCGACGCTGGTCATCGGGCTCAAGGTGAACGAATGCCGTTCGATGGCACTGCCAACGACGCCGCAAGTTGCCACGTGGAAACCGGTGTTCCACTGATTGCCGTCACGCAGATGTTCATCAGCGTTTGGACGCTATGCGCAGTGGCGCTTTCGAGAGCACTCGCCCCACCTCGGGCCCCCAACATGCCCCGATCCGCCTTCGCCGAGGGCACTGCGCCCGTCGGGAGGAGGTCTCCAGCAAGCAGAACGGCTGGCGTCGCGCTGCCCAACCCGGGCTGGAGGGTCGGAAGGTTTCCACGTGGAAACCGGCTTGTCATGGATCGCCGCCAAGCCGATGGCCATCAACTTCGGGGGCGCTGAGCGCGATCGTCGCGGCCGTCTTGCTCGACGTCGAACGGATGCTGTTCGAGGGCGATGCCAACGTTGCCGTAGGTTTCCACGTGGAAACCGGCGCATCCAGGATCGCCGCCACGGCGATGTCCATCAATGTTGACCCGCCGTGCGCGGCGAAGCCTTCGAGACCACCCGTCCCGCCTTGGTCGCCCCACCCTGCCACGATCCGCCTTCGCCGAGGGACCGGTGCCAGTCGGGCTGAATCCACCAGCGAGTCAATTCCCACGGGCAGGACCGCTGGCGTCGTGCAGCGGACGCCGGCTCAACGGTCAGGAAGTTTCCACGTGGAAACCTCACACCGGCATCGACCATAGCCCGCGCTTTCGATGGGCCCTTCGTTTGCGATGGGGATCGACCTCGCGCGCGATGGATCCGTCACCGAAAGCTCACGAGAATTTCCAGACGACTCGGACCGACACCGCCTAGAACAATCACCGGAACCAGTTTGGATGGGCGCTACCGCTTTAAGCCGTGGCGCGCCATCAGAGCGTGCTGCTCGGCCGGGTCCAGACCGAGCTCGGTCAGCAACTTCAGCCAAGTCGTCTTCTCGCGTTCGAGTTCCAAAGCGCTCTCCGCATGGCGGCTGGCCTCGAACCTCGCGGCCCCCTTCGTCAGCGCTTCCGTTTCCTGCGACATTTGCGCGATCCTGGCGGCCTTCGCGATGAGCGCCTGGGACTGCTTTCGCGCTTCGCCCACCAGTGTGGCGGCCTGGGTCGATGCCTCCACCAGCACCGCGTGGGCCTTCGTCTGCGCATCGTGAAGTTCGGCGGCCGCCCGTTCCCGCCCTTCCCGCGCGGCTTCCTCCAGCGAAGCTCCGAGTTCCGCAAGTCGCGCGAGTTCAGCTCCAAGCACCTGGGCGGTGACCGCGACATCGAGCTCTCGCTCCGTGAGTCCCTCAGCGTCAGCCCGCGAGGCTGCGAGCGCTTCGGCGAGTTCGGCCTCTCGGACCTCGACTGCGGCGGACCGTGACCGCACAGCACCCTGATCGAGGGCCACCTGGTCCTCACGCTCGCGCAGCAGCTTTTCTTTGATCAGGAGGTGGGCCGACCTGGCGCGACGTGCCCTCGGATCTGGCGACAGACGGGAAAGATCGCAGGGATCGCCGCAGAGCGCCCACACCCGGTCTTGCAGGGCGACACACCCCGCCACGAAGGCGGCCTGCTGCGCCTTCCTGGTGCCGCCATCGCGCGCGACCCGTGCTGCCGCCGCGTGCCCGCTGAGGATCGGCTTGACCGACGAGCCGTCTCCGGCAGCAATGATGTGTATGTGCCAGTGTGACTCGTCCCCATGGGCGAACACCGACTTCAAATGCTCTCCATACAGTTCCTTCGCCATCCGGACCACTTGCTGCATCCAAAAGGAGAGGCTCGGATCGTCCCGGGAGACGCCAGCCTTCGGGTACGAGCAGACTGCACCGATCACCGTCGGCGTGTCGGTCCGCTGCTTGCGCCGCTTGGGCCCCAACGTCGGAACCGTCATCCGTGCCGCCGCCGGCACGTGCTCGGTCTCGTACCAGACGACCAACTCCACGGCCGTCAAACCATGCAGATGAATGGGTAGCTGCGGAGCCGGCACATGGACGAACTCTGCCTCACGAATCGCTTCGCCGATGACCTGCCGGGCGTTGAATCGGGAGCGCCCTGGCTTGCCCATCCTGCTGGGGCGGCCGACACTGCTCGTCACCCCGAACCCCTCCTCGCGGAAGAGCATCGCTGGCAGTGATGGCGTCGGTTTCGGTGTGCTTGCGATGGCGATGTTCATGTTGATCCCGGCGTCGATCTGTGCGGAGGCTCTGACGTTCTCGACGACGACTTGGCATTGCGTTGCATCGCATTGAACGGTCTGCCAGACCAGTGATGTTGGGCGTACTCGCCGACAGCGCGACTTGGAGAGCGTTGATTGTTCAGTGTGGCAAATCGAGGCCGCCTTGTGTGGCGATCGGGTCAAGTCACGCCACTTATCTGGAGCCTTTCGACTTCGCGAGCCGATGCGACGGCGACACCTCCTGTGCAGGTCCTCGCACGTTTGCAAATCGAGCGGCAAGTCCCATGTCGTCAACCAAGGGCTGCTGAGATCCCCGATGACGTCGACATCGATGAACTTCCCTTCGAGGACGTTGCCTGTCGCGCGCGAAGATGGGCCAGCTCTGAAGCTGGCTTCTATCGAAGGCGAAGAACCCTTCGTTGACGACGCCCGCATCGACTACGTGTTCAGGCCTTGTTCCGTTGGCGATCGCCACGAGCGCGAAACCTTGCATCGTCGTCGATGGTCGACATTCGTCTGCGAAAGTCTTTTCGCCTGCGATGATCCGCACCGGCAACGTGGGATCTTCGTTGCCGCACATGCTCATCGTGATCGATGAAGCTTCTTCGCCTTCGAAGCAGGTCTGCTGGATACAGCAGGGCAATTAGCTCTAGGAACCGACTAGAGGTAAATTTGATCGAGGCGCCTCAGGGCGGAAGGTGTCCCTTCCGACGGACGCCGGGTGGGCCGGCCGAAAGAACAGAGAACGCGTACTGATCGTCGCTTTTAACTCCGAGCTTTTACTGTACGGTGCGTCGCTGTTACGGCGCAGCAGTGGCGACGATCACCACGAGAGTTCAGGTCCGGCCAGGACCAACCTTCGACAGTCACCTGCGCAACTTGACGGTGTCCGATGCGCGATCGTCATCTGTCGGGGGCTGCCGGAAACCGGCGCCAGCTGGACGGACAGCCAAAGCGGCGCCCAGGAGCAAATCGCGACCTTGCCGGACTTTCCACGCTTGCACAGGCCTGGCCCACCGCGTCGGCCCCTCGCTCGCACAGGCTTGATCAGTCGGTGCACAACCGCGTGGAGTGACGTCCCCACTGCGTGTTTCCGACGCACGACAGTGTGTGAGCGTTGCACAAAGTAGCGCTCGCACTTGCCAACCGCGTGGAGCAACCGCACAACCGCCGGCGCGCCACGCCGCCAGGCCCCTCACTCCCCGTCCGGACCACCCAGCGCTTCTGCGACTTTGCTCTTCAACCGCGCCACGGCTTCAGCCGGAGTCCCCATGTAAGTTTCCTTTGCACGGCATCCGCGATGGCCTCGAGGCCATCGCCTACCAGGCAACGTGGACACCCTCCGCCGGCAAGTGGTACACGATCCATTTGCCGCTGGCAGGATTCCTGTAGACATTTCGGGGGCGAAGGGTGCAGGAATCGACGCCACTGGCCGGTACTCGGCTGCAGCAGATCGATCTGGTGATCGGCGACCGCCAAGCAGGCTCGTTCCCCCTCGACTTTCGGTCGATCTGGCTCGATTGAGGTGCCACTCCGCACGCGTCGTGATGGTGCTACTCAACTTACCGTAGATGGCATGGCCTCCATCACGAAGTCCAATCGGCGTCAGGTGCTTCGCCGCAGCAAGATGCAGCCGTCCGAGGCCTCACTGTGGCGGTGGAGGCGCGCGGGATAACGAGCTGATGCGCATTCCACTGATCGCGGACACCCATTCCAAGCTGATCGCGGACAGCGTTCCGCGTGATCGCGGACACCCTGGGTGGGGTGCCTGAGTGACGGCCGGATGGTAGGCCAACTGTCCCATCAGCGCCGAACGAGGCCTGCCGCCGGGTTGTGCACGCGGCGCCCCGGCGCCGGGTGGGTAACCCGGTGCCGAAGGCGTTTTGGACGGTCTTCGGTCGGCCGTCACGGCAGCCGTGTCCACGGTGGCGGCGGCGCTCAGCGACGCTACGCCGCCGCGGTGGACAAGGCGGTGCCGAAGCAGCACTCTGGCGGCGCGCCTCGGATGCCGTCAGGCTTGGGCCTTGGCCCGGCGCTGCGACTCGCCCTTGAGCGCGATGGTGTGCGAACCGTGCAGCAGCCTGTCCATGATGGCGTCGGCGATGGTGGGCTCATTGAGCCATTGATGCCATGCGCTTGTGGGCAGTTGGCTGGTGATGAGCGTGCTGCGGCTGCCCACCCGGTCGTCCAGCAACTCCAGCAAGTCCTGGCGCTCCTGCGCGGCAATGGGGGCGATAGCCAGATCGTCGAGCACGATCAGCTCGGCCGCGTCGGCGCGGTACTCCTCCCACAGCAGTTGCAGGGTCACGCCGGGGCGCTTGAGTTCCTGGTGCAACGCAAGGTAGTCGGGCTCGCGACGATGAGTGCTGCGGGGGCGCGGCGGCGGATACAGCCGGGCCTGCAGCTCGTCGTCGCTCAGGGGGCTGGCCAGCGGCCAGTCCACGCCAGCATCGCGCGCATACAGCGCGATCTCGCTGACGGTGGTCTTGCTGATACTCAGCGACGCGGCCACCTGGCGCGTGCTCAGGCCAGAATCGGCCAGTAGTTGCAGTGTTCGTCTGATCTTGCTCATGAGGACCCTTGGTGTGGGCATCGCTTCTCCCGGCCAAAAAGCCGGGCAGCCTACGCCTCGTTGGGTCACTCAGGACACCACGCAGGTGTCCGCGATCAGGATGGAACGCTGTCCGCCATCAGCGTGGAACGGTGTCCGCCATCACGGCGGAATGCTGCCCGCCATCAGAGCGGAACGGCGTCCGGGATCGCGCGGAATACGCAAGCTGACATCGCGTCTGGCGTCAACGGGGGCTGATTCACCGGTGAACTGGCGAAACGGGACCGGGCAGTCAATCAACCGTACTGGACGGGTGCACCAGATGGCACGCCGAACGGCAGTTCAAGACTGATTGCAGACCTTCGCGCCAGGTTTGCCAGGGACCGCTTCCGGCTCAAGCGGACACTCATCATCAGCCGGCCCATGGCCGGGAGCCGAGTAGCGAGCGTTCCGACGGGAGCCTCAGCCGCAAGCGGGTCGGTTTCAGCGCTGCCGTGCTAGCGTCAGGCGCCCGGCCGCTCGGCCGCCTGAAGCCACTCGCCAAGCATCGAGGTCGGCACGGACAGGAACAAGTCCTGCAGGGCGACGACCCTCCGAAGCATCTCCCCATTGTCCGAAGCCTCGCGTTCTTCTGCCTCCCTGAACAAAGACGTGAGCAGGGCCCCAAGCGGCTTCGGGTCGTAGAACGGAGTCGTGTCCCGGGCCTTGCAGATGCCGGCAATGATCTCCGCGATCTCGAGCGCCTGGTCCGGATCAATCTCGGCGAAGCGGCTGAGCCACTCGTCAATCCCGGGCGCAAGATTGCCGCCGGGCTCCGGGCCCACACCACCGTTAAGGTATACGGAGCGGAACAAGCCCAGCGGAATACGCGGTACGGGAGATTGCTCCCGGAACAGTGCGCTCATATGTTGAAGCAGCGGCGCGTGGGCCACGGCGTGGGAGGCGGCGGCAGTCATCCCTGCGAAGCATTCAGACGCATGGGCGGCGTTGCCTGCGTTGGCGACCCACACCGAGATGGCGCCATCCCATGCGGATGCTTCAGCACGCTGCGCCAGCTTCTCAAGCAGGACCTGCGAAGCGAGCTGTCCCTCAAGTACAGCGAGCGCAGACAGGCGCGCCCAGACCTTCAGTGCAGCTGGCAGGTCGGAGTGCTCCATCCTGTCGATGTACGGCTTCGCGCGCGCGAAGAGCTTGCCCGTCGCGTAGTACAGCGTGTGAGCTGCGTACTTCCAAACCCGCTGATCGCCCGTAGAGAACGCCGCATCGAACAGTTCCCAGCCCAGCTCGCTCTTCGTCTGCATATAGGCCAGCTGCCGAACGACTACCGCGCGCACGGCAGGATGGCAGTCTTGCGCCAGGCGGCGGAGCGCTGGCGCCAGAAGGGCGGGCAGTTCCCGCCCCTCCTCAACCAGGCGATTTGCCAGCGAGAGGAGCCCTTCCGCCAGTTCGCCGCGCGAGCTGTTTATGGCCGTGGAAATCAGGTCATCGTCCTGCCGCTCGCCGCAAGGCGGGTCTTCCGCCCTGATGTGCGCCGGTGCGAGGAACGCCACACGTGCCGCGTGGTCGTCGCTCGACGCCACCGATGCGCAGCCAGATAGCGCCGTTGCCCCCTCCCGCGTTCCGATCCAGAAGGCCGGGTGCCGCTCCAGTTCCACCAGCAGCAACTCCAGGATTTCCGAGCGGTCGACATCTTCCTTGGCCTGCCACGCCGAGTTCTGGACGTTGCCGTACCGATATCGCAGGTAGTGCGCTGCGCCACCGAATGCCGCGCGCTTCGACGGGTCGGGCAGGTCATGCCAACGCAGCGCAAGGAGCTTGAGAAAGCGACGGGGCGCCGAACTCGAAACCGAGTGCAGCAGTTGATTGACCGACGCGAAGCCGCCAACGAGTTCGTGGAATAGACGGGGGCCGTTCCCGAGGGTCATGCTGCTGTCCAGCAAGGCAACCAGCGCATCGTCGCTGAGTCCCGTCAGTTGGTCTGCGTCAAACGGAGCGCCCACCATACCGCTTGAGGAGTAGATGTCCGGCCGGCCGTCAGGTGGCGGAAGTTCGGCCGCCATGCGGGCAACGGCCGACGTCACGATTGGCGAGCGCAACGGCACTGGAATTCGGGTGAGCAACTCATAGCGCTCGGCCTCGACCCAAGGCTTGGACCGGCTCTCGTACTCGCTGAGCCGCTGGAAGATGTGCCGTTCGGCAAGTTCGACCGCCTCGCCGAGAAAGAGGGCCACCGCCGAGATCAATCGACCCAGCTCGTAGCGGTCCGTGAGCCGCGGGCGTCGGTCATCGGCAAAGAACTGCTTGGCCGCGTCGGCATTGCGCTCCGGGCAGTCGGTCATTGCCAGAACGCCGATGTAGCGCAGGGCGCCGCAGTCGGCCAAGCAGATCCGGAGTGCGTTGGCGCTCCACCAGCCATCATGAGCCTTCGCGCGCTGAAGGATGGCAGCCTCGATCGACCTCACCAACCTTTGCAGGGGCGACACATGCCGCAACGCATGATTGGAGTGTGTGACCGAATAGCTCGTCTCTTCGCGCAGTTCATTGTTTGGCCCTTCTGCCACTTCGCCAGGGGCAGCGTAGGGGCCGAGAACCAGGGTCCTGCTCCAGGACTCGAGGGCCGACACGGCCATGTCCAGCAGAGCATCGGAGTCGGCGAAGCGCTGGAGCAGGTCCTTGTCGCGCCTGAAATTCGATTCATCGCATTTCAGCTTCTCCTCGATCTCGCTGTCCCTGCTCGGATTCGTCGGTACGTCTCCGGCGATGTACTGCCAGACGAGGGTGTCACCCCGAGCATCGTGGCGCACCCACCGCAGGAGGAAGTCGCCCAGGAAGTCGTGCTCCCCGGACGCCAGACTGAGCAAACTTTCCAGGAGTGCCTGAGCATCGACCTTCTCGAGATGCTTGAAGCCGCGGACCACGTAGCTGAACTGGCCTCGAAGGTTCCTTTCCTTCGCCACGCTGGATGCGGCAAGCCGCGTCCAGAACGCAAAGACGCCCGCGGGATCGTCATTGACCCATGCCTGCAGTTTTCGGAAGTGGATTCCAAGCCACCTGGCATCGCCATCGGCATCCAGCATGGGCACCAGGTGGCGCATCCAGAAGTGGTGCCAGGCCAGCTTGTGGCCGTGGTCGTAGACCGACGCGAAGTGCTCCGGATGTTTGCGGAACAGGTGCCGTACAAGGCTCCAGTCGCGATCATCAGGTTCACAGGCGGCGTATGACTCGGCGATCAGCCTCTTGATGTGGAACGCAACGTCGCTGTCGAAGACTGATCGAACCTGCGCGCCGAAGTTTGCACGGTCGGTCAAGCGGAGGTGCGCGAAGAACGCGCGGATCGCCGGCCTGATGAAGGGCACGGGCTGCAGCGACTGGATGAACTCGAGCAAGCCCAGACCACGGCGGACGCCATCGCGAACCGCAAGCGCATCGAGCAGTGTCTGGTGTCCGAAGCCGACGTCGCCGCGGCCGCTCTCGAAAAGCACGTTGGCACTGCACAGGCGGCGCAGCAGGTCATCGCTGGCCTGTACCCTGCTGCGCCGCAGTTGATGACGGCGCTGGGTCAGCATCTCGTTGGCCATCGTCTCGATGGCAATCATCGCCAGTGTGCCCAGGTTCGAATCCCCGGCAATCACGACGTCCAGATAGAGGTCGGTCAGTTCCTGTGCGCTGGAGAGGCTCTTCCGCTCGGACCTGGTGGCGACATCCGCAAAGAGCGCCAGGTTGCGGGGGTTGCCGAGCAGTTCCCGCGTCGACGCATCAAGGGCGGCCGTGTCAACGCCGAGCCCGCTCAGCAGCGGCTCGACAACATCGCTCCAATCCAGCAGGCCGATCTCGACAGTTTGGTCCCAGCGCCGACCTGCCAGATTCCAGTTGTACTGCAGGTCGAAGCTGCGGCAGGCCACGACGACGCAGGCATCAGGAATCGTCCTCAAGCGATCAATGAGGTTCAGGAAATAGGTCAGGCACTGCGTCTCGCGGTTCAGCGAGAGTACGTCCAGTGAGTCGATGATGACGACGACGCGTTTCCATTGGGACATCGCCGACACCAGCGCAGGAATGTCGGGATCCAGGCCCAGAGCCACGCGGCCCTCCTGGTCGGTGGCGTCGGCGAAGTCGCGCGCCTGCAGGAAGAGCGTGGCGACGTCGGTGCGCGCTTCCATTTCCTCCGCGAGTTGCAGCAGCACGCAGGTCTTGCCCGCCCCCGGGCCGTCGGTCAGCAGGACGCTCCCACCGACGGCGATTGCATTCCTCAGGTCCGCCACCGCAGTGCGCTCGACCCGCTTGCCGGCGATCTCGCGCCGCCACTCGCGCCCGATGCCCGACATTCCTTTCAGCTTGCCCTCTACATCAGCCCGGGCGCGTGGGGGGGCAATTGCACACCCCTTGTCCTGGAGAATCTGGAGCAACTCGCTTCGCGTGATGCGATGGGTCTCGGCGACCAGGGATGGATCGGCCGTGCGGGCGCCCAGCCCATCGAGCACGGTCCAAAGCGCGTTGTAGGCATCGTCCGCACGGGTGACCTGCTGAGCAAGGTCCAGCTTCAGATGGGCTTCGAGTTCACCCGGCCCGCGGGTCAAGTCGAACCTGATCCTCCGCAGCAGCGCGTGAACGTCGTGCGCGCCCTTTGCAAGAGCATCCTACCATGCAGCTTCCAGTTTGGCCAGCTCGGCTGAAAGTGTCTTCGGGAAGTCGCTTCGAAAGGCCGTCAAGTCCGGCGTCAGAAGCGCCCGCTCAACCAGGCGTCCGAGATCGCCGAAGTCTGCTCGCGAGTAGAACCGCACTTCCACGTTCGGCTCAGCCATCAAGTGCTCAGCTGCCTTCTTGAGATCCTCCTCGAGCTCGGTCACCTTCCAGGCGGTGAATCCAGGCTCGTTCTTCTTGCATTGGCAGCAGGTCTCGTGGCCAGACGCCCAGCCAAGAATGACGTCGTCGACCGGCGCCGGTATGCCTCCCGAGATGACTCGGGTCGAGTCGAGTTCCATCCAGACAAGGGCCGGGTCCTTGATCATTCGAATCGCACAGTCCATGGCGACGCAGACTTGGTAGATGTCGCCGCGACTGGAGCGTGTGCCCGCAAGGCTCATGCTTCTTCTCCTTGACGCTGTGGTTTGCTGTTCATGTTGTAGCTGGCGGCCGCCCCATCCATCCTAGTCCGTTGTTCTTCGCTGCGATTAAGTCTGTTGGGTCGGGGACGCCAGCCGCGGCTCGCTGCTTCGCAGTGGAGCCGCGCTTCCATGTTGTGGCTGTGTGGGGCGCGACAATGATCTTGTCCGGCGCATTGCCGCATCAAAAGTGTTACTCGTGTTGACCCGTTGCCTCACGTAACTTGCTACCCGTCGGATGGTCCGGCAGGGGCAGAACGACGTGACGAGGCAAATCAGCATGGCAACACGTAAGGAGTTGGTCGACGC
>JANYKR010000070.1 GCA_025358155.1 Betaproteobacteria bacterium
TAGCTGTTGGCCCCGGTCAGCGTCAGCATGCCGCTGCCGGCTTGGGTCAGGCTGCCGGCGCCCGAGACCACACCACCGAAGCTCACCGCGTCCGTCCGGCTGAACACCAGCGCTCCGGCGTTGGCCACATCGCCGGTGATAGAGCCCGCCGTGCCGCCAGCGCCAATCTGCAGCCTGCCGGCCGAGATTGTGGTTCCGCCGCTGTAGCTGTTGGCACCGGTCAGCGTGAGCGTGCCGATGCCGGCCTGGGTCAGGCTGCCGGCGCCCGAGACCACACCGCCAAAGCTCACCGCGTCCGTCCGGTTGAACACCAGCGTCCCGACGTTGGCCACATCGCCGGTGATCGAGCCGGTTGTCCCGCCCGCACCGATCTGCAGGCGGCCCGCTGAAATGGTGGTGCCTCCCGTGTAGCTGTTGGCGCCCGTCAACATCAGCGTGCCCGCACCCGCTTGGGTCAGGCTGCCACCGCCCGAAACCGCACCGCCAAAGCTCACCGCGTCCGTCCGGTTGAACACCAGCCCGCCAGCGTTGGCCACATCGCCGGTAATCGAGCCCACCGTGCCGCCCGCGCCAATCTGCAGCCTGCCGGCCGAGATTGTGGTTCCGCCGCTGTAGCTGTTGGCGCCGATCAGCGTCAGCGTGCCGCCGCCTGCCTGGGTCAGGCTGCCGGCGCCCGAGACCACACCGCCAAAGCTCACTGCATCGGTTCGGTTGAACACCAGCGCTCCGGCGTTGGCCACATCACCGGTTATCGAGCCCGCCGTGCCGCCCGCGCCAATCTGCAGGCTGCCGGCTGAAATGCTGGTGCCGCCGCTGTAGCTGTTGGCGCCGGTCAGCGTCAGCGTGCCGCTGCCGGCTTGGGTCAGGCTGCCGGCGCCCGAGACCACACCGCCAAAGCTCACTGCATCGGTTCGGTTGAACACCAGCGCCCCGGCGTTGACCACATCGCCGGTGATCGAGCCGGTTGTCCCGCCCGCGCCGATCTGCAGGCTGCCGGCTGAAATGGTGGTGCCTCCCGTGTAGATGTTGGCGCCCGTCAGCGTCAGCGTGCCGCTGCCGGCTTGGGCCAGGCTGCCGGCGCCCGAGACCACACCACCAAAGCTAACCGCGTCCGTCCGGTTGAACACGAGCGCCCCGGCGTTGGCCACATCGCCGGTGATCGATCCGGTTGTGCCGCCCGCGCCGATCTGCAGGCTGCCGGCTGAGATGGTGGTGCCGCCGCTATAGCTGTTGGCGCCGGTCAAGGTCAGCGTGCCGCTGCCGGCTTGGGTCAGGCTGCCCAACCCCGAGACCACACCGCCAAAACTCACCGCGTCCGTCCGGTTGAACACCAGCGCCCCGGCGTTGGCCACATCGCCGGTGATAGCGCCCGCCGTGCCGCCAGCGCCGATCTGCAAGCTGCCGGCTGAGATGTTGGTGCCACCCGTGTAGCTGTTGGCGCCAGTCAGCGTCCAGGTGACGCTGCCCGCCTTGGCCAGCGCCGTCTTGTTGGCGCCACTGTTGTCAACCACCGCGCCAGCCAATTCGGCGCTGCCCGCGCCCAGGCCCTGCAGCGTCAGCGTCTTGCTACCCGCGCCGGTCGCCGTCAGTGCGCTGCTGAACTTCAGCAAACCAGTGCCAGACTGCTCAACCGTGCCACCACCGGTTGTACCGGCAAGGTTGATCACGCGGTCCGTGGTCTCGCCAGTGCCGGTGTACACCAACGTGCCGGTGGTCGTGGTGCTGCCCAGGTCGATCGTGCCACTGGCGGCATCGGCCGGCAGGCCCAGGTTGCTGCCGGCGCCTGGAACTGGCGCGATGACGCTGCCCAGTGAGGTCACACTCAGCGTGCCGTCCAGGATGCTCGTCTTGCCGGTGTAGGTGTTGGCGCCAGACAGCGTGAGCGTGCCGGCGCCAGCTTTGCTCAAGCCGAAACCCACACCCGATATCTGGCCGGCCATGAGCGAAGGCCCCGCACTGTTGACAGTCCAGGTGGCCGACTGGGTCAGCGCCACGTCCCCCGTGATGGCAATCGTTCCACCCGTCAGGTTGCCGCCCAGGGAATGTGCCGTGGCGCCACCGTTGTTGGTGATCGTCAGGGTTCCGGTCGGGCCGGCATCCAGGCTTGCGGTCAGCACGACGTGGCCGGTGGGCGTCGCAGTGCCGCCGGGATCATGGGCCGACAACTTGATGCCACCGCTGACGCTGAGGCCGGCAGCCACCGAGATGTTGCCACCAGCCTTCAAGGTCAGCAGATTGCCGGCCACCGAACTCACCCCGGCGCTGACCAGGATGTCGGCAGTGGCCTGCAACTCGACCGCGCCGCGCGCAAGTTGATTCACCAGGCCGGGCGCGCTGATCTTGCTGTTGATGCCGGCGGCAGCGAAAGCGAGCGTCGGCGTGCCGCCTGCGCCGCCCGTGTTGTCGATGTCGTCCGCCAGCGTGCCATCGGCATTGATGTCGGCATTGGCCGCCAACGCGACGATCTCGATGTTGGTCGGGTCAAGCAGCAGCGTGCCGGCCCGGCCAAGTGGCGCAGCCAGATCAACAACGCCACTGAAGTCGAGAAAGTCCTTGCCAGACACTTCGACATGGCCGCCGTCGCCGCCGCGCGCCGCGCCTCTGGCGCTGATTTCACCCTTGAAGCGGGTCGCCTTGTCTGACCAGACCACCACCCGCCCGCCGTCGCCCTGCCCGGTCGCATCGGCCACCAGTCGGGCCCCAGCCAGCACAGTCACTTTCTCGGCATTGCGCAAATCAGGGTTCTTGCCTTGGAAATCGCCCCCGACAAGCATGCTGCCGCCAGCAGTCGAGCCCGAAGCATCGAGCCGAGCAGTCGACGTCAGTCCGATCATCTGCCCCAGCACCACGATATCGCCACCGCGCTCGCCGGCACCATTGCCGCTGGCATCCAGCGTACCCGACACCCGCGTGACGCCGTCCGCGCCGCCGTCCAGAACGATCCGTCCGCCACGCAGCCCCAGCCCCCGCGCACGCACCACACCCTCCAGGTTGAGCACCGTGTCGGCAAAACCGCTGCGGGCGACGGCCCGCAGTTCAGCACTGCTGCCGCGCAGCTCGGCGCTGGGCAGCAGGCTCAAGCGGGCATCCAGCTGGTCGTTGCGGGCATTGAAGAAGATCAGGCCGTCGCCATCAACGTCGAGCTGCACGGCAGCCACCGCCGCCAGGCCGACCCGACCTGCCAGCACGTTGCCACCCACGCTCAGCCGGGGTGAGACCAGCGCCACCGTGCCACCCGGCGCACGTATCTCACCATCGACCCGCAACTCACCGGTCTCGGCCGTGGCACCCGACAACTGGTAGTTGCCGTTGGCCAGCGCGGTGTTGTTGACCGCCAGCGTGGTCGCCACCAAGCTGCCCACATCCACCTGCGAGCCGGCACCAAAAATGATGCCGCGCGGATTGCTCAGGAACACCCGGCCATTGGCCTGCAACTGACCGAAGATCAGCGACGGATCAGCCCCCAGCACCCGGTTGAACAGCACCGAAGCGGCGTCGGGCTGGCGGATCAGCACCCGCTCGCCCGCAGCGATTGAAAAGCTGCGCCAATCCAGCCCGGCCTTGGCACTGGTCTGCACGATCTCGAGCGTAGAAGGCTGCGGGCTGCGCAGCGCCACCTGCCCCGAGACGGCGACCGCGCCTTGCGGCAGGGCCCAGCCCGCAGGCGCAGCGGCCAGCAACACCGCCAGACAGACCGGTTTGAGCATCGGTGGCATGCCCAGGGGTGCAGGCAGCACACCGCCGCCCAGCGGGTGCAGCCGAGCCCGCTCTTGGTGAACGGGACGGTGCGTGACTTGACGCGCAGCCCGGCCGGGGTCAAGGAGCCGGGTCATGGCATGCGCCGCAGGCAGATCTGCCGAATTGACATCAGTAGAACAGGCTCAATTGGGCGTACAGGCGGGGGTCGCGCACGCGGGTGTCGGACTTGGCCTTGCCCGCCAGTGGGTGCGACAAACTGACCCGCAACGCAAAGCTGCGCGGTTGCTCCCAGGCCAGCGACAAGCCGCCGCCCCGGTAGGCCGCGCGGTTGACAAAACGGGCGTTCTGCCGCGTGGGGTCAAAGCGGTAGCGCAATTCGCCATGGTCTACAAACGCGCTGAAAACCATCTCTCGCGCCAGCCGGCCCAGCCAGTCCTCGGGCGGCAGCAGGCGCAACTCCAGGTTGAGCACTGCGCCGGTATCGCCCGTGCCCTCCCCGGGCGCAAACGCGCGCACGCCATCAGGTCCGCCGATGCGGAACTGTTCGCTCGAATCCAGATTGGCCAACGCGTACTGGCCGCGCAGGGCGGCGTACAGCAGCAACCGACCGTCAATCACGTTTTGCAGCCGGTTGAGCCCCAGACTGATTTTGGTGTAGCTTGGCGCGTCATCCAGACCCGCCGGTTTGCCGTCGGCATAGCGCACCTGGCCGGTGGTCACGTTGCCCTCGAAAGTGCTGACCGCACCGCCCAGCAGGTTGTCGCGCAAGTCTCCCGTCACGCCCAGGATCAGGCTGCTGATGTTGCGCTGGGTCTCTGCGCTGGCCGCGTCCTGGCGGTCCACGTTGTATTTTTGGTCGAGCGACCCCACCAAGAACAAGTTGAAGTTGCGCGAACGGACCCAGGGGTAGAGCCCGTAGCCGTTGAAGCTCAGCGCATAGCCGTTGATGCCCAGTGGAAACTCGGCCGGATCGAGCCGGTAACGTACCGCCGAGGCTGAAGCGCCCAGCTTGACGCCGTCATTGCCCAGCGGCAAGCCGTAACTCAGCAGGCCAAACATCAACCCGCCGGTGGTCGAGGTCATGGCGTTGACCGTCAAGGCGTCGCCGCGCTTGAGCGGGCTGTTCCAGGTCACCAGCCCGGCCACCCGGGGGCGGCCCAGAAAGCGCGAGCCATTGAGGTCGGTGTCGAGCTTGCTCGAAAACTCCTTCTCCGGCTCACCGGTGACACGCAATGCCGAGGTGCCCGGCTGTGAGCCCTGCAGCACCTCGAAACGCGCCGTGATGCCGCGCAAGTCGTTGATCAGGAAGACCACCCGCTCGATGTCCTCGACCCGCAAGATCTCGCCCGGCCGGAGCCGGTCCAGATAGGCCTGCACCACCTCTCGCTTGACCGGCAAGGTGTCGGCCCACTCCAACTGAGGCCGACCGTCGAGCCGGCCCTCCAGGATCTGGATGCGGATGATGCCGTTCTGCGGTTGCTGCTCGGGCAGGTAGGCATAGCCCAGGTAGTAGCCCGCTTCGCGCTGCAGGTAGCGGGTGACATCGGCCGCCGCGTTGACCAGGTCCTGGTAGCTGCGGCGTTCGCCCAGATAAGGCGCCAGCAACTGGGGCAGCGCCGCCAGCAGGGCAGGCGGGGCGTTGTCGGACAGCTGGTAGGCCCGCACATCGAGGAACAGGTCGTCCTGCGGCTTTTCGAGCTCGCGGGGCGCTGCAGGTTGCGCCGGCAAGTCGCGCACGTCGGTCTCGGTGCTGCGCTTGGGCGCCAATTGGGACGGCGTGGGCACCAGGGCGCCGGGACGGCTGTCCGCAGGCAGCGCCGGCTGGGCCAGCGCCGCAGGTGCGGCCAGTTCGACCGCCACCAGCACAATCCACAAAACCGAAAAGCCCGGCGGCCTGACCCGGCCCGCGCCGCCTGCGCGGAGCGCTCCGATCACTGCGCTCATCGCGGTTTGTGCCGCATACCTGCCCGCGCTGTTCCAGCAAATTTGCATGGCCTGATGGTATCCACCGGTACCTTGTCCCACCAAGCGGGCGGAACCCGAACAAGGCAAACGCTGTCAGCCACGCCAGGCAACGCGCCGCCCGCCAGACTGACCCAGCCGTTCAAGCGGTTGAAGCCGATCAAGGTGCGCCCTGGCGACCAATTTCAACCCGGCGGTTTTCGGCCGCGAGCGGGTCGCTGGTGAGCTTGAGGTCTTTGGAACCCCTGCCGACCGCCTGCAGCATGGCCTGGTCGGCGCCATTTTTGATCAGGTAGTCCTTGACGGCCTCGGCGCGCTTTTGCGACAGGGCCAGATTGGCCTCGTCAGTGCCTCGGGCGTCGGCATGGCCCTCGATACGCACCACGCGGGCGCTGCCACGCTTGCCGCGCAAGACTTCGGCAAAGCGGTCGAGTTGCTGACGAAGCAAGTCTGGCAACTCAGCCGATCCCAGCAAGAAATTGGCGCCCGGCAATGAAAACTTCTTGGCGGGCTGAAAGCCCATGCACTTGAAGCCGGCTTGTTGCAACTCGGCGCAAGTGTCCTCGGGGAACAAGCCTTCCTGGATCGCTTTTGACTCGGGCACTTGCTGACCCAGATCGACCGGATCAGCGGCCACTGCCGCCAGCGGCGCAGCAGCCAGCCAGGCCCAGGTTGTGCCGAGACGCAACGCGCGCAAAAGATCAGATGAAAGCAGCATGACGACCTCCAATGGCTCGGATACGGGCCCAGCCAGCCAGACCGATCCAGCCGTCTGGCAATCCTGCACCCTGGGCAAGAATCATAGCGCTGGCTGGCCTGAATGCGCATCCCACGAACAGGCGAAACGGCAAGGGCGAGCGGCCGCTCGGCAGGTGCAACAGCGTTCGAGGCTGCGCAGGTGCAAGCGCATGTTTCAATCGGGCGCGAAACAAGCCCGGCAGGGGGCTGATGGCCTGAGCGCCTCGGCCCTTCAACGGCCGGCCTGGCGCGCCGCCTCGCGCAAGGCCGTCAGCGTGCCCCGGGTGGTGCTGACATCGGCGTCGAGCTTGAGGTGAATCAGCATCGGCGCACCGGCCTGCAGCGCCTCATTGAAGGCAGCCTCGAAACCGTCGGTCTCCTGCACCAATGCGGCACGCCAGCCAAAAGCCCGGGCCATCGCGGCAAAGTCAGGGTTGTACAAATCGCTGCCACTGACCCGGCCGGGGTATTCGCGCTCCTGGTGCATGCGGATGGTGCCGTAGGTGCCGTTGTCCACCACCAGGCTGACGAGCCGGCCTGCGCCCCGGTTGGCGCCATAACCGGTGGCCGTGGCCATCTCCTGGCCGGTCATCAAGAAGTCGCCATCGCCCGCCACATTGACCACCGTACGCTCGGGGTACAGCAAGGCCGCTGCCACCGCCGCCGGGAAGCCATAACCCATCGCACCCGAGGTCGGCGCCAGCTGGGTGCGGCCCTGGTGCTGCAGACCAAAATAGCGCACGTAGCGGTGCAACCAGCCGCTGAAGTTGCCCGCGCCGTTGGTGTAGACCGTGTCGGCCGGCGCCAGGCGCTGCACCGTCTTCATCACCACCGCCATGTCGAGCGGTGCCACCGGCGGCGCTTGGTGGTTGGCCTCGTAGTCGGCATGGGCGGCGTCGGCCCAATCGTGCCAGGCCAGCCGGTCGCTTCCGGCCGATGGGGCCGGCGCGGCCAGACTCTCCAGCGCCTTGGCGGCGCAACTCATCGCCGACTGGATCAGCAAGTCGGCGGCAAATACCCGGCCCAGTTCCTCAGGCCCGGCATGGATGTGCACCAGCTTTTGCAACGGCCGGGGCGGCGTGATCAGGGTGTAGCCGCCAGTGGTCATCTCGCCCAGGCGCACGCCCAACGCGATGATCAGGTCGGCGTCCTTGACCCGCTGCGCCAGCTTCGGGTTGATGCCGATGCCGACATCGCCCGCGTAAAGCGCGTGGCGGTTGTCGAAGGTGTCTTGAAAGCGAAAGCCGCAGCCCACCGGCAAATGCCAGTTCTCGGCAAAGCGCTGCAACGCTCGGGCCGCGTCGGCGTCCCAACCGCTGCCGCCGGCAATCAGCAGCGGCCGCTGCGCGACCAGCAGCATCTCCCGCAGTTCACGCAGCGCGCCGGGCGCAGGCCAGGCCTGCGCTGCGGGCGCCCGTGGCAACACCGGGGCGGCCGTGAGCTGGGTCAGCATGTCCTCGGGCAGCACCAGCACCACCGGCCCGGGCCGGCCCTGCAGCGCGGTGTGAAAGGCGCGGTTGATGTACTCGGGCAAGCGGTCTGCATGCTGCACTTCACCCACCCACTTGGCCATGCCCAACGTGCCGGGGCCGAACACCTGGCGGTAGTCCAACTCCTGAAACGCCTCGCGGTCGCGCTGGTCGCTGGCGACCTGGCCCACCAGCAGGATCAGTGGCGTCGAATCCTGAAACGCCGTGTGCAGGCCGATGCTGGCGTTGGTGGCGCCCGGGCCGCGGGTGACAAGACAAATGCCGGGCCGGCCACTCAGCTTGCCCTGCGCCTCGGCCATGAAACACGCCCCGCCTTCTTGCCGGCAGGCAATGAAACGGATCTGCTCACGGTACTGGTGAAACCCGTCCAGCACGGCCAGATAACTTTCACCCGGCACGCCGAAGGCGGTATCAACACCCTGGGCGATGAGGGCTTCAACAAGGGCGTGGCCGGCGGGTCTGGGGGTCATGGTGTGGACAGGTTGGAGCAGCAAAAATAATGCCGGTAAGGTCACCAAACAGGATCGATCGGAACGCATGACAGGCACCGTTATTTGGCCCTTACCGCGCGTGACGAGCAGTGATGAAATTCGCGCCGAAGCTGGATCGCTCAACCAGACCTTTTCCAAACTGAAGCTTACCCATGCCCGGCCGCGACCACCAAAGTTTCCGACAGCCACCGACTCCGGGGATGACAACCCCAGCCTGTGGTTCACGTGCGATCCACGCGAAAAACTCCAATCGTTCTTCCGTGCTCCAGATCTTCGCTGCTTCCGCGACGAAGGCTGGCGTTTCGCAGATGGCGAGCGTCCGGCAGGGTACGTCAGTGACGCATTAACCGCAAACTGGTGGAAGGCAAGGGCTGGCTGCCGGTGCTGGCGTGGATTGGCCTGACTCGGCGCAGCTTGACCCCACCTCAGGACCTGACAGGTCGCTGGGGTGTTGGACCTTCACAACTGCGGATGGACGTCTCGCAACTCAGGCCAGTACCGCAGCCTGTGCCGGCCCGCGCCGCACGCGGCGCACGTTGAAGGCACTGACGATCAGCACCAGTTGCACCGCAGCCAGACCGATCCATACGCCTTGGTACTGGTGCATGTCCATCAGCCGGCCAAAGATCAGTGGCGCGATGGCCTGGCCGATGTCCAGCCCCGAATACACCACGCCAAACACCCGGCCGCTGGCGTTTTCGGGTGTCGAGCGTTTGACCAACAGGTCACGCGACGGCCCGGCGCTGCCCGAGACCACCCCCATCAGTCCGAACATCACCGGCACCATGCCGGGGGAAATCGGCAAAAACGCGACGCCCAGTGCGGTGCATGCGGCCAGGCCCATGCCGATGCCCACCACACGCTCGCAGCGCGCCGGGTCGGACGCCAGAAAGCCGCCCAACACCATGCCGCTGGCGCTGCAGACCATGTAGATCGACAGGCACAAGGCCACCCAGGACAGCGGCACCGCGTGCAGTTGGCGTGCCGCCTCGGGCGCAAAGCTCTGCACCACGCTGAGGGCCATGGCGTAGAAAAAGAAAAAGCCAAAACACATCCAGACCGCCGGGATGCGCAAGAAATCGAACGGGCCCTCCACGGCAGCCACCGGCTCGGCCCGCAGCCCGGGTGCCAAAACTCCTGCGCCCGCCGCGCCCGCCGGCCCGCGGCTCGGCAGCGAGCTGACGACGGGCGACGGCCTGGCCACCTCCAGCGCCAGCCGCTCACGTTGCCACCACAGCACTGCCAGCACGGCAAACGCCAGCGCCGAGGCGCACAACATCGCCGTGCGCCAGCCAGCGGCCAGCGCTACCGGCACCATCAGCAGCGGTGCCAGCGCCCAGCCCAGCGTGCCGGTGATGCCGTGGGCGCTGTAGGCATGGCCGAGCCGGCTTTTGTGGATCTTGCGGTTGAGCAAGGTGTAGTCCACCGGGTGGAACACGCCGTTGCCCAGGCCGGCCAGCACCGCGCTGGCCGCCAGCATCGCGTAACTGCGGCTGCTGGCGTAGGCGAGCGCGGCCAGGCCGAGCAGGGCCAGGCCCGCCAGCAACACCGGGCGCGGACCGAAGCGGTCCACGACAAAACCCGAAGCCGTCTGCACCACGCTGGAGACCGCAAAAAAGACCGTCAACAGCAGCCCCAGCTCGGTGTAGCTGACGCCGAATTCAGCTTTCAGCCAGGGAAACAGCGGCGCCAGCAGCAGCTGGCTGAAGTGGCTGATGCCGTGCGCCAGGCCCACCAGGCCGATGACAGTGGCGTCTTGGCGCAGCGGCGGCACGGCGAGCGAATCGGGGGCGGCAAGGCTGGACATGCACCGATGGTAAGTCGCAGCCTGAAATGCCGCCTGACGCTGGCGCGACCCGCCTGGCGGCCCGCCGCACGTCCCGCCGCAAGCAAGGCTCAAGAAGCGCCGTCAGCGGCCGATAAACCCGTATCCCCAGACTTGCCGCAGGAGCGCCCGCCATGGATTTCTCATCGGTCCACAACACCCACGAAAAGACCGTCTTTGCGGCGGTGATGGCTGCCTCAGCACGCTACCCCGGGGTGGCTGACGACCCCGAACTGCTGGCCGACGTGGCCTGCGTGGCGCTCAACCGCATGCCGCCGCACTACATCCGCCACAGCGCCGACCTGGCGTTTTTCACCACGGAGAAAGAGCGCCAGGCGATTGCCCGCAACATCGACGAGTCGGTGGACTTTGCCTATGGCTATGTGCAGGCCCGGCATGTGATGGCAGCGCGGCGCTGAGCCCAGCCGCGCTGCGGGCGCCGTGGTTGCGCCGCCCTTGCAGCGCAGGCTCAGAGGCAAGTTCGAGGGATCAGTGCACCACCCGCCCGAACTCGAACTGCCCGTCGCGCACGTCAACCGGCACCACATCCTTGGGGCCGAACCGGCCCTGCAGGATCAGCTTGGCCACCGGGTTCTCGATGCGTGCCTGGATCGCCCGCTTCAGCGGTCGGGCACCGAACACCGGGTCAAAACCGACCTTGGCGATCTCGGCCAGGGCCTCGTCCGAGACCTCCAGCAACATGTCCATCTTGGCCAGCCGGCCCTCCAGCAGCTTGAGCTGAATCTTGGCGATCGCGCGGATGTTGGCCTCGTCGAGTGCATGGAACACCACCGTCTCGTCGATCCGGTTCAAGAACTCGGGCCGGAAATGCGCCTTCACCTCGCCCCACACCGCCTCGCGGATCAGCTCCGGGTCCTGGCCGGCCATCTGCATGATCATGTGTGAGCCCAGGTTGCTGGTCATCACGATCACGGTGTTCTTGAAGTCGACCGTGCGGCCCTGGCCGTCGGTCAGTCGGCCGTCGTCCAGCACTTGCAGCAGCACGTTGAACACATCCGGGTGCGCCTTCTCAACCTCGTCGAGCAGCAGCACCGAATAGGGCTTGCGGCGCACGGCCTCCGTCAGCGTGCCGCCCTCGTCGTAGCCAACATAGCCCGGCGGCGCGCCGATCAGGCGAGACACCGAATGCTTTTCCATGAACTCGCTCATGTCGACCCGGATCATGTGATCCTCGCTGTCAAACAAGAAGCCGGCCAGCGCCTTGCACAGCTCGGTCTTGCCCACGCCCGTCGGGCCGAGAAACAAGAAGCTGCCCAGTGGCCGGTTCGGATCGCTCAAGCCAGCCCGTGAGCGCCGGATCGCATCGGCCACCGCCACGATGGCCTCGTCCTGGCCCACTACGCGCTGGTGCAGCTTGTCCTCCATCTGCAGCAGCTTGTCGCGCTCGCCTTGCATCAGCTTGGACACCGGGATGCCGGTGGCGCGTGACACCACCTCGGCGATCTCTTCGGCGCCAACTTGGGTACGCAGCAATTGCGGGCCGCCGGTGCCGTCCTTGGCGCCACGGGCCTTGCCGGCCTCCTTGTCGAGCGCGGCTTTGAGCGTCTTTTCCAGCTCGGGCAACTGGCCGTACTGCAGCTCGGCCACCTTGTTGAAGTCGCCCTGACGCTTCAAGGTCTCGATCTGCTGCTTGACCTTCTCGATCTGCACCCGCACCTGCTCGGCGCCTTGCTGGGCGGCTTTTTCGGCCTTCCAGATTTCGAGCAGGTCGTTGTACTCGCGCTGCAGCTTGACGAGTTCGTCCTCGATCAGGCCGAGCCGGCGCTGTGAGCCCTCGTCGTGCTCCTTTTTCATCGCCTCGCGCTCGATCTTGAGCTGGATCATGCGGCGGTCGAGCCTGTCCATCACCTCGGGCTTGCTGTCGATCTCGATCTTGATCTTGGCCGCAGCCTCGTCGATCAGGTCGATCGCCTTGTCGGGCAGAAAGCGGTCGGTGATGTAGCGGTGGCTCAGCTCGGCCGCAGCGACGATGGCCGGGTCGGTGATCTCCACACCGTGGTGCACCTCGTACTTTTCTTGCAGGCCGCGCAGGATGGCAATCGTCGCCTCGACACTCGGCTCATCGACCATCACCTTCTGGAAGCGGCGCTCCAGCGCGGCGTCTTTTTCAACGTACTTGCGGTACTCGTTGAGCGTGGTCGCACCGATGCAGTGCAGCTCACCGCGCGCCAGCGCAGGCTTGAGCATGTTGCCGGCGTCCATCGCGCCCTCGGCCTTGCCGGCGCCCACCATGGTGTGCAGCTCGTCGATGAACAAGATGATGCGGCCTTCGTCCAGCGCCACCTCCTTGAGCACCGCTTTCAGCCGCTCCTCGAACTCGCCCCGGTACTTGGCACCGGCCAGCAAGCCGGCCATGTCGAGCACCAGCACGCGCTTGTCCTTGAGCGTTTCAGGCACCTCGCCGGCAACGATGCGCTGGGCCAGGCCCTCGACTATGGCCGTCTTGCCCACACCCGGCTCGCCGATCAGCACCGGGTTGTTCTTGGTGCGGCGCTGCAGCACCTGGATGGCGCGGCGGATCTCGTCGTCGCGGCCGATCACCGGGTCGAGCTTGCCCAGCCGTGCCCGTTCGGTCAGGTCGAGCGTGTATTTTTTCAGCGCCTCCCGCTGGCCTTCGGATTCGGCTGAATCGACCGTGGCGCCGCCGCGCACCGCTTCGACGGCCGCTTCTAGCGCCTTGCGGCTCAGGCCGTGACCGCGCACGATGCCGCCGATGTCGGTCTTGCTGTCGGCCAGTGCCAGCAAGAACATCTCGCTGGCGATGAACTGGTCGCCGCGCTTGGTGGCCTCTTTGTCGGCCGCCTGCAGCAATTGCACCAGCTCGCGCCCGGCCTGCACCGCGCCACCGCCCTGCACACTGGGCAGCGCGGCGATGGCGGTGTCCATCGCGGTTTTGAGCGCGGCGGTGTTGGCACCGGCACGGTCGAGCAGGGCTTTCGGGCCGTCGGGTTGCACCAGCATCGCAGCCAACACATGGCTGGGCTCGATGTAGGGGTTGTCACGGGCAACGGCCAGGCTTTGGCCTTCGGACAGGGCTTGCTGAAAAGCGGTGGTGAGTTTGTCGGCGCGCATGAAAAAAGTCCTCCAGTTGGATGGGGAGATTAGGCCCTACCACCGCATTTCAAGCCCGCGCCAGGCAGCTGCACACGCCGATCTTGCGCAGGATCAAACGCCGCTTCGGCTTGGCGCGGCCCCTTCGTCACTGACGCTGCGCATCGGCGAGACGGCCAGCGCCAGCATC
>JANYKR010000107.1 GCA_025358155.1 Betaproteobacteria bacterium
TTTGGTGTTGGTTGCGCGCAAGGGCAAGAAGTAAGCGCTTCCCAGCGCTGGGCGGACCGCAATTGGATTGTGGTCAGTTTTGTTGTTGAGGTGGTGGTCTCGAAACACAAGGCCACCACCTTTAAATAGTTCTATATTTCCGACGGTTGAGACATGTTGCTTGCGGGTCCGGAAGGATCGGAGTGACATTTTATCTATAAGTTGGAGGGACAGTTATTCATGAGCACGTTTACCATTCGGGTCACTTCTTCTGCAACCAATCCGTCTGGGAGCAGTTATGGACAACAGCCCGACTTGGGTGCCCCCAGTTATTGGGACGTGTATATCAGTAATAGCAGTGATCCGCTGTTGCCGAACGGTGTATACGATGGCTATTGTTTGAATCCATTTCAGTTCATCAATGGATACACGCCCGCTTACGGCGCCCAAAACTACGTTGGGAACGCGGTTTCGTCCTTTGCTGCGATTGGTTTTGGCAGCATTAGCCAGCAACAGGTCGATGGTATCAACTGGCTTTTGTCCCAGAACTTTACATCTGACGCAAAGTTTGGCGGGCAATTCAACTTCGGCGAAGTGCAGTATGCAATCTGGAGACTGGTAGGATTTACCGACGCGCAACTCACCGGCGAGCTCTCGGACCCTTACCTTACCGCCAATGGCAGGCAATCTGTCTCCGTCAGTGATGCCAACATCCTGATCAGCGACGCACAAGCGGCCATCGCAAGCGGTCACGGACTCGTCCCTTCAAACGCTTATTTTTCCGAGATCATCGATCCCGATGGAACGGTGCAGCCGTTGATCATCCAGCTGCAGACTGCCAAGCTCGGCGACTATGTTTGGCTGGACACCAATGGAAATGGCATTCAAAACGTTGGCGAGGTGGGCGTCGACAACGTAGTGGTTGAGCTTTACAACGGAGCGGGCCAACTCATTGCCACCACGCTGACCGGTGACGACTTCAGCACTGCCGCTGTCGAACACGGTTTCTACCAATTTGCCGGTTTGGCAGCGGGAAACTATCAAGTCAAGTTCGTCGCGCCGGGCTACCAGTTCACTACCCAAGACGCCCTCGGCAACAGCCAGGACGCCATTGACAGCGACGCCAACGCAGTCACCGGATTCAGCCAGATCGTGACACTGGCGGCCGGGCAATCGAACCAGACCGTGGATGCTGGGTTGATCGTGCCCCCGGCAGCCAAGATCTCCGGGTTTGTCTATGAAGATGTTGGCAATGACGGCCTGCGCAATGCCGAGCCTGCCATCTCCGGCGTCAGTGTGACCCTGACGGGTATCAACGACCTGGGTGCTGCCGTAACGGCCACTACGGTTACCAATGCGTTGGGCTACTATGAGTTCGTCGGCCTGCGTGCTGGCACTTATACCGTCGCAGAAACCCAACCCGCCGGTTACCTTGATGGCAAAGATACCGCAGGCACGACGGGCGGCTCGGTAGCCACCAACGACCAGATCAGCGGGATCCCGCTCGCCTCCGGCCAGCACAGCCAGGAGAACAATTTTGGTGAACTCAAGCCCGCGAGCCTGACGGGATTTGTGTTCAACGACGCCAACAACGACGGCAGCCGTGCGGGCGACGCCGGCATCGCCGGCGCCACGGTCAAGCTGACCGGCACAGACGACCTGGGCCAACCGGTCAGCCTGACGACGACCACGGTTGCTGACGGCAGCTACAGCTTTACCAACCTGCGCCCCGGCAGCTACGTGGTCACCGAGACCCAGCCAGCCGGCTACCTCGACGGCAGGGACAGCGCGGGCAACAGCGGCGGCACCGCCGGCAACGACGTGGTCACCGCGATCACGCTGAGCCCGGGCGCTACGCCGTCTGAGGTCAATTTCGGCGAGATCAAGGCGTCCAGCCTGGCTGGCTTTGTGTTTGCCGACGCCAACAACGACGGCAGCCGCGCTGGTGACATCGGCATCGCCGGCGCCACGGTCAAGCTGACCGGCACGGATGACCTGGGCAGCCCGGTCAGCCTGACCACCACCACCGCCGCCGACGGCAGCTACAGCTTTGCCGCTCTGCGCCCGGGCATCTACGCCCTGACGGAGACCCAGCCTGCCGGCTACCTCGACGGCAAGGACAGCGTGGGCACGCAAGGCGGCAC
>JANYKR010000157.1 GCA_025358155.1 Betaproteobacteria bacterium
AGATCGCTTCACGCAGCCCGCCTACGGCGGCGCAAGGTGAGGAGGGTTGATCCATGAATACATGCCCCAACCGGGGCGCCTCCGGCGGCCTGGCAGGGGCCCGAAGACAATAGAAATTCACTCAACAGCCAATTCGCAGAACCGCCTCACACACAGAATTTCTGACACTCCCAGATGGGCTCACCCATGGAAGCCGTCGTTTGGCCCAAGATGTGAGATCGCGAAGTGACCGAGACAACCCTTCCTACTGAGCCATTGGCTGAACCTCTGGAAGGCTACGAAAAAACTGATGTGGGAGGCTGGACTGGTTCCGCCACCCTCGAAGCCTACTCAGCGCATTTACCTCCACCCCTTGACCGCAATTACCAAAACGGGTCCATCGCATGATCACCAAGCTGACGTTGCGCAACTTCAAGAGCGTGGGCGAACAGGTCTACGAGTTCACACGCTTCGACCTCCTGGTGGGCCGCAACAACAGCGGCAAGAGCACCGTGCTGCAGGCCATGGCCATCTGGCAGTTCTGCGTCGACGAGTTCCACCGTTCCAAGCGCACCGGCACCACTGGCATCCAGATCGTGCTGCCCAACTTCACCGCGCTGCCGGTGCCGGAGTTCATCTTGCTGTGGAAGGACCGCACCGACCGGAACTATCCCGCCGACCCCGCCACGGGCAAGAAGAAGCAGGAGTTCGTGCTGATCGAGATCCTGCTGGAGTGGCAGGACGCGGCCGGCAAGACTGGCGCGTTCGGTGTGGAACTGCGCTACCACTCGCCGCAGACCATGTACGCGATCCCGTCCGGGGGCTGGTCGGTGTTCCGCGAGTGCGAAACGGCCGGTTCGCTACCGCGTATCGCTTACGTGCCGCCGTTCTCCGGCCTGGAGCCGACCGAGAAGTTTCTCGACATATCGCCGATGCGCCAGCAGGTCGGCAAGGGTCAGCCGGGCAGCGTGCTGCGCAACCTGCTGCTGCGGGTTAGCAGCCCGTCGCCGCGCGATAACGGCGACCTGGCGCCTCTGCGTGCACCGTCATTGGCGGATTGGCAGGAACTGGCCGGCATGGTTGAGCGGTGGTTCTCGGTGAAGATAGGCCCGCCGCGATACGAGTCGACCAAGGATGTCTACATCACGGTCGAGTACACCGACCGCAACCGCAGCTACGACATTATTTCGGGCGGCAGCGGCTTCCACCAGACACTGACGCTGCTGGCCTTTCTGTTCGGCTACCAGCCCACCACGATCCTTCTGGACGAGCCCGACGCGCACCTGCATGTCAACCTGCAGCGCGAGATCCTCGACTACTTCAAGCGCAAGTCGCAGGAGCTGGGCACGCAGTTCCTGATCGCCACGCACGCCGAGGAGTTCGCGCGTGGGGTGGACGCCAGCCAGATCGTCTCGCTGCTAAACCGCAAGCCGACGCGGGTGGAGTCGACCCCGGCCGTTCTGCAGGCCATGGCCGATGTGTCTAACGAGGAGATCACCCGTTTGATGGCGTCACCCTACATCCTGTACGTGGAGGGGGAGAGCGACGAGCGGATCCTGCGCGCATGGGCCGGCGCCTGCGGTGCCCAGGGGGCGATGGACAAGGTCTGCTTCAAGACCATGGGCGGCGGCGGCAAGAAGAACATGAAGGAACGCGCCGATGAGCACTTCGAGGCCTTGCGACAGATCGTGCCGGGGGTGGCCCGGCTGATGCTCTTCGACTTCGACGATGCCGACGAAGCCTTCCATCCCAAGGCGGGCAACCCGGTGCTGGCGGAGTGGAAGCGCAAGAACATCGAGAACTACCTGCTGGTGCCCGACGCCTGGCGCCGCGCGGCGCTGCAGCAGTTGCAGCTTGGTGCCGACGACCTTTTCGCCCAGTCGACGCTGAAAATCATCGACGACTTCTTCGTCGGTCAGAACCTCACGCTACCGCCCGGGCGCACCTGGCGCCAGGTCAACGCGAACGTCTTTAGCGTGGTCAACGGCAAGAGGATCTTGTTCGAGAACGCCGATGGCCTATTCCAGCAACTTCGGGCGGCCGAGCCGCCCGTCGCTCTGATCCGCGAAGCCGTGGCGCTCACCATGACTGCGGACGAGATCCACGAGGACGTGCACGAGTTCATCGCCAAGATGCGGACAATGACCGGCGACGCGCCGAAGGGAGCCGGGAAGTGATCATCACGCCGACCTCGCTGACCATCACCCAGCTCTTCGGCTCGACTAACGAGCAATACGTCATCCCGACCTACCAGCGCCGCTACTCGTGGCACGAGCGGCAAGTGTGGGAGTTGATCGACGACATCCTGCTCATCGACGAGGGCGACACGCACCTGCTGGGCAGCATCGTCTGCCTGGCCGGGCATCACACGGCCGGATTGAACCGGCTGGAGTTGGTGGACGGCCAGCAACGGCTGACCACAGTCACGATCATCCTGGAGTGCATCCGTCAGCGGCTGGATCGTGACGGTGAGACCGACGAAGCCGCTGAGGTCGCGCGGTTGCTCAGCGCCAAACCCCTGGGAGGCAAGGCGCTCCGAAAGGTAGCGCTCGACTCGATCGACTCGACGGAGTTCGACCGTCTGGTTCAGAACAACCAGGAGCAACCGTTCCAGAACCAGCAGCTGGCCGGTGCCTTCGCCATCGTTCGCGGCTGGATCGCGGAGCGCGGCCTGGAGGAGCTTGGCGCGTTCCTCTATCGCCTGAAGAACCAGGCCGTCGTGATCCGGCTCGATGTGAGCGAAGCGAAGGATGCCTTCAAGCTGTTCGAGACGATCAACAACCGCGGGCTGAAGCTCAGCCCGACGGACATCATCAAGAACTTCCTGCTAGGCAATGCGGCGCGGTTCGGCGCCGATGCGCTGCAGGAGGCGCGCAACAGCTGGGCGGCGTTGATCGTGCACCTGGACGGCACGAACCCGGATGCCTTCTTCCGCTACTACCTGATGGCCTTGGTGGGCACCCGGATCACAGCATCCGAGGTGGTCGCCAAGTTCAAGAACGTGTTCATGAGCCAGGTCGTCGAATCGGCGGCCTTGCCGGAGCGCCACCTCTACGCCGATCCTGCTGAGCCGGAGGACGAGGAGGGTGACGAGCCAGCAGTGGAAGGGCCACCGGGAGCGACGGCTCCGGCGCCGGTACAGCAGGTGAGCTTCGTCGAGTTCCTTGCCCGGCTGGTGCAATGCGCCAAGGTCTACGGTGAACTGGTCCTAGTGAAGACGGCCGACGCGCGAATCAATCGCCACCTGCGCAACCTGCGCATGATCAAGGCGGTGCAGACCTACGGGTTCCTGATGCATCTGCGGGTGGGCGGCTGTCCGGACAAGCTCTTTCGGGAGGTGCTGAAGCTGACCGAGAGCTTCGTCCTGCGTCGGCATGTGTGCCGTGAACGGGCAAACGAGACGGAGGCCTTATTTGCCCGTCTGTCCGTCGTTGATCCCGAAACGCCGGTGGAGGCGACGCGCGAGGCCTATCGGGCGCTGTGTCCGTCGGACGACAAGTTCCGGGAAGAGTTCGCCGGCACGAGCTTCCCTTCGAACCTGATCGAACGAGCCCGATACTGCCTGGAGCGAATCGAGGCCGCTCGCCATGGCGCGCACGACGAGCTGCAGGTGCTCGGCGCGGCGGATGTGCACGTCGAACACATCATCCCGCAGAAGATCAAGACCAAGAAGGCCAAGGAGGAGTTTGGCGACTGGGTGACCTACCTCGGCGAGAAGGCGGAGTCACACCATCCGAAGTACGTCGCCTGCATCGGAAACCTGACCCTGTTCGCTGGCGCCTTGAACATCATCGCGTCGAACAACCCGTTCGGGATGAAAAAGCAGGCCTACAAGGACTCCGGCATCCTGCTGACCAAGGAGCTGGCGTCGATGCAACACTTCAAGTTCAAGAACGTCGACCAGCGCTCGTCAGTGCTGGCGGCCAAGGCTGTTGAACTCTGGCCCATCCCGTAGGGCCGCTGGCGGGGCCACGGATGGGGCCACCGTGGAGGAGCCTCTTTCGTGAACCCGCGCCAGTATTGGCCCAGCGCCCGATTGGGAAGTGATGATCGAGCAGCTCGACAGGCTGATGCCGCCGGGCTGGTTGGCGGCTTGGCGGCTCCTCGGCGACGCGTTGGCGACGCCGCGAGAACGGATGAAAATGTTCGCAGCAGAAACGTTGCTCCCCTGGCCCGATCCCGCCGCGCACCCTGTCGATCCGGTGATGCCCGGATAGCCGGCCGCCAGCGCGGCTGCTAGGGTTTACACCAGACTGATCGGAGACCCTCGTGCAAAACCACCCCGCCATCCGCCGCCAAACGCTGTCCGACATCCTCCACCGCACCGCCGCCCGGCTGCCGCACAAGCCCGCCATCCTGTGCGCCGATACCGCCTGGACCTGGCGCGAATTTGATGCCGTCGTCAGTCGGCTGGCCGCCGGCCTGCATGCCCAGGGCGTGGCCAAGGGTGAGCATGTGGGCGTGCTCGCGCGCAACTCGCACGGTTTTGCCGCGCTGCGTTTTGCACTGGCCCGGCTGGGCGCGGTGATGGTGCCGGTCAACTTCATGCTCAATGCCGACGAGGCCGCCTACATCCTGCACCATGCCGGGGTCAAGCTGCTGGCGGTCGACAGCGGACTGCTGGCGCTGGGCCGCGCCGCAGCGGCCAAGGGCACTTTGATCAAGCGGTTTTTGTGGCTGCCGAGCGAGGAGCCGGCGCAATTTCCGATCAATGCGCCGGCCGACCTGCTCAACTTTCACAGCCTGGCCGCTACCGATCTGGCTGCGCAGCCCTGCCCCGAGCCCGACTTCAACAGCCACCACCTGCTGCAGATCGTCTACACCAGCGGCACCGAGAGCCTGCCCAAGGGCGCGATGCTGACGCACGGTGCGGTGATCGACCAGTACGTCAGCTGCATCGTCGAGGGCGAGATGGCCGAGAGCGACACCGTGCTGCATGCGCTGCCGCTCTACCACTGCGCCCAGCTCGATGTGTTTCTCGGCCCCAGCGTCTACCTGGGCAGCACCAGCATCATCACCGCCAAGCCCACACCCGAGAACCTGCTGCCGCTGATCGCCCAGCACCGCATCAGCCAGTTTTTTCTGCCGCCCACGGTGTGGATCGGCCTGCTGCGCTCACCGCTGTTCGAGCTGCACGACTTGTCGAGCCTGCGCAAGGGCTACTACGGCGCGTCGATCATGCCGGTGGCGGTGATGCAGGAGCTGATCGCCCGAATCCCGCAGATGCGGCTCTGGAATTTTTACGGCCAGACCGAGATCGCGCCGCTGGCCACCGTGTTGAAGCCAGAGGATCAATTGCGCAAGCCCGGCTCGGCAGGCCGGCCGGCGATCAACGTCGAAACCCGGGTGGTGGACGAGCAGATGCAAGACGTGGCGGTGGGCGAGGTGGGCGAGATCGTGCACCGCTCACCGCAATTGCTGCTGGGCTATTTTCACGATGTGGAGCGCACGGCGGCGGCGTTCGAGGGTGGCTGGTTCCACTCGGGTGACCTGGGCGTGCTCGACACCGAGGGCTACCTGAGCGTGGTCGACCGCAAGAAGGACATGATCAAGAGCGGCGGCGAAAACGTGGCCAGCCGGGAGGTCGAGGAGGCGCTGTACCGCATGCCCGGTGTCAGCGAGGCGGCGGTGATTGGCCTGCCGCACCCACGCTGGATCGAGGCGGTAACGGCGGTGGTAGTGCAAAAGCCCGGCGCTGACCTGACCGAAGCCCAGGTCATCGCCCACTGCGCTGCGCTCTTGGCCCACTTCAAGACGCCCAAGGGCGTGGTGTTTGTGGACTCATTGCCCAAGAACCCCAGCGGCAAGCTGCTCAAGCGGGATTTGCGGTTGAGCCATAAAAGCCGCTACGGCGCGACCTGAGCGTCGCCACCCGTCCGCCGCGAGCGCTCAGTGGATGACCTGGGCCCAGCCGCCGACGTGGTGATTCAGGGTGAGCGTATGGGCGATGCCGTTGCCGGTGGCAACGCACAGGCCGGTCTCCCAGCTGCCGGCGCTGGCGTCGGCGAGTGCTCCGGTCTGCAGCAAGAAGCCCAGGCCGTCGAACAAGCTCAGCACGGGCGCAATGCCGCCCTGGGCAAATGACCAGGTCAATGCCGTCATAGGCGTGAGCGGCGAAGTGGCCAGGCCCGGCACCTCGATGGCGAGGATTGCCAGCTGCCGTGTCCATAGGGTTCGAGCCCCGCCGTCCCGTCAGGCTGGGGGGTCAAACGCTGCTGTTGCCGCTCCGCGCGTCTTCGTCGGCGATGCGCTGGTGCACCCGCCGCAGCACCCACCAGGCGCCCAGCGCCAGCAGCGGCACGGCCGCGCCGGTCAGCAGGTCGGGTGACAGCGGCAGGCCGCCGGCCTTGAGCGCCTTGATGCCGTAGCCCACCAGCCCGGTCAGGTAGTAGACGATGGCCGCCACCGACAGGCCTTCAACCGTCTGCTGCAGCCGCAGTTGCAGCTTGGCGCGGTGTGCGGTGGCGGCCAGCAGGGTCTGGTTCTGCTGTTGTCGGGCGATGTCGACCCGCGTCGACAGCAGGCTGCTGGCCTGAGCGACCCGCTCTGACAGGTTGTGCAGGCGCTGCGCTACGGTGGCGCAAGTGGCCATCGCCGGACTCAGCCGCCGGGCCATGAACTCATCGATCGTCTGCAGGCCCGGGATGCGCTGTTCACGCAGCTCGCCAATGCGCGTGATCACCAGCGCGTGGTAGGCCCGGCTGGCGCTGAAACGCGCCTGGCTGGCGGCCAGCGCGCTCTCGACCTCGGCTGCCAGCGCCATCAGTTGTGCCAGCAGCGCATCATCGTCGCCCACCGTGGGGCCGGCCGGGCTGGCGAGCATCGTCTGGGCGTCGGGCTGGCTGCGCGCCATGCGGGCGGTGAGGTCGGCCAGCGTGCGTTCGACCACCGGCAGGCGCAGCCACAGCCCGCGCGCCACCGGCAACGCCAGCAAGGCCATCATCCGGTAGGCCTCGATCTCGAACAGCCGCTGCAGCATGCGGCCGGCCTGGCGGGCCGTCATGTTGCGGTCGAGCAGCAGGAATCGTGCAAAACCATCGGGGTGGATCATGAAATCGGTGAAGGCCAGGCCGGCGCCCTCACCGATGCCTGCGCCCACCACCACGTTGCCGCCAAACCGGGCGGCCAGCAGCTCGGCCGACGGCAGGGCGGGTTCGCCGTCGGCGCCTGCCGGGGCTTGCTGCAGGGCTTGCTGCAGCGCGGTAGCCAGTTCGGCATGCGCGGCAAACACCGTCAGGCCCGGCACAGCGGCCAGCCAGCCTGCGGGCAACTGCGCGGCCACCGGCTCGGCAAAGGGCTCGGTCAGCGGCGCAGTGCCAGGTTCAAAGACGGTGTAACTGGAGAACTCGCCGTGGCGCTCCCACTTGAAGCGCACACGCCCCAGGTCGGCGGCCCACTGCGTGCCACCACCCGGCGGCGGTGGCAGGCCGAAACCGGCACACAGGCTGGCAATGTGGGCCAACTCGGCAGCCCGGGCGTCACTCTCGATGCGCACGGCGACGTAGCTGGCGCGGCAGGGTGCGGTCAGCGACTCGGGCGGCCTGGCGTGGACCTCGGCCGCGAGTGCTTCGCGGTCGGGGTGGTCGGGCGGCAGCAGGGCGGGGCTGCTGGGGTTTTGGGCGGGCAGAGGCATCGGTCGGCAGGGCCAGGTGCGGTGCGCCGCCACTGGGTTGCGGCGGTCATGCGGCAGTCAGGCAACAGCATAAGCCCTGTTTCTGGCTCAAGCCAGTGGCAGGCCGACGTAGTTCTCGGCCAGCACCGTCATCGCCGCCTGTGATCCCAGCAGATAGTCCAGCTCAGCGCGCTGCATCTTCTGGGCAAAGCTGCCGGCGTCGGGGAACTGGTGCATCAGCGAGGTCATCCACCACGAGAAGCGCTCTGCCTTCCAGATCCGGGCCAGGGCTCGGGCCGAATAGTGCTCGATCTCGCTGTGCTTGCCGGCGTAGTAGCTGTGCATCGCCTGCCACAGGTAGGCCACATCGCTGGCCGCCAGGTTCAGGCCCTTGGCGCCGGTGGGCGGCACGATGTGGGCAGCGTCGCCGACCAGGAACAGCGAGCCAAAGCGCATCGGCTCGGCGACAAAGCTGCGCAGCGGGGCGATGCTTTTTTCGATCGCAGGGCCGGTTTGCAGTTGCGCTGCGGTGGCTTGCGGCAGGCGGCGCTTGAGCTCGTCCCAGAACGCCTCGTCTGACCACTGTGCCACCTCGTCGCTGAGGGCGCACTGCAGGTAGTAGCGGCTGCGCGCCTTGCTGCGCTGGCTGCACAACGCAAAGCCGCGCTCATGCTGCACGTAGATCAGCTCGGGCGAGACCGGTGGCACGTCGGCCAGCACGCCCAGCCAGCCGAAGGGGTAGACCTTTTCGTGCAGCGAGATCGCTGCTCCCGGCACGCTGGCCCGGCAGATGCCGTGAAAGCCATCGCAACCGGCGATGAAGTCGGCCTGCACCGTGTGCCGAACGCGGTCTTTGAGGTAACTCACGCTCGGGCTGGCGCTGTCAAAGTCGTGCACCGCCACTTCGTCGGCCTGGTAGACCGTGCTCAGGCCGGCCGCGCTGCGGGCTGCCATCAGGTCGCGGGTCACCTCGGTCTGGCCGTAGACCATCACCCGCTTGCCGGTCAGGCCGAGCAGGTCGATGCGGTGGCGCTCACCGCCAAAACACAGCTCGACACCGTCATGCGGCAGGCCCTCCTGGTGCATGCGCGCGGCCACACCGGCGGTGTCCAACAAATCCACCGTGGTCTGCTCCAGCACGCCGGCGCGGATGCGGCCCAGCACGTAATCGGGGCTGCGCTGTTCGATCACCGTGTTGCTGATGCCTGATTTGGCCAGCAACTGGCCGAGCAGCAGGCCGGATGGGCCGGCGCCGATGATGGCAACCTGGGTTTTCATGGGCGGGTCTCTTGGCTGTTCGATGGGGAATACAGCGTAGGTCGGACGGCCCCGGCGCTCAATGCACGGATACGCCGAAGCCTTGCACAATTCGAACATGTCTGGCGCCAAGCCCCTGCCCCCATCGCTGCCCTTGCCGCTCTTGCCTGTCTTGCCTGTCTTGCCGGGCTCGGCCTCAGCGCCTGACTTCACTGGCTTGCCGCCCGCCGCCGGGCCGCCAGCGGGCCGCCGACGGATCGCCTCCGGGGCAGGCGCCCTGCCCAGCTACGCCTTGTACGGCGAACCCGGCCGGACCCAGGCCACCGATTGGCTGCACTGCGAGCGCATCGCCGACCGCAGCCGGCGCCATGACTGGGAGATTCGACCGCACCGGCATGAGTCGCTGCTGCAAATCCTGCACGTTCAGCGGGGCACGGTGCAAGCCTGGCTGGAAGCCGGCAGCCAGACCTTGCAAGGGCCCTGCCTGTTGTTGATGCCGGCGCTGGTACCGCACGGCTTTGTCTTTGCCCCCGATGTTGAAGGCACGGTGCTGACCGTGCTGGAGCAGCACCTGCGCCGCTTGCTGCAAGGCGCCGAGCCGCTGCTTGGCCGGCTGACGCAAACCCTGCGGCTGCAATGGCAGCACAGCGACCCGGCGGCCGCCGAGGTGGACTTGGCGCTGCAGCGGCTGAGCGGGGCGTTTGCCGACACCGGCGCCTGGCGCGACCTGGCGCTGGACGCGGCCTTGCTGCACCTGGCGGTGGTGCTGGGGCGGCTGGCGCCGGAGTCCGCCGGGATGGCCGCCGCCGGCGATTCGGGCGCGCTTGCGGCCACCCGCGCCCTGGCGCATGTGCGGCGCTACCGTGCACTGGTCGAGGCGCAGTTTCGCCAGCAACCCACCTTGGCCCGGTTGTCCAGCAGCCTGGGCATCACGCCCACCCAGCTCAACCGGGTCTGCCAGCGGGTGCTGGGCCATGCCGCACTCGGTGTGCTGCACGGCCGCCTGGTGCTGGAGGCGCAGCGCGACCTGGCCTACACCACCCAGAGCATCAAGCAGATTGCGGGCGGCCTGGGTTTTGTCGATGCGGCTTACTTCACCCGGTTCTTTCAGCGCCAGACCGGGCAGACGCCCACCGCGTGGCGGGCGCTGGCCGTGCGCTGAGCGGGCATCGGCGCCAGGAGGCTCCTAGCACTACATCGGCGCGACTGAAACGCGCCACCCCGACGCTGTGCAGCCCGGCCAGGTACAGCGTGACGGAAATCACAGCCGCAGCGCCAGCGACGGCTGGCCTCAGGTCTGCGGGCCGCTGGCAGGGCCAGTCAGGCAGCGGCTGGGGTCAAGTTCGGCGCCCGGCGTGCCGAAATGCCAGGACATGCGGGCAGCACCCGCGCCGTTTCAGCAGCACGCCAAGCCGGAAGTACATAAACCATGTCGGTGACCGTCGATGTTCAGGAGTTGCGGGTGGGGATGTTTGTTCATCTCGACCTGGGTTGGTGGGCGCATCCGTTTGCGCTGTCAAATTTCATCGTCACCACGCCCGAGCAGATCGACACGATCCGGGGGCTGGGCCTGAAGAAGCTGCGCTGGAGCCCCGAGAAGAGCCGGTTTGATGACCTGCCGTTGAGCGGCGTCACCGCTGACCCCGCCGCAGTCGGCGAGTTTGGCCACACGGCCGGCGCCGCCGAAGGCGACGCACCGGGTGTTGCGGCCGAGCCGACCGATGGCGAGCCCGCGAGCGTGGCCGATACCGCCGGCATGGCCGACGCCCGCGCAGCTGACGCCGCGACCGCCGACACCGGCGCCGTCACCCCGGCCAGTGCGCAGTCCCGGGCCCAGGCTGCCGGATCGGCTGGTCAGACGGCGGACCCTGCTGGAGACCGGCCAGGCTCAGGAAAAGGTCCGCTGCCTGGCGTATCGGCGCCGAGCCTGCAACCCCGCAGCCCGCTGGCCGCCCAGCGCGCCGCCCAGCAACTCTGCGAGCAGCAGTACGCCGAGGCCGGCACCGCCTGGAACGAGGCCCAACGCCTGGTGCCCCGCGCCCCTGATCAAGCCCTGGCGGTGACCGAGGGCCTGACGCGCGCGCTGCTCGACAAGCTGATGGTCGACCGCGAGATGTGTGTGCGGGTGCTGACCGATGTCGGCGGCGACCGGATCTCGGGCCATGCGCTCAACGTCACCGTGATCTCGCTGCTGATGGCCCGGGTGTTCGGCTTTGGCGAGGCCGACCTGCTCGACATGGGCATCGGCGCTTTGCTGCACGATGTCGGCAAGCTCGACCTGCCAGACCGGGTGCGGCACGGCGACAGCCACCTCGGCCCGGCCGAGATGCGGCTCTACCGCGACCATGTGGCTCACGGCGTGGCGCATGGCCGCCGGATGGGGCTGAGCGAGGGGGCGTTGTCGGTGCTGGCGCAGCACCACGAGATGGCCGATGGCAGTGGCTTTCCGGGCCGGCTCAACGTTGACCGCATGAGCACGGCCGCGCGCATCGTCTCGCTGGTCAACCGCTACGACAACCTGTGCAACCCGCCTCAGGCGGCATCGTCGCTGACGCCGCATGAGGCGCTCTCGCTGATTTTTGCGCAGACCCGCACCAAGTTCGATGCCACCATGCTCAATGCCTTCATCCGCATGATGGGTGTGTACCCGCCAGGCTCGGTGGTGCAACTCACCGACGACCGCTACGCCTCGGTCGTCAGCGTCAACTCCTCGCGCCCGCTCAAGCCCCGGGTGCTGGTCTGCGACACCCGGGTGCCGGTGGACGAGGCGATGCTGCTCAACCTGGACGGCTTGGCCGACGTCGGCATCCGGCGCAGCCTCAAGCCCACCCAGTTGCCGGCCGCCGTGCGCGACTACCTCTCGCCGCGTCCGCGGATGGTGTACTTCTTCGAGCCGGTCAGCCAAGAGGCTGCCGATACGGCCGAGGCGTTGGCGGCGTGACTGCCGACGCCAACCTCGTCGCCCTGCCGGCCTGGTCGATGCTGCTGGCGGCGCTGGGCGAGCCGGCCTGGCTGGTCTGCGCCCGGCGCGGCACGGTGCTGGCGATCAATGCCGACGCGCTGGCCCTGCTCGGCAAAAGCGAGGCCGCACTGCTGGACCAGCCGGCCGATGGCCTGATCCTCACGCCCGAGGACATGGCTTTCTGGGACGAGGCCGCCCACGGCAGCCCGGCCCGGCTGCAGTCCGACACCGTGCTGGTTGATGCCAGCGGCGCGCTGGTGCAGGTCAGCCGGCGTATCCAGCAGCTCGCGCCAGCCGCGCTGAACCTGGTTGGCGCCAGCGCTGCTGACAGCCCGCCCCCCTACCTGGTGACCCTGCACGACCGCAGCGACCAGCAGCGCGAGGCCGACGAGCGCGAGCTGCTGGTGGCCGAGTTGCAGGCCACGCTGGAGTCGACCGCCGACGGCATCCTGGTCACCGACCTGGCCGGCCGTATCCGCGCCTTCAACCGTCGTTTTGCGCAGATCTGGGGTCTGCCCGAGGCTTTGCTGACCCAGCGCCAGGACGAAGCGGTCTACGACTGGATGCGCCGCAGCGTGACCGACCCCGAAGACTACAGCCGGCGCCTGGCGGCCATCAGCGAGGCCACGCTGATGCAGGCCAGCGAACGCTTTGTGCTGCACTCGGGCCAGGTGATCGAGCGGGTGACCCAGCCACAGCGCTGCAAGGGCCGGCCGGTGGGCCGGGTCTGGGCGTTTCGCGACCACACCGAGCTGGTCAGCGCCGGCGCGCGCATCGAGCAGCTGGCCAGCACCGACAGCCTCACCGGCCTGAGCAACCGGGGCCAGTTTGCGGCCACCCTGAGCGAGGCGATCCGCCAGGCCCGGCGCCGCGCTGGCAGCCTGGCCTTGCTGGTGCTTGACCTGGACCGCTTCAAGCAGATCAACGACAGCCTGGGCCAGGGGGTGGCCGACCGGGTGCTGCTGGACTGCGCTGACCGGCTCAAGGCCATCACCCGCCAGGGTGATGTGGTGGCGCGCATCGGGGGCGACCAGTTTGCGCTGCTGGTGCATGAGGCCGACATCCGGGGCGCCGAGTCCAGCGCACGCCGGGCGCTGGACGCGGTCGCGCACTCCTGCTCGGTCGAGGGCCTGCAGTTCAGCCTGACCTGCAGTGTGGGCGTGGCCCTGTTCCCGGCCGACGGCTCTGATGGTGAGCTGTTGATGCGCCATGCCGAGTCGGCGATGAAGCGTGCCAAGCAGGGTGGCCGGTCCTGCTTTCGCTTTCACCAGCCGATGCAGGACGCCGACATGCGCCAGCGCATGCGGATTGACCATGCGATGCGCCAGGCCCTGGCCAGCCAGCGCTTTCGGCTGCACTACCAGCCGCAGATCGACCTGGGCACCGGTGCAGTGATCGGCGCCGAGGCCCTGATCCGCTGGCGCGACCCCGAGCTGGGCGAGATCTCGCCCGCCACCTTCATCCCGGTGGCCGAGGAGACCGGCTTCATCATCGCCATCGGCGACTGGGTGCTGGAGCAGGCGGTGCGCCAGGCCGTCATCTGGCACGACCAGGGCCTGGTGATGCCGGTCTCGGTCAACGTCTCGGCGCTGCAGTTCCAGCAGGCCGACTTCAACGCACGGGTCATGTCGGTGCTGACCGAACACGGTCTGGCCGGCGAGCTGCTGGAGCTGGAGCTGACCGAGTCGATCCTGGTGCACGACGCCAACGAGGCCCTGGCCCGGTTGTCGCAGCTCTCGCAGCTCGGTGTCCGGCTGGCGATCGATGACTTTGGCACCGGCTACTCCAGCCTGGCCTACCTCAAGCGGTTCCCGATCGACCGGCTCAAGATCGACCGCAGCTTTGTCAAAGGCGTGCCCGCGGACGACAGCGATTGCGCCATCGTGCGCGCCGTGGTGCAGCTGGCCCAGGCCCTGGGCATGAAAGTGATCGCCGAGGGGGTCGAGACCGAGCTGCAACGCGCCTTCTTGCTGGAGTTGGGCTGTGACGAGTTTCAGGGCTTCTTGTTTGCGCCGGCGCTGGACGCGGCCAGCTTCGAGGACAGGGTGCGCGGCCAGCGTGAGCGCGGCGGCCGGCCGCGTTTGAGTCTGGTGGTGAGGTAGGCGGCTCGCCGTCGCGGAGGCACAATCCCCGCGTGGCCCGGCATCCGGGCCGATCCGGGTGCAATGCAAATGCTCTACAAGTTCAAGTGCAAGGCGGGCGGCGACGTCATCATGCTCGGCCCCAATGGCGACGCGCTGTTGCGCGCCATCGGCCGTGAGCCGGCTGCCCAGGGCATCATCGAACCCAGCGCGATGGCCGACGCGATGGCCGCCATCACCCAGGCCGTGGCCGCCGATGAGGCCAGCCACGCCGAGGCGGAGGCTGACGCGGCGGCCCAGGGCCAGCACCTGCCGCCGCGCGATGGCATCGGCTTGCGCCAGCGGCTGTGGCCGATGGTGGACTTGCTCAAACGGGCACTCGCCGCCGACACGCCGGTGGTGTGGGGCGTTTGAGGCAGGCCTCAGGCGAGATTTTCTGGCGCATTCGTCCGGCGCGTCCGAGGCCGCATCGCCCGACCGATTCCCGCCCGCTGCACTGGAGAACCCCATGAGATTCTGGAGCGACGCCTGGACCAACGGTGAAGCCATTCCCGAGCGCTTTGGCGCCGGTCGGCTCACCGACACCGGCGTGGCGTATTCAGACAACCTGAGCCCGCCGCTGGCCTGGGGCGATCTGCCTACCGGCACCCGTTCACTGGTGTTGATCTGCCATGACTTTGATGTGCCCAGCGACGCAGGCGATGTCAACCAGCCCGACCGCGAGGTGCCGGCCGACCTGCCACGGGTCGACTTTTTTCACTGGCTGCTGGTCGATTTGGCGCCGGTGGCCGGGGCCTTTGCCGAGGGCCAGTGGAGCCGGGGATTTACCCCGCGCGGCAAGCCCGGGCCGGCCGCCGCCGACGGCGCCCGCCAGGGCTTGAACGATTACACCGGCTGGTTTGCCACCGATGCCGACAACAGCGGAGACTACTTTGGCTACGACGGTCCGTTTCCGCCATTCAACGATTCGCTGATTCACCACTACGTCTTCACGCTGTATGCGCTGGACGTGGCCGAGCTGGCGGTGCGGGGCCGCTTCGACGGCGGACAGGTTCGTGAGGCCCTGGCCGGCCATGTGCTGGGTGCGGCCACTCTGTCGGGCACCTACACCCTCAATCGTCGGTTACGCGGCGCGGCTTGACCCTGCCAGCGCCTGCCGTCGGGGCGGCGCCGGGCTGATCTCAGGGCTGCCGGCCTCGGCAGATTGGCACTGACCTTGAGCCCCGCGCTCCGCTGCGACTGCGCAACTCCACACCGTTGACGCAAAGCGTTACCAGGCGCCGGCCTTGGGTTGGCCGCCGGGCGGCCGATAAGCCTGTGGAAGAGGTATTCCATGGCCCACCGCACCCTCCCGTCCCGCCCTGAGCGCCTGTCCGGCGCTACCGGCACAACAAGCACAACCGGCACGGCCGGCACAGCCGGTCACCCCCGTCGGCCGCCGCGTGGCCTGACGCTGGTCGAGCTGATGGTCGCGCTGTCGGTGCTGGTGGTGCTGACGGCGGTGGCCGCCCCGTCGATGGCCGACTTCACGGCCAACAACCAGGTCGTGGGCGCCAAGTCTTCCTTTGCCGGCGCGGTAGCACTGGCCCGAACCGAGGCCGCCAAACGCGGGCGGGTGGTGATCCTGCAGGCGCTGGGTGACGGCCCGATGGGCAACGAGTTTGTCAACGGCTGGGAGATCGTGGCCGACGACGACGGCAACGGCCTGGCCGGCGCCAACGAAACCCGCTTGCGACGCGCTGCCTCGGCGCTGAACCAGGTCAAGCTCAGCGGCGCCCGCAGCCTGGGGTTCCTCGCCAGCGGCGCATTGGTCGGCGGTGCGGCGGTGGTCTACACCGTCTGCCGGGCCAGCGGCAGCAGCAACGGCTACAGCATCACCGTCACGCCCAGCGGCGCGGCGGATGTGGCGGCCATTTCCAGTTGCAGTTGAGGCCAAGATGCGGCCTGATCCTTTGTTGTCGCCCCGCCAGCGCGGTGTTGCGCGGGTGTCGAACCAGCGCGGTGTGGCGCGGGTGCCAACTCGGCGCGGGGTCGCGCGGGTGCCAATTCAGCGCGGTGTCGCACTGATGGAAGCCCTGATCGCGATCCTGCTGCTGTCGCTCTGCGCCCTGGCCTATGCCGGGCTGCAGCTGCGGGGACTGTCGGCCAACAGCAGCGCGATGTGGCGCAGCAAGGCCACCTTGCTGGCCTACGAGATGGCTGACCGCATGCGCGCCAATCGGCCAGCGGTCAGCAGCGGCCAGTACAACGCCTTGAGCGCGCCGCAAGCGGTCAACGACTGTGGCACCAACTCGTCCTGCACGCCGGCACGCATGGCCTTGCTCGACTACTCGTTGTGGAGCGCCACGCTGGCACGCGAGCTGCCCGGGGGCACCGGCGTGGTTTGCCTCGACACCACCCCCGACGACGGCACGGCCAGCGCGACCGGTTGTGACGGCTCGGGCGGCATGCTGGCGGTCAAGGTGTTCTGGTCTGAACGCGGTAAAGCGGCCCGGCTGGCGTTGGCGGTGCGACCATGACACGCAGCGCAAGACGGCGCCCGTTCCGCGCTGCACCGGCCTGCCCCGTGCGGGGCGTGTCGCTGGTCGAGCTGATGGTCGGCATGGTGCTGGGCCTGTTTGTGATCGGCGTGATGAGCGCGGTCTACATGGGCAGCCGCAACACCTTTGTGGCGCAGGAGTCGGGTTCGCGATTGCAGGAGAACGGCCGCTTTGCGATGGACACCATCGCCAACGACCTGCGCATGTCGGGCTTTCGGGGCTGCCTGGGCACCGACGTGGTCGACAACACCCTCAACACCCCCACTGCTTTGCTCTACAACTTTGGCCTGCCGATCTGGGGCTCGCGCAACACGGGCGCGGCCTGGTCGCCCGCCTTGAGCGCACCCGTCGATGGCCTGGCGGCGCTACCGGCCGGTGATGTGCTGGTGGTGCGGCGGCCGGCTGGCACGGGCTGGTCGCTGATTGGCGAGATGGCCGACACCAGCGCAGCGCTGACGATCACGCCGACCACCGGCTTTGCCCAGGGCGACTTGCTGATGCTGGCCGACTGCGCCAATGCCGCCGTGCTGCAGGCCACCAACAGCACGCCGGGCACCGACGGCAGCGTGGCCCATGTCGCCGGCGCGGGCGGTGTGGTGCCTGGCGTGGCGCGCAGTGCGCTGGTCCGCACCTTTGCCAACGATGCCCGCATCTGGCGCATGCAGACCAAGATCTATTACCTTGCGGCGAGCCAGCGGCGCGCTGGCCAGGTGGCTTTGTGGGTGTACGTCAGCCCGGCCTACGACGGTGCCATTCAGCGCGCTGAGCTGGTGACCGGTGTCGAGCGCATGGCCCTGACCTACGGGGTCGACACCGACGGCGACTTTGCGGCCGACCGCTTCTTGCGTGCCAACCAGGTGAGCAACTGGGCCCAGGTGGTCGACGCCCGGGTCGAACTGCTGCTGGCGGGCAACAGCGACACCCAGACCAGCAGCGTCCAGGCCTATGTCTTTGCCGGCGAGTCCGTCGTTCCGTCCGACCGCAAGCAGCGTGCGGTGATGTCGATGCTGGTCTCGCTGCGCAACGCGGTGCCCTGACATGCGCCCTTCAACCGCCCCCCTGGTCACGCCGAAACCGTCCGGCTTCCCGGCCATGCCGCGCCGCTCCGCGCAAGGCTTCTCGCTGCTGGCGATCCTGCTGATGATGGCCATTCTGGGCATGCTGACGCTGGGTGCCATGAGCAGCAGCATCGTGCAAGAACGCATGGTGGGCAATACCCGCGACCGCCATGTTGCGCTGCAGGCGGCCGAGGCTGCGCTGCGGGATGCAGAGCTCGATATCGAGACCAACATCGACAGCAACAGCGGTTTCACCGAGGCCTGCACCGCCGGGCTGTGCATTCCGCCGTCCGACACCGCCAGCGGCCCGCAGTCGGCACCGCGCTGGCAGAGCGTGGCCTGGGCCGGCAGTGCGCGGACCTACGGCAGCCGCACCCTGGCGGCGGCGCTGCTGGGGCCCGACAACGTCGCGCTGGCGCAGCAGCCGATGTACGTGATCGAGCGCCTGCCCTCACTGCCACAAGTCTCGGGCGAGAGCGCCGGCTTTGGCGGTGGCTGGTCCAACTCGCCCACGGTTCGCGCCCGGGCCTACCGCATCTCGGTCAAGGCCTCGGGCATCCGCGCGACCACGGTCGTGATGCTTCAATCGGTGTACGTCAAGCAATGAACACGAGCCTGCAAACGATGGTCTGGCGGCCCATGCGCGGCCTGCTGGTGGCGCTGATGCCGGTGGTTCTGCCGACAGGTGTTGCGGCCCAAGCGCTGAATTTTGCGACCTCGCCGCTGTTTCTCGGCACCACGGTCAAACCCAACGTGCTGGTGGTCTACGACAACTCGCAGTCGATGGACGGCACCATGACCGGCAAGCTCATCGCCGGTGACGATGCCACGACCCGGGGCAACATCGCGCGCTCGGTGCTGCGCAACACCATCACGTCGTACCGGGCCCAATTTCAATGGGGGCTGGCCAGCTTCGGCTTGAGCGGCACCGGCCTCTACACCACCTACCCCTACTACTTTGGCTCGGACACCCAGGTGGTCTACACCAACGATTGCGTGGCCGGCATCTCGGCCTCCAACGCCAACCTGCGTTGCGTGGCCAACCCGCAGCCGGCCAATGGCTTCAACTTCATCACCTATGCGGCGACCGGCGACGATCCGGCGATCAACGACGTGCTGTACGCCGGCAACTTCGGCAACCAGCTCTACGGCATCGGCATCAACAACAGCACCAGCTACCAGGTCTACACCGGCCACGGTGCAGGCACCGGTTGGGCCGCCGGCAATTTCAGCGGTGGACAAGGCAACTGGGGTTTCACGCCCACCGACGCCGGCTTCTTGCCGCAAACCCCGCCCTACAGCCGCATCTTCTGGCTCCAGCGGGCCTGGGGCTACAACGCCAACATCACGGGTGCCGGCGTGATCAACGAGACCGTGCAAGCCGACGGCGCTGCGCACTTCAACACCCTGATGTCGCTGCTGGCCACCGAGACCAACAACAACGCCACCGGCGAGCTGAAAAACGCCGCCGTCTTCACGCCGCTGGCCGGCACACTGGGCACGGTCAAGAGCTACTTTGCCAACACCCTGGGCGGCAGTCCCACGCCGATCAGCCAGAGCTGCCAGCGCAACTTTCTGTTGCTGGCCACCGATGGCAACCCCACCGGCAAGACCGACGGCAGCATGTACACGCTGGCCGACATGGCCAACATCTTCAACCCGGCGACCAGCACCTGGACATTTGGCACGGCGTCCAACGATGTGTTCACCCGCGTCACGGCGCTGCGCAGCACGGCCTACAACAGCAAGACCTATGACGTGCAAACCTATGTCGTGGGGCTGGGTGACTCGGTGGCCAACGCCAGCTCGGTGGCGGCGCTCAACCGCATGGCCGCTCTGGGGGGCACCAATGGGGCCTACCTGGCGAGCAACCCGTCGGCGCTCGCCGATGCCTTCCGCGCCATCAGCGTGGACATCATTTCGCGCACCGCTGCGGCCTCGTCGGTGTCGCTCAACTCGGGCTCGTGGAACACCGGTGCCAAGGTCTACCAGGGACGGTTTTCCAGCGGCGACTGGTCGGGCCAGTTGCTGTCGTTTCCGCTGGCTGCTGGCGGCCAGCCGAGTGCCATCGCCGACTGGGACGCGGCCCAGCGGGTCAGCGCCCAGCACTGGAGCTCCGGCCGCCAGATCATGACCTACAAGCCCTCGGCCGGCCTGGGCGCACGCGGGGTGCCGCTGCGCTGGCCGGCCAATGCCGCCGCGCCCGCCGCTGGCGAGATCGATGCCGGGCTGGTGACCGCGCTGAACAAGAACGCCACGGGGGTGGTGGATGGCTTTGGCTCGCAGCGGCTGGAGTTTTTGCGGGGCAACACCGCCCGCGAGCAGAGCAACTGTGCGGCTTGCGCCGCGCCGGTGTTCCGCAGCCGCCCGACCTCGGTGCTGGGCGACATCGTCAACTCGGCGCCGATGTACGTGGGCGGCGCGACCGGCGATTACCGCGACACGCTGGAGTCGGCGCGGTATTCGACCTACGCTTCGGCACGCGCTGCCCAGCAGCCGGTGATCTATGTGGGTGCCAACGACGGCATGTTGCACGCGTTTGCGGCCGGCAGCGGCATCGAGCTGTTTGCCTACGTGCCGTGGGCGGTGCGCAACCGGCTCAGCAACCTGAGCAGCAACCCCTACACCCACCAGTACACGGTGGACGGTTCACCCTCGGTCGGCGATGTCTACTACGGCGGTGCCTGGCGCACGGTGCTGGTCAGCGGCATGAATGCGGGCGCGGCTGGCCTGTTTGCGCTCGACGTGACCTCGCCGGCCAACTTCACCGAGGCCAACGCGGCGCAGGTGGTGCGCTGGGAGCTGGGCGACAGCGATGCCGATGTCGGCTACATCTTCGGCCGCCCGCTGCTGGTCAAGATGCGGGACGGCCGCTGGCGCGCGCTGGTGGGCAACGGTTACAACAGTGCCAACGGCCGTGCGGTGCTGCTGATGGTCGATGTCGAGACCGGCGCGGTCAGCCGCATCGACACCGGCGTGGGCACCGCCGCTTTGCCCAACGGCTTGTCGACCGTGGCGGTGGTCTCCAGCACCGACAACGGCGTGGCCGATACCGTCTACGCCGGCGACCTGTACGGCAACCTCTGGAAGTTCGACCTGAGCTCGACCGCTGCAGCGGGCTGGAAGGTGGCCTACGGCGCGGCCGGTGCCTGGTTGCCGCTGTTTTCTGCGGCCGCCGGCCAGGCCATCACGGCGCGGCCCGATGTCACCCGATTCCCCAAAGGCGGTTACCTGGTGACGGTGGGCAGCGGGCGCTATGTCGACATCACCGACAACGCGGCGGGCGCCACCCAGGCCATCTATGGCATCTGGGACAACGGCGCGCCGGTGGCGCTGGCCAACCTGCAGACCCAAAGCATCGTCAGTACCGCAGCCGGCGGCAGCGGCAGCAACTACCGGCTCAGCACGCATGCGGTGGGGCCGGTAACCGACGCTGCCCTGGTCGGCGACAACCTGATCAGCCTGGCCGACTACTACAGCAGCAAACGGGGCTGGAAGCTCAACCTGCCCAGCAGCGGCGAGCGGGTGGTGACCGAGCCCGCGATCCGCAACGGCCGGGTCATCATCTCCAGCCTGATCCCCAGCACCGTGGTGTGCTCGTTCGGCGGTGACGGCTGGATCATCGATGTCGATGTCGTCACCGGCAACCGCACTGCCGCGCTCGACACCAACGGTGACGGCGTGATCAACAACGCCGACTACCTCGGCGGCACGATGGTCTCGGGCGTGCAGGTGGGCGCGGTGCCGGCAGCGGCCACCATCATGCGCGGCAGTGGCGCGCAGCGGGCGCTGGAGTTCAAGATGATCAACACCTCCAGCGGCAACATCGTGCGGGTGCCTGAGGCGGCCAATCCGGCGACCTCGCGGCGCGCCGCCTGGGAGCAATTGCAATGACCCCTGAAAACATGGACCTGCGGGGCGCGTGTGGCACCGTGCTGGCGGGGGTGCTGGCGGGTGTGCTGGTGGCTTTGGCGGGTGCGGCACAGGCGGCGGCCGTGGCGGGCCCGGGTGGCACCGCGCAACAAGGCCGGCGCCTGGTGCAGGCCGAGCCTGCTGTGGGCGCCGCTGCGGCCACCCTGGACCTGATCGTGGCCCGTATCGAGGCGATTGACGCCAAGACCCATACGGTCACGGTCGGTGGCAAGTCGGTGCCCTTGCACCCGACCCAGTTGCGGGTGGTGGGGCCGGGCGGCTCGGCACTGGCCGGCGTATCAGCGCTGCGCCCGGGCATGCGGGTGCGCTTTGCGCTCGAACCCGAGGCGCGTGGCGCAGGCCTGCCAGCGGTCATCATCACCCCGGCCGGCCCGCACGCCAGCCCCGCGGAGGCGTCCCGGCCCATCGTGCTTGTCTACATTGACGCCCAACCATGAGTTCACGCCCTGCCCCAGGATTTACCCTGATCGAGCTGATGATTGCCCTGGCCGTGGCGGCGCTGCTGGCGTCGATAGCCTACCCGTCTTACCTCAGTCAGATCGCCAAGGGTCGGCGCGGCGACGGCAAGCAGGCGCTGGTCGAACTGGCGCAAAAGCTCGAACGCTTCTACACCGAGCGCGGCACCTATGCGGGCGCCACGCTGGGCAATGGCGGCGTCTACCCCGCGCTGTCGCCCGGTGGCTTCTACAGCCTCAGCATCAGCAACCAGACCGCCGACGGCTTTGTCATCGCCGCCACGCCGCTCGGCAGCCAGGCGGGTGACGCCTGCGACGCCCTCGGCTACAACCACCTGGGCGACCGCACCGTGGGTGCCGGCGCCACGCTGAGGCTGGAGCAGTGTTGGTGATCGGGCGCCGGCAGCGCGGCTGACCCGCAAGCCCCGGGCCCGGGGCCCTGCAGGTGCGGCCCCGGTCTGACCGCCGCCAAGGGTTTGCACGCGCTTGCGGCCCGGCGGCGACCAAGGCACCATTCGGCCCGCCGGATGCTGGTTCAGCCAACTGAACTTTGAACCCCGTTTTCGGGGCCAAGCGACACCGGCCAAATCCTTGTCGCCGCCGCCCTGCCATGCAAACCTTGCCCGTCACGCCCGCTGCCAGCGCCCCCGCGCTGGTGCCCGCCGTGGTGCGGGCGCTGTCGCTGCTGGAGCGGCTGGCCCGACAACGCCAGCCGATGAGCATGGCCTTGCTGGCAACCGAGCTGGCCTTGCCCAAAAGTAGCGTGCACGGCCTGTGCAGCACCTTGCTGAGTTTTGGCTACCTGCGGCGCCAGGCCGATGGCGGTTTGCTGATCGGGCCCCGTGTGATGGGTCTGGCCGAGGCCTTTGTTGCCGGCACCGATGTGGCGCGCGAGTTCGACGCGCTGTGGTCGGCGGCGCGGCAACAGGCGCCCGACGAGACCGTGCTGCTGTCGGTGCTGGATGGTGACGACGTGGTCTACCTGTCGGCACGCAACGGCACCCGGCCGTTGGGCCTGGCCTTCACGCCCGGCATGCGCCTGCCGGCCCATCTTGCCGCCACCGGTCGCGCGATGCTGGCGTTTCAAGTGGCCGGCGCACCGCAGCGGCTGCGGCCGACCAGCCGGTTGGCCGCCCTGACACCGCGCAGCGTGACCGAGCCGGCTGCCCTGTCGGCCGAGCTGGCCCTGACCCGGCAGCGCGGTTACAGCGTCGACGACGAGGGCGTGCGCCTGGGCGTGTACTGCCTGGCCGCACCGGTGCTCGACGCTGCAGGTCGCCCGGTGGCAGCGGTTGGCGTGTGCCTGAACAAGGCCACGCTGGACGACGCCGACCTGGCGCGCCAGCAACGCCGGGTGCTCGACACTGCACGCTCACTTTCGCAACGGCTGGGCGGCGACTCGCCAGTCGGGGCGGCCACCCCTTTCAAACCGGCAAGCTCGGCATGAACCCCAGCGACATCATTCTCGAAACCCGCGGCCTGACCAAGGAGTTCAAGGGCTTCGTGGCGGTCAGCCAGGTCAACCTGCAGGTCAGGCGCGGCAGCATCCATGCGCTGATCGGGCCCAACGGCGCCGGCAAGACCACCTGCTTCAACCTGCTGACCAAGTTCCTGATCCCGACGGCGGGCCAGATCCTGTTTGAAGGCCAGGACATCACCGCCGAGGCGCCGGCCCACATCGCCCGGCGTGGTGTCATTCGATCGTTCCAGATCTCGGCCGTGTTTCCCCACCTCACGGTGCTGGAGAACGTGCGGGTGGCGCTGCAGCGCAAGCTGGGCAACTCGTTTGTGTTCTGGCGCTCGGAGCGCTCGCTCGACGCACTCAACGGCCAGGCGATGGCGCTGCTGGCGGCGGTGGACCTGGAGCAATACGCCGGGCTGACGGCGGTTGAGCTGAGTTATGGCCGCAAACGTGCGCTCGAGATCGCCACCACCCTGGCGATGGACCCCAAGCTGATGCTGCTCGATGAGCCCACCCAGGGCATGGGCCTGGAGGACGTGGACCGCATCAAGCAATTGATCAAGAAGGTGGCGGCCGACCGCACCGTGCTGATGGTCGAACACAACATGAGCGTGGTCTCCAGCATCGCCGACACCATCACCGTGCTGCAACGTGGCGCCACGCTGGCCGAGGGGCCGTACGATGTCGTCAGCAAGAACCCGGCAGTGATCGAGGCCTACATGGGCAGCGCGCAGACCGAACTGGTGGGAGCGCACTGATGGCCGCCGGCAAGCGCTTTCTTGAGGTCAAGGACTTGCAAGGCTGGTACGGCGAGTCGCATGTGCTGCACGGCGTCAACTTCCATGTCGACGAGGGCGAGGTGGTGACGCTGCTGGGCCGCAACGGCGCGGGCCGCACCAGCACGCTGCGCGCGATCATGGGTTTGATCGGGCGGCGCAGTGGCTCGATCCAGATCCACGGCCAGGAGACGGTGGGCATGGCCACCCACCGCATCGCCCGGCTCGGGCTGGGCTACTGCCCGGAGGAGCGCGGCATCTTCTCCAGCCTGTCGGCCGAAGAGAACCTGATGCTGCCGCCGCAACTGGCCGAGGGCGGCATGAGCGTGGCCGACATCTACAAAATGTTTCCCAACCTGCAGGAGCGCGCCGCCAGCCAGGGCACGCGCCTGTCGGGCGGCGAGCAGCAGATGCTGGCGGTGGCGCGCATCCTGCGCACCGGCGCCCGGCTGCTGTTGCTCGACGAAATATCCGAAGGCCTGGCACCGGTGATCGTGCAAAAGCTCGCCGAGATGGTCACCTCGCTGCGCCGCCAGGGCTACACCATCGTGATGGTGGAACAGAACTTCCGCTTTGCCGCGCCGCTGGCCGACCGCTTCCTGGTGATGGAGCACGGCGAGGTGATCCAGGAATTTACCCAGGCGGAACTGCCCTCGCGGCTGGAGCGGCTGCACGAGTACCTGGGCGTCTGACCGGCGCCCGCATCAACCCCTTTTTCCCAGGAGATTCCATGTTCAAACTCAATAAATTGTCCGCCGCCTGTGCCCTGGCCGCATCGGCCCTGCTCGGCGCTGCAGCCCCAGCCCAGGCCCAGATTTCGGGCGACACCATCAAGATCGGCCTGATCACCGACATGTCGGGCCTGTACGCCGACATCGACGGCCCGGCCGGCGTAGAGGCCATCAAGATGGCCGTGGCGGCGATGGGCGGCGCGGTCAACGGCAAGAAGATCGAGGTGCTGTCAGCCGACCACCAGAACAAGGCCGACGTGGCCGCCGGCAAGGCCCGTGAATGGTTCGACACCCAGGGCGTGGACCTGCTGATCGGCGGCACCAACTCGGGCACCAACCTGGCCATGGCCAAGGTGGCAGCCGAGAAGAAAAAGCTGTTCATCAGCGTGGGCGCGGCCACCTCGGCCCTGACCAACGACCAGTGCAATCCCTACACCGTGCACTGGGCCTACGACACCGTGGCGCTGGCCAAGGGCACCGGCAACGCGGTGGTCAAGGCGGGCGGCAAGACCTGGTACTTTCTGACCGCCGACTACGCCTTTGGCGCGGCGCTGCAGAACGACACCTCGGCCGTGGTCAAGGCGGCCGGCGGCACCATCGTCGGCTCGGTCAAGCACCCGCTGGCGGCCAGCGACTTTTCGTCGTTCCTGCTGCAGGCGCAGGCCAGCAAGGCGCAGATCCTGGGCATGGCCAACGCTGGCGGCGACACCATCAACACCATCAAGGCGGCCAACGAGTTCGGCATCACCAAGACGATGAAGCTGGCCGGCCTGCTGATCTTCATCAACGACATCCATTCGCTGGGCTTGAAGACCACCCAAGGCATGTACCTGACCGACAGCTGGTACTGGAACCGCGACGCCGAAACCCGGGCCTGGAGCCGGGGCTTCTTCGAGAAGATCAAGCGCATGCCTTCGTCGATCCAGGCAGCGGACTACTCGGTGGCGCTGAACTACCTGCAGGCTGTCAAGGCCACCGGCACCGACGATGCCGACAAGGTGCTGGCGCAGCTCAGGAAGACCAAGGTCAACGACATCTTCGCCAAGGGAGGCTACATCCGCGAGGATGGCCGCATGGTGCACGACATGTACCTGATGCAGGTCAAGACCCCGGCCGAGTCGACCGAGCCCTGGGATTACTACAAGGTGGCCGAGGTGATCAAGGGCGACGCCGCCTGGACCACCAAGGCCGAGAGCAAGTGCGCTGCCTGGAAATGACCCGGCCCACGGCGCTTGCGCGCTGGGTGACAGCGGCCTGATCAACGGCCTGATCTACGGCGAGTAGTCGATGGAAATCTTCGGAATACCCCTGCAGGCCTTCCTGGGACAGCTGATGCTGGGCCTGGTCAACGGCTCGTTCTACGCCATGCTCAGCCTGGGCCTGGCGGTGATCTTCGGCTTGCTGGGCATCGTCAATTTCGCCCACGGCGCGTTGTACATGATGGGCGCCTATGCGGCTTGGCTGTGCCTGGAGAGGTTCGGCATCAGCTTCTGGGCTGCACTGGTGATCGCGCCGCTGGTGGTGGGCGCGTTGGGAGTGCTGGTCGAGCGCACCATGCTCAAGCACCTCTACAAGATCGATCCGATCTATGGCCTGCTGCTGACCTTCGGGCTGGCGCTGATTGCCGAGGGCATCTTCCGTGACCAGTTCGGCGTATCGGGCCAGCAGTACCCGGTGCCCGAGGCGCTGCAAGGCGCGACCAACCTGGGCTTCATGGTGCTGCCCAATTACCGGGGCTTCGTGATCGGCGCGTCGCTGCTGGTCTGTCTGTCGACCTGGTATGTGATCGAGCGCACCCGGCTCGGCGCTTACTTGCGCGCCGGCACCGAGAACCCGGCGCTGGTGCAGGCCTTTGGCATCAACGTGCCGATGATGGTGATGCTGACCTATGGCGCCGGTGCCGGCCTGGCCGCGCTGGCCGGCGTGCTGGCCGCGCCGGTGATCCAGATCACGCCGCTGATGGGCAGCAACCTGATCATCATCGTGTTTGCGGTGGTGGTGATCGGCGGCATGGGCTCGATCCTGGGCTCGATCCTGACCGGCCTGGCGCTCGGCTTGATCGAGGGCCTGACCAAGGTGTTTTATCCCGAGGCGTCGAGCATCGTGGTGTTTGTGATCATGGCCATCGTGCTGATGATCCGGCCGGCCGGCTTGTTCGGCAAGGAGAAATGATGAACGCTGCGGGTGTCGAAAGTGCGGCCGAACTTGCGGCCAAGCGCCAGGCCGCCGAGCTGGCCGACCCGATGGCCGGCAACCCTGCGGCGATGACGCAACGTGGCCGCTGGGCCTGGGGCCTCGCGCTGGCGATCCTGGTGGCCGCGCCCTTCATCGGCCTGTACCCGGTCTTCATGATGAAGGCCATGTGCTACGCCATCTTTGCCTGCGCCTTCAACCTGCTGCTGGGGTTCACCGGCCTGCTGTCCTTTGGCCATGCCGCCTACCTGGGCGCGGCGGCCTACGCCACCGGCTGGCTGATCCGCTCGGCCGGTTGGCCGCCGGAGGCCGGGCTGCTGGCGGGCATGGCCGTCGGTGCTGTACTGGGGCTGGTGGTCGGCCTGATCGCGATCCGGCGCCAGGGCATCTACTTCGCGATGATCACCTTGGCGATGGCGCAGATGATCTACTTCGTCTGCCTGCAAGCGCCGTTTACCGGCGGTGAGGACGGCCTGCAAGGCGTGCCACGCGGTGCGCTGCTGGGCGGGCTGATCTCGCTCAAGAGCGATGTGGCGCTGTACTTCTTCATCCTGGCGGTGTTTGTGGCGGTGTTCCTGGCCATCATCCGCATCGTGCACAGCCCGTATGGCCAGGTGCTCAAGGCGATCCGCGAAAACGAGCCGCGTGCGGTGTCGCTCGGCTACGACGTCGACAAGTACAAGCTTCTGGCTTTTGTGCTGTCCACCGCGATTGCCGGCCTGGCCGGCTCGCTCAAGACCCTGGTGCTGGGCTTCGCCACCTTGAGTGATGCCCACTGGTCGCTCTCGGGCGAGGTGGTGCTGATGACCCTGCTGGGCGGCATGGGCACCTTTGCCGGCCCGGTGATCGGCGCCTTCACCATCATCGGCCTGCAAGACTACCTGGCTGACCGGGTCGGCTCCTGGGTCACGGTGATCATCGGCGTGATTTTCGTGGTGTGCGTGCTGGCCTTCCGCAAAGGCTTTGTCGGCGAGCTGATCGCCTGGCAGCAGCGGCGGGGCAAGGCGGCGGGCTGACCTGCGTCCGGGTCCGCATTGGGCCCTCTGACGCAGGTGGCTTGTTGCGGGTTGCGGGCAAGGTTCCGGGTTGCGCCTACAGTGGTGTGGTGAAGTCACCGAGCTTGAACCGGACCAAAAAGCGCCTGAACCGCTGGCAGGCAGGCCCTCACAAGCCCGTGCCAAGGCAGAAGATGGGCGATTCAGTTTGTGACTTAGCTGAGCGTGCCGGCTTGATCGCCAGCCTGAGGACGGTAGCGTGACCGATAGCCTCGCCCGTACGGTTGCACTGCCGGGTTCGCGCAGCGTGATCAAGCTGCTGACCGAGGTTCGCGCCTGCACCTTGTGTGCTGGCCAACTGCCGCTGGCACCCAGGCCGATCCTTCAACTCGACCCGCGCGCCACCATC
>JANYKR010000231.1 GCA_025358155.1 Betaproteobacteria bacterium
GCAAAGCCGCCAACAGGCCGTGACAGCCCAGTGTTAGCAGCGCGGGCAGTCCGATTGCCGGACTGCCCGCGTGCCTGCCCGGCGTGGCGCCTGGCTTGAGCCAGACTACTTGGCGGCCTTTTTTGCAGCCGCCTTCTTGCCCGCCGGCCTCTTGGCTGCGGCCGTTTTCGGAGCTGCCTTTTTGGCCACCGGCGGCTTGGCCGGCGCGGTCTTGGCTGACGGGGTGGCGGCCTTCACTGCGGCTTTCACGGGGGCCTTGCGCACAGCCTTCCTGGCGGCCGGTGCGGCTGCTGCGGCCGTCTTGGTGGCTGCAGGCTTGGGCGGTGAGGTCACTGCCTTTTTCAGCGCTGTGGCCTCTTTCTCAACCGCTTTTTGCAAAGCCTTGGCCTTGCGCTCGGCACTGGCTTGCAACGACGCCAGCTTCTTGCCGGCGCTGCGCCGGGTGGCTTCGAGCTTTTTCTCAGCTGCCAGCACAGATTTGCGAGCCGCTTCACCCGCCTTGTTCAACTCGGCCTGGGCCTGCTTGAGTTGATGCTCGGCGGCCTTGACCAGGCCGCTGATCTGGCCGGTGACCTTGGTGCGCTGCGCGAGAACCGATTTCTTCGCCTTCTTGACGCCCGCCGACACGGCGTCACCCAGGGCTTCAATCTTGTGCGCGACTGCCATACCGACTTCCTGGGCAGCGCTGCCCAGATGGGCACCGGCTTGGGCGAGTTCTGACTGCTTGACTGTTTTGCGTGTGGCCATGTTCTTCCTCTGGTGGTGAACCGTGCGTGGTCGCCCGCGACGCTTCGAGGGCTACCGATAATTTTCGCTGCAACCGATGCCCAATGCCCAAACAACCGCAAAGTGTGCAGCGCTGTCGCAACACCAATGCGTCAATGCCTGTGCAGTCAATGTGGCCCGCGTGTAGCCAGACGGGCCGCGCAGGCGGGTAATTCAGGCGCGTCAATCAGGCGCGTCAATCAGGCGAGTCAATCAGGCGGCCAGCACCTGAAAACCGTGGGTGCCGTCACGCCTCAGCTGGGCCACCAAGCCAAACTCCCAGTCGAGGTAGGCTTGCATCGCTGCGCGGGGCGCGTCTGTGCCCTCGTAGGGCCGGCGGTAACGGTCGATGCGCGGGCTCAGCAGGCTGGCATCACCCAGTTCCAGCGGCCGGCCGTCGCTGGCCCAACCGCTGGTTCCGCCGGCCAGCACCGCCACCGGTGCGTCGGTGAGCCGGGCCAGATCTGCAGCCACAAAGGGCGACAGCGCACCCCTGTCGCAAGTGAGCACGATGCGCTCGGCGGCAGGCAGTTGCCGCAGCAAACTGCCCAGCTGCGAACGCAACAGCCAGCGTGCGCCGGGGATGTGGCCTTTGAGATGTTGGGCGCTGGTGGCCAAGTCCAGCAGCAGGGTACCGGGCTGTTGCAGTTGCAGCGCCGCTTCTGCCGGGCTGATCAGGGCCACTGCAGGCAGCGGTGCGTGCGGCGGCTGCCAAGGCCCGGTCTCGGTGAGCTGAGATTCGTCGACGTCCGTCAGCCAGCCGACCTGCCAGCCAAGCTGGGCCAGCCAGTGCGCGGTCATGGCAGCACGCACACCGTCTTGGGCCGCGCCGCCGTCGGCCAACACGATGCGTGCACCGCGCACTGCGGCAAACACATCGGTCTCCTGCACCAGTTGGCCGCCCGGTGCGCTGCCAAAGCCCGGCAGATGGCCGGCGGCGTACTCCTCCGGGGTGCGCACATCCCAGCGGTACAGCGTGCGGGTGGCATCGGTGGCCCAGGCCGCCAGTTCTGCCCGGCTCAGCCGCAGTGCGCCAGCACGGTCGGCCAGTGCTTGCGCGGCTGCCTGGGCCGTGCGTCGGTTCGCATCGCTGGTGGGCAAAAACCGGCGGGTCGCACCGCGGTCCAGCGTCAAGCCGGCCAGCAGCCAGCCGATGGTGCCGTTGCGCAGCGCCGCCACCGGGTTGGGGATGCCGGCATTGATCAGGCTTTGCGCACCGATCAGGCTGCGGGTTCGGCCGGCGCAGTTGACGATGACCTGGGTGCGGGGATCAGGCGCCAGCTCGCGCACCCGAAGCACCAGCTCAGCGCCGGGCACGCTGGTGCCACCGGGGATGCTCATGGTCTTGAATTCGTCAAAGCGGCGGGCGTCGAGCAGCACCACATCGGCACCGCTGTCCTGCAGCGCCTTGACGGCCTCGGCCGGCAGCGACGGTGTGCAGCACTCGTGCTCCACCCACTCGCCAAAGGCCTTGCTCGGCACATTGACGTCGCGGAACAGCTCGCCCGCCCCTCCCGCCAGGCCACCGCTGTCGCGCCAGCCCTGCAGCCCACCCGCGAGCAAGTGGACCTGGGTGTAGCCCAGCGCCAACAGCGTGCGTGCTGCCGGCTCGGCCAAGCCTTCGCCGTCGTCGTAGACAGCCATCAGCACATCCGGCCGTGGCAGCCGCCAGGGCGCGTCCAGCTCGATCCGGCTGAGCGAGAGCTGCACCGCAAACAGCGGGTGCTCCTGGGCAAACGGGTGCTCTTCGCGCACGTCGATCAACGCCACCTCGTGCTTGGCCAGCAGCGCTGCGCGCACGTCGGCCGGGTTCAGGCAAGGCAGTTGCAGCGGCACAGGTTGCCCCAAGGCTTCAGCGGCGCTCATCAGCCGTTCTCCTTGGACCGGTCCCAGAGATTGGGCACGCTGGTGTTGCTGTAGCCTGAGATGAACGGCTTGCGGCTGCCGTCCTCGGCATAGACCCAGCGCTGCACGGCACCGATGTTGGCGCCGTAAACGTGGATGCTGATGCTGGTGCGGTCGGCAAAGGCATTGCTGACCTGGTGCACGTCGCCCAGGGTGGGCGAAACCGCCTCGATGTCACCCGGCCGCAGCCGCGTGGCCGGGCCTTGCGGCACCAGCCGTCCGCTGGCATCGGGCCCAAAGGGCTGGGCCACCTCCTCGCCGCGCAGCATGCCGATCAGGCCCCACACGGTGTGGTCATGTACCGGCGTTTGCTGGCCCGGGCCCCAGACAAAGCTGACCACCGAAAACCGCTCCAGTGGATCGGCATGCAGCAGGTATTGGCGGTAGAACTGCGGATGCGGCCAGGCCAGTTCATCGGGCAGCCAGTCGTCACGGGCGATCAGCGTAGCCAGGTGGCCACGCACCGTCGCCAGGCGCTGTGCTTCGTCGGCCGGTTGGGCGACCTCATGGGTGAGAGCGACAACAAAGTCGCGCAGGGCGTGGGTGCTCATCGGTAGCTTCCGGTTCAGGGTCCAGGGATGGGCTTGATTCTGGCGGATGGCCGGCCTGCGGCTGCACGACTTGCGCCGCTGGATTGGCGGTTGCCCGGTTGCCCAGTTCGCAGGCCGGCGTCAAGATAGCGCCTCAAGCGCGCAGGACACCTCCGCCTCAGGCGGTCAAGCCGTCACCGGCTGCATTTCATCCCACCGATTGGACAACCTCAATGGTCAGCAAAAACACGATTTGCCTCTGGTATGACGGTGGCGCCCTGGACGCCGCGCGGTTTTATGCCCAGACCTTTGCGGACAGTGCGGTGGGCGCGGTGCACCACGCGCCCGGCGACTATCCGGCCGGCCGGCAAGGCGATGTGCTGATGGTGCAGTTCAGCGTGATGGGCATCCCCTGCCTCGGCATGAACGGCGGCCCGGCGATGAAGCACAGCGAGGCTTTCTCGTTTCAGGTGTCGACCGACGACCAGGCAGAAACCGACCGCCTTTGGGACGCGATCATCGGCAATGGCGGCCAAGCCAGCCAGTGCGGCTGGTGCAAGGACCGGTGGGGCCTGTCGTGGCAGATCACGCCGCGGGCCTTGATGGCCGCGATGGCCGACCCGGACCGCGCGGCAGCAGGCCGTGCGTTCAAGGCCATGATGGGGATGACCAGGATCGACATCGCCACGATCGAGGCAGCGCGTCGCAGCTGATGCGCCCGATCCGCAGCCGCGCCTGCTGCCGCAAGTGGATCGCCGCGAACATGATCCCCGCTGGCGAGGCTGGCGGCCCGCCTCAGCCCGCCCCGGTCACCCGCCAGATGACATCGCCCACATCGTCGGCCACCAGCAAGGCGCCGTCGGCCGCCAGCGCAACGCCGACAGGCCGGCCGTAGGACTGCTTTTCGTCCGGCGACAAAAAGCCGCTGAGGATGTCGCGCGGCGGGCCCGCCGGCCGGCCCTGGGCAAACGGCACAAACACCACCCGGTAGCCACTGAGCGTGCTGCGGTTCCATGAACCGTGTTGGCCGATGACCATGCCTTCACCAAAACCCGGCAGCGTGCCCGCCGGCAGCCAGCACAGACCGAGCGAGGCGGTGTGGCCGCCCAGCGCATAGTCGGGCGTCAGCGCCTGGGCCACCAGGGCTGGGTCTTGCGGCACGCGGCTGTCCACCGTCTGGCCCCAGTAGCAGAAGGGCCAGCCGTAAAAGCCGCCGTCAGTGACTGCGGTGAGGTAGTCGGGCGGTGTTTCATCGCCCAGGCCGTCGCGCTCGTTGACCACGGTCCAGAGCCTGCCGATGGTCGGCTCCCAGGCCATGCCCACCGCGTTGCGCAAGCCCGTGGCAAAAGGCCGGCTCTGGCCTGTGGAAAGGTCGAGCTCGACGATGCAGGCGCGGCCGGCTTCGACCTCCATGCCGCCGTCGGCAATGTTGGTCATCGAGCCAACGCCGGCATAGAGCTTGGCGCCGTCGGAGCTGGCCAGCAGGCTGCGGGTCCAATGGCCTCCGGGCTTGAAACGGGTGAGCTTTTTGCCCTCGCCCGTCAGCCGCGTGGCGCCCGGCGAGTAGTCAAACGCGACAATGCCGTTGGTGTTGCCGACATAAAACGTCTCGCCCACCAGCGCCATGCCAAAGGGCTGGCGCAAGCCTTCGGCAAAAACATGGCGCTGCTCGGCCACGCCGTCGCCATCGGCGTCACGCAGCAGGGTGATTCGGTTGGGGCTGTCGCCGATGGCTGCAGCGCGCTGCATGGTGCTGACCATCGCCTGCTCGAACAGGGTGCGCGGCCTGGCGGAGAGTTGCTGCAGCGCCTCGGCCACGGTCACGTCGCCGTTGGGCAGCACGGTGATCCAGCGCGGGTGTTTCAGGTCGGCGGCAAAGGCGTTGACCTTCAGACCGGGCGCGGCCAGCGGTACCTGCCCCGGCGCCCAGCCTTGGGCGGTAGGCATCTTCAGCGTGGGCAGCTTGCCTTGGGGTTTGGCGTCGGGGATGGTCGGCGTGGCGCCAACCGCCGGGATGTCGGGCGTGCCCTGCAGCCGGCGCCAGCGCAGGGCTGCCTCGCCAACCACGGACACCAGTTGCGCAAATGCGCTGGTCTTGCTCATGTCACCCCTTTGCCGTTGGAAGCTGGATTGTCGGGCAGGCGCGGCGGCAGACCGACGCCCGGCGTCAGCGGCAGGCGGCAGTGGTGATTTGCGCGCTCTGCCCGCCGGCGCAAACGCCGCGCAGGTGTGACGTTGTGCCCTGTGCTGGCCGGTATCATCAACGCGGCAGCGCGGGTGACGGAATCGGTAGACGTAGCGGGCTTAAAACCCGCAACCTTCGGGTGTACGGGTTCAAGTCCCGTCCCGCGCACCACACCAGGTTTTCAGGGTGATGGCAGACAGCGGCGCCGGGCCTGGCCTCTCGTCAAAAACTCGGCGCCCGGTTCAACCTCAGCGCAAAGACTCACAGCAATGCAGAAAAGCGGCGCCAGCGGCCTGGTCTACTCGACCGACAGCGGCCGGATGTGCCCGGATTGCCGCCAGCCTGTGCTGGCCTGCACTTGTGGCCAAGCCACGCCGCTTCCGCTGAGGGACGGCGTGTTGCGCATCAGCCGAGAAAAGGCTGGACGCGGCGGCAAGACTGTCACCGTGGTGCGCGGCGCTGCGCTGGATGCGGCCGCGCTTGCCGGGTTGGCCAAACGCCTCAAAGCCGTTTGCGGGTCCGGTGGCACCGCCAAGGGCGGTGTGATCGAAATCCAGGGCGAACACGCTGACAGGCTGCAGGCCTGGTTGAAGCAGCACGGGTTTGTGGTCAAGCGCGTGGGGGGCTGATCCCAGCGCTTCGGCCCCAGCATCCGAGCACCGCGTCGCGATGCCTTGCCAACGCCCAGCGAGTGCGGTCGCAGCCAGCTGCAGATCAGCCGCCGCGCGAACGGCGGCGCGCCGTGGCAAACAGTCCGCCGGCGCTGGCCAACAGCAGCATGATCATCGACGGTTCAGGCACAGCGGTGACGGTGATGTTGTCAAACGCCGCGCTGTCAAAGTTGCCGAAGCCGATCGAGTGCGCGTCGCCGACAAAACTCAGCATGACCTGGTCCCAACGGCAGTACGGCCCGGTACAACCCAGGTTCGAATTGGCACTCAGGTTGGCCGAGGCCAGCGCGACGCCAGTGCCGTCGTAACTTGAAAACACCTGCACCCCGCCCATAGCCGCTGTGGCCGATGAGTAGTAGAACGAGATCTGGTTGATCAGCGACTGACCGAACGCGGTGGTGCGCAGCACCGCCGGGGCGCCGGTGGCAAACATCACCGTGCCCGGCGTCGGCGCGTTGCTGAAGAACTCACCATTCGGGCCCGGGCCGGTGCCGTCGTTGGCCAGGGCCAGTGCTTCGCCGCTGAACTTCAGGCCGTAGTTGGCGCTGCCGGCGCCGTTGTACAGATCGCCCACTGGGGCAAAGCTGGTGACGCCTTCAAAGTCCAGCGTGACAGTGAGGGTGTTGGCGAAGCTGGGCGCTGCCATGGCAAGCAGCGCCGACAGCGCGAGAGTGGACGGGGTTTTCATGGGTTGAACTCCAGGTGGATTGGGAAGCCGTGCAGAGACAGGCCCGCCGTAGCTGCCTACCGGACGTGCGAGCTAAGCCGTGCAGCTGGCAGTCTAGGCAGGCAATCAAGACAAACTCGTGAAAGTGCCCAGCGCTGTGCAGCTCATCGCCAGGTGATCGCTGCGCCGTCACAGGCGCGTCAAATTCAGCGGTTAGCTTGAGGGTCATTCCCGACCTCAGGAGTCAGACCCGATGCAGCCCAGCTTCCACCGCCGCAACCTGCTGCAGACCAGTCTGGCCCTGGCCGCCGGCTGGGTGATCCCCGGGGCGAAGGCCTGCGAGTACTTCGGTGCCAACTTGCGCATCACCCACCCCTGGAGCCGGGCCTCCACCAAGGACGCCACGTTTGCAGACGTCTGCATGAAGTTTGACGAAGTGACGCTGGCCGACCGGCTGGTTCAGATCGAAACACCGGTGGCAGCAGGCGCCGAGCTGGGCGGGCTGGCCGCCAGTGCAGCGCTGGATTTGGTGATCCCGCAAGGCCAGGAAACGCTGCTCAGCGAAGCCGGTACCTTTTTGCGCCTGGTTGGGTTGAAGCATCCGCTGGAGCTGGGTCGAAGCTATCCGCTGGTCCTGGTGTTCGAGCGGGCAGGCGCCGTCAGCACCAGCCTCAGCGTTGACTTTGGCGGCTTGCGTTTTGGCTGACGCTCGCCGGTTGCCGGCCCGCTGCACTGGCCGCTCAGCTGCACAAGAGAACCCCGCCGGATCCGAGCCATGTCACGGCAGGGTCACAGGGCATTCGTAGCATGAAAAGTCGCTGTCGTGTCGGGGTCGGCTTACCGCCAGGCGCGCTTTGACCCCGACAACTGTCACCCTCACGGAGCAATCTCAATGAAACTCGGATACCCCAAGCACCCCATCGCCCTGGCAGCGGCGGCCGCCATCGGCACCCTCACCTTGGCTGCCGCACCCACGGCTGCCCTCGCCGCTGGCAAGACACCCGGCAAGTACGTGACCGGTGACTTCCATAACCACACCACCTGCTCGGACGGCTCGATCTCGATGCAGAAGCTGGTCAAGAAGGCGACCGACAAGTCGGACGGCAACTACGGCCTGGACTGGTTTGTGCAAGCCGGTCACGGCGGCAACGGCAACCGCAACTGCTCGCTGGTGGAAGACGCCAGCCTGAGCACGCCGGACTATCCGTATGTCGCCGGTCAAGGCCCGACCACCACCTGGACCAACAGCATTGGCTCAGCCAAGCTCAAGGGTGACGGCGGCGGTGTGGGCGGCAGCGGCAACATGTGGCGCTGGCAGGCCCTGCAAGAAGTGCAATACCAGGTGCTCGAGAGCCAGGCCCTGGCCAAGAATGTGCCGCTGTTCCTCGGTCTTGAATCGGTGGTGGCGGGTCACGAACACACCTCGATGAGCGTGATCACCGGCCAAATGCCTGATACCGCTGCCAGCGCCGTACCGCTGACGGTTGCCGGCTACATCCCGCTGGGCGGCTACGTCGGCCAAGGCAATGCCACCGCGCTGGCCAAGTGGTCGTACTGCTTTGACCGGGGCGACACCGACACCAGCCGCGGCAACATCACCGGTTCAGCCATCGGCAACAACTGGAACTGCGCCGTCACTGGCAGCCTGAACGCCGCCGACGTCAGCTGGAACAGCACCGGCCAGAAACTGATCCAGAGCGGCAGCAGTGCCGGTATCGGCGAGCGCGGCCACCAAAAGACGGTCGAAGCCCTGAAGTGGATGGCCGAGAACCACCCCAACGGCAGCTACTACGTGCCCGCCCACCTTGAGCGCGCCGGCCCGTTCAACCCCAACGGCAACAACGGCTTCAACGTCGAGCACCTGCGCAACTTCAACAATGCCGCGCCGAAAATTGCGTTTGGCATGGAAACCCAACCGGGCCACGGTGCCTCGGGCGACCGGGGTGAATACCGACCGCTGCGCCAGACCATCAACGGCGTGTTGACCGACTCCGCTGGTGGCACCACCTACGGCGGCACTGGCGTTTACGGCGCAGTGGTGGGCGGTGTGTGGGACGCCTTGCTGGGCGAAGGCCGTAACTTCTGGTTCTTTGTCAGCTCCGACTGGCACAACCGCGGCTCGTTCGGCCCGGACGACCGCCGCACGACGCAAGACTTCTTGCCGGGTGAGTACCAGCGCAACTACACCCTGGTGCGCAACAACGGCGCCAAGCTGAACCCGCAAATGATTGTTGACGGCCTGCGCACCGGCAACAATTTTGCCGCCAGCGGCCAGTTGATCGACCGGCTGTCGTTCATCGCCTGTGCCTCCTACCCGGGCATCGCCAAGCGGACCAACGCAGCGGTTGAAGCCCTGGCCGTGGCCGCCGCGACCAACAACACCGACATCGACACCGCGGGTTGCGCCACGATGGGTGAAAAGCTGGTGGTGCGGCCGGGAGCAGAGATCGTCGTGGCGATCGTTGTGCGGGACCCGGCGGGCAGCAATTACTCGCCCTACACCTTTGCCAACCCGTCGCTGTTGCAAATCGGTGTGAACCAGCCGCTGAACCAGCCAGTGCTGGACCATATCGACCTGATCCGCGGCATGGTCACTGGCTACAAGACCCCCGGCTCGGCCGACTACGCCGGCCAGTGGCCTGCCAACACCGCCTGGCTGAGGAATGACGGCTCGACCGCGCTGGTCAGCGACGCGGTGGTGCCGGCGGCAGCCAAGAACCTGTCAGCGGCTGTCGTCAAGACCTATTCCAACAACGGTGCCGCAGCCTGGGCGACGGTCACCTCAAGCGTGGACAACACCGCGTTCTTGAAAATGAGCTACCGCATCCCGGCAGTGTCTGCATCGCAATACCTGCGCTTGCGTGGCAGCAACCTGCCGGCCTCGGTACCCTTCGAGACCGACACCGCCGGCAACCCGCTGTCGGACATGTTCACCAACGCCCGCGACACCACCAAGCTGAAGATGCCCTGCACCACCGTGGGCACTGTGCTGACCGGCAATGCCATCGATGGCTGTCCGGCGCATCTGCCAGTGGTCGCCGGCCAGAAGATGGTGGCCTACGACGTCGCTGCCTGGGCCGACCTGTGGTTCTACAGCAACCCGGTCTACATCGAGGTGAGTGGCTCGACGGTGGTCGCTGGCGTCAAATAAAACCCGGGCTTCGACGCTCAGCGCCGCACGGCACCGTGCGGCGCTTCTCTGGCTTCAACGGCTTGTCCTGGCGCTCGCCTGAATGCTGTTTTTTGCCCGCCAAACCTGACCCAAATGCCTACACCGCTTGCCACGCCCTCCGCCCGCCTCCCTGCAGCGACCCACCCGGGCAAGACCTGGCCGTCCTGGCTGCGTGAGCCGCTGCTGCACTTTGTCGTGCTGGGCGCCTTGTTGTTTGTTGCCGATCACCGCCTGTTCGAGCGCAGTGACGATCCGCGCACCATCGTCGTCGGCGCCGAGGTGGATGCCGAAGCGATCGAGGTGTTCAAAGCCGCGCGCAGCCGAGACCCCAGTGCTGTGGAGTTGGTCGCACTGCGCCAGGTCTGGCTGGACAACGAGGTGCTGTACCGCGAGGGCCTGGCGCTGCAGGTGGACAAGGGCGACACCGCGATCCGCGAGCGGGTGATCTTCAAGGCACTCAACCTGATCGACGCCAATGTCAAGCTGCCGGCCTTTGACGACAAGTTGTTGCGCGCCTGGTTCGAGGCCAACCGCGCCAAATACGACGCCCCGGCGCGCTACGACTTCCAGGAGGCGGTGCTGACCACCGACCTGTCTGAGGCTGCCCTGCGCGCCCTGGCCGACGGCCTCAATGCGGGTACGCCCGGCGACACGAAAGCCAACCTGCGGATCTTCAGGGGTCGGCCGCATGCCAACCTTGTGTTGAGTTACGGCGCCCAATTTGCCACTGCGCTGGAAGCCGCGGCGCCCGGTGAATGGCGCGTGTTGGCGGCCCGCGACGGCTGGCATGCCGTGCGGCTTGATCGGATCACGCCGGCCCAGCCGGCAGCCTTCGAGCCCTTGCGTGGCATGGTGCAGCAAGACTGGACAGATGCCGTCCTGGCCGAGCAGCGCAGCGCTGCCGTGCGCATGCTGGCGGGCAAGTACAGGCTCAAGACCGAGTCGGCGCCGGCTGGCCCGGCCAAGGCTGACACCCCCAAGATCGCGGCCACCGAGACCGGGGCTGCAGCACCATGAGCACCGGCTGGTGGCCAGGCGTGCGGCTGCGGCTGCGCATGCTCTTGACGGCGACCGGCTCGGCGTTGTTGAAGTTCAAGGCGTCAACCGCGCTGCTGGCGCTGACCGCCTTGACAGCCCAACCGGCCAACGCCCACGAAATGAGCATGGCCGAAATGCAGCTGCGCGAGCTCTCGCGCGGCGAGTTTGTCTGGCAATGGACAGCCACCGAGAAGCGACCGGCCAGCGAGGACCTGACCCCCGTCTGGCCCGGCGCCTGCCGCGCCGAGGCCAACCGGCTGCACTGCGGCGAGACCGGCCTGCAAGGCACGTTGGCGGTGCAGGGCGTGGGCAAGCGTTACTCGGCCGCACTGGTGAAGGTGTTCTGGCTGGACGGCCAGTCGCGGGTCTACACCCTGACGGCTGGCCAGACCACGGTGCAGTTGTACGGCTCAGCTGACGACCAGCGGGGCATGGGCGAGATCGCGCGGGCCTACACCTTGCTGGGGGTTGAGCACATCCTGAGCGGCATCGATCACTTGCTGTTTGTCATCGGCCTGCTGTTCCTGGTGGGCTACCAGCGCCAACTGTTCTGGACCATCAGCGCCTTCACGCTGGCCCATAGCCTGACCTTGGCCAGCAGCGCGCTGGGCTGGCTGGTGCTGCGCTCACCGCCGGTCGAGGCGGTCATCGCGCTGTCCATCGTGCTGGTGGCGGCTGAGGCGCTGCACCAGCGCCAGACCCTGGCGCGGCGCTGGCCGGCGCTGGTGGCGTTTTTGTTCGGCCTGGTACACGGTCTGGGATTTGCCGGAGCGCTCAAGGAAATCGGCTTGCCCGAAAACCATTTGCTGGTCGCGCTGCTGAGCTTCAACGTCGGCGTCGAGATCGGCCAGCTGCTGGCGGTGGCAGCGGCCTGGGCTGTTTGGCGTCTGAGCACCCGCTGGCCCCGAACCGCGCAATTGCGCACAGCGCTGCTCTACGCCATTGGCGCGGTCGCCGCGTACTGGTCGTGGCTGCGGATTGCGCTGATCTTTGGCTGAGACCGGGCGCCCGACCTGTCCGCGTTTTGTGCCTCTTCGCCCTGTCTTCAACCCCAGCTACCGGCCCCACCCATGGACGAAGTCATCAGCCTGTTTCCCACCCCTTTTCTGCGGGTGCCGGCCGCCCTGCCCGGGCGACTGGTCGAGGCGCTGGTGTTGCACTTCGGCCAGGTGACGGTGCGCGACAACAGCTCATCGGCCAAGCTGTCGCACACGGCCATGTTGAGGCCCAGCGACAGCCCGCTGCTGGTTGAGGTGGCGGAGCGCATCACGCCCAAGCTGGTGGACTTTGGTGCCTTGCTGTTTGGCGAGCGCCTGGGCTGGTCGATCAAGGAGATGTGGGTAAACCTGCTGGAGACGGGTGGGCGGCAAGCCATGCACAACCACGCCAACAGCTTCATTTCGGGCGTGGCCTACCTGACGCCCACCCACCCCGACTCGCAGACAGTGTTCATGAAGTCGCCCGGCGGCACCGACTTTGCGTTTCGAAACGACCATGCCGGCATGACACCCGGCCCCTTCTGCGCCGACCAGTGGATCAGCCCGGCGCCCGCACCGGGCGATCTGGTGCTGTTTCCGAGCTACCTGATGCATGCCGTGCCGCCCAATGCCGGCGAGCGCCGCATCACGCTGGCGCTCAATGCCATCCCCGAGCGGCTGGACTCCTGGGGCTACAGCGTCCGGTTCAGCGGGTGAGCCTGCCCGACTCGCCGGCGTCGGCGCCGCTTGCCATGCTTGCACCGGCAACCGGCGATGTACCGGCCGACCGCCGGCGTCGGCGCGCCGCGCTGGCCCTGATGGCAGTCTCGGGCTTTGCCGGCCTGGGCTACCAGATCATCTGGACCCAGCAGTCCAGCGTCTGGTTGGGTCATGAGTCGGCAGCTGTGCTGGCGGTGGTGGCGGCATTTTTTGGCGGCCTGGCGCTGGGCGCGCTGGTGCTGGGGCCCAGCATCGAGCGCAGCCACCGACCGCTGCGCTGGTACCTGGGCTGTGAGTTGCTGATTGCGGTTTGGGGCATCCTGCTGGGCTTGCTGATCGGTCCGGCCGGCAGCTACCTGATGGCGGCCACCGGCGTGCAGCCCACGCCGGTCTGGCAATGGACAGTGGCGTTTTCGGGGTTGTTGGTACTGCTGCTGCCCGCCACGGCTGCGATGGGCGCCACGTTGCCAGCGATGGAACGCTTGTTTGCGCCGCTGCGAGGGGCTCATCGCTCGATCGCTGCGCTGTACGCCGCCAACACCGCCGGCGCGGTGATCGGCGTGCTGGCCAGCGCGTTCTGGCTGGTACCCGAGTTGGGGCTGGCCCACAGTGCCGCGCTGTGCATCGCCCTCAACCTGCTCTGCGCCGGGCTGGCGCTGGTGGCATTTTCCGAAGCTGCCGCCGGGACCGCTGGGGCAGCAGGGGCCGCAACGTCGCCTACTTCAGCCGCAGCGTCTGACCCTGAGCCCGGCCGTCTGCCACACACTCAGCCACACACTCAGCCACCCCCGCTGCCGACCAACAGCGCCGTGTCGGCTTGCCGCGCCGCACTGGCACGCCTGGCGCTGAGCGGCCTGCTCGGCATCGGCTACGAAGTGTTGGTGGTGCGGGTGCTCAGCCAGGTCAGTGAAGACACCGTCTACACCTTTGCAGCGCTGCTGGCGGTTTACCTGGTGGGCACCGCTGCAGGTGCGGCGGCCTACCAGCGTTGGCGCATCGGCTGCAAGCCCTGGCTGGCGGAGCAGTTGCCCGGTCTGCTGGCCATGGCCTGCTTGCTGGGCAGCGCCAGCCTCTGGGCCGCTGAAGAACTCAAGGCCGCTGTACTGGGTGGATTGGGGGCCGGCATGGCAGCGGCCGTGAGTGCCGAAACCGTGCTGGCCGTGGCCGCCTTTGGCCTGCCCACGTTGTTGATGGGCGCCCTGTTCAGCCAGCTCAGCGTGGCCGCCAGCACTGCCGGCATCAGCTTCGGGCGCGCACTGGGCATCAACACCTTGGGTGCAGCAGCCGCGCCGGTGCTGTTCGGGGTGGTGTTGACACCGCTGCTGGGGCCCAAGAAAGCGCTGTTGGTGATCCCGCTCGGCTACCTGGCCTTGGCCGCAGCGGGCAACTGGCGCAAGCCGCAGTTCTGGCTGCCCGCTGGCGTGGTCGCAGCCGTCGCGGTCTGGGCCCCGGCGCTGGCCTTTGTCGATCTGCCCGAGGGTGCGCGCCTGGTCAGCTACCAGGAGGGTGCGCTGGCGGCAGTGAGCGTGGTCGAAGATGTCCAGGGCGTGTCACGCCTGCGTATCAACAACCGGCAGCAAGAGGGCAGCAGCTCGAGCCTGTTGTTTGATGCCCGGCAGGCGATGCTGCCGCTGCTGTTGCACCCGGCGCCGCAGCGGGCGCTGTTTTTGGGCCTGGGCACCGGCATGACGGCCTCCGCCGCAGCCGAAGACCCCGGCCTTCAGGTCGATGCAGTCGAGCTACTGCCCGAGGTGATCACCGCCTCGCGGCACTTCACCCAAACATTCGCGCAAGGCCAGCCGAATCCGCGCCTGCACCTGCTGGCGGCCGACGCCCGCCGCTTTGTGCGCACCTCGGCGCAGCGTTACGACCTGATCGTTGCCGACAACTTCCACCCGGCGCGCAGCGGCTCGGGCGCGCTCTACACGGTGCAGCACTTCGAGGCGGTGCGCAACCGGCTGGCGCCGGGCGGCTTGTTCTGCCAATGGCTGCCGCTGCACCAGCTTGACCTTGACACGCTGCGCAGCATCGTGGCGTCGTTCTTGCTGGCCTACCCCGAGGGCCAGGCCTTGCTGGCCAACAACAGCCTGGTCACGCCGGTGCTGGGCCTGATCGGCGGTGCCGGCGCGCTGCGTTTCGACCCGGCCGTCGTCGCCAAGCGGCTGGCGCACAGCCAACCGGCCGGCAGCCCCGCCAGGTTTGGTTTGCAGGATGAATATGCCTTGCTTGGCAGCTTTGTCGCCGGGCCGGCGTCGCTGCGGCGCTTTGCCGGCGCAGCCGCAGCCAACACCGATGACCGGCCGGTGGTGACCTACCGCGCCCCGCGCATCACCTATGCCCCTGACTCGCGCCCGAGCGACCGGCTGGTGGCGCTGCTGCAGGCGCTGGCGGTCACGCCTGGCGACGTGCTTGCCGCGCCGGTCGAAACTGAGCGGGCGCAGCGCCTGGCGGCCTACGGCGCCGCCAGGCAGCACTTCATCGAGGCCGGGCGGGCGGTCAAACCCACGGCGGATGTGCAGCAAATGCTGGCCCAGGTGCAGGCGCCGCTGCTGGCAACGCTGGCCTTGAGCCCGGACTTTCGCCCGGCCTACGACCCCTTGCTGGGCATGGCCGGCGCCTTGGCACGCAGCGATGCTGCTGCGGCGCGAGCGCTGCTGAACGCGCTGCGGCAAGTACAGCCGGCGCGCCCGGAGGCCGGTCTGGCGTTGCAGGCGATGGCCGAGGCAGCGCGTTGAGCCTGCGGCAAGCGGCGCGCCTTCGCGGGACTGACACAAGGCCTTCATGCCCATGTCACCTTCGGGCTTGACCATCCCGGCATGGACTCGACCCAACTCCACCACAGGCCCCGGTCCCTCACCCCCTCGCCAAAGTTGACGCCTCGGGGCGAACTTGGCACTGCCGAGTGCCGGCAAACCACTGCCGAGCCGCCCCGTCTGACCGTGGGCTGGGCCTCGACTGCGGACCAGGTGCGCCAGGCCCAGGCGCTGCGCTACCGCGTTTTTGCTGGTGAGATGGGCGCCCGCCTCGGCGCCCCGCCCGGCACACCACCCGGCCTGGATGTGGACAGGTTTGACGCCCACTGCGAGCACTTGTTGGTGCAAACGGCAGCCACCGACGAGGCACCCGCCCAGGTGGTCGGCACCTACCGGGTGCTGACGCCGGCCTCGGCCCGCCGCGCTGGTGGCCTCTACAGCGACCAGGAGTTCGAGCTGTCGCGGCTGGACCGGCTGCGCCCGCGCATCGCCGAGCTGGGGCGCTCTTGCACCCACCCCGACTACCGCACCGGCGGCGTGATCCTGATGCTCTGGGCCGCGCTGGCCGATTTCATGGGACAAAACGGCCTCGACATCACCGTGGGTTGCGCCAGCATGAGCATGCACGACGGCGGCCACAGTGCCGCCAGCCTGTGGCACCAACTTCGTTGTGGCCACCTGGCCGACGCCGACCTGGCAGCCAGCCCGCGGCTGCCATTGCCGGTGGACGCGCTGCGCAGTGATCTGGCGGTCGAGCCGCCGGCGCTGATCAAGGGCTACCTGAAGTGCGGCGGCAAGGTGCTGGGGCCGCCGGCCTGGGACCCCGACTTCCAGACCGCCGACCTGCCGATGATGATGAATCTGGCCGACCTGCCTCTGGCTTACCGCAGGCGCTTCCTGCGCGCCTGAGGCCGCACCGCCTTCACTTGCGGTAATGCTCCAGCGAGGCAGGCGGGTTGTAGCCCAGCTCGCGGGCACGGGCCTCCCAGCGTGCAGCCGGCTGGGGCTGGTTGCGGCGCCGAAAGTGCAGCGCCAGCTCGTAGCTGGCAATGCCATTGCCCAGCTCGGCGGCAAACTGCATCCAGCCCTCGTACAGCGAGACGGCAGCGCCGCTGCTCTCGCTGGTGAAGCGCTGGCGTCCGATACGGGCGGCGGCGTCCTTGTCGCCACGCGCAGCCTTGCCCAGGTCGGTGTTGTAGGGCTCGCCGCGTTCGGCGTCGGGGGCAAAAGAGTTGCGGTACAGGCGCACATCGTTGCGGCGCAGGATGTTGGCGGCGTCCTTGGCACCCTCGGCTGCCACATCGGCCGCCACCGCGCGGCTACTGGCAGGGTAGCGCTCGCGAAACTGCTGGGCCAGGCGGCGCAGTTCGGGCGGCCAGAACGCCGCTTGCAAGCTGGCCCAGTCACGGTCTTCTGCCGCCCGGTCGACGGGCGGCGCGGCAGTGCGCCGCCTTGTGCGCGGCGCCACCGCGACGGTTTGGCGGGTGTTCTCCGCGATGAACGGCACTTGCGCCAAATCGCGCACCAGTTTGGCCGGGAAGCTGCGCATGGTCCGCTCAACCTCGATCTTGACCGACTTGAACAGGTCGGAAAACGACAACTCGTCGGGCGCGGCTTGCAGCCCCTTGACCAGCTCGGCGGTGTAGAACGTACTTTGCGCGGCCTCCAGCGGTGCCAGCGCATACCTACCCGCACCGGTGGAGAAGGTGATCAGGCAGCCCGGCGGCGCCTCGACCTGGTTGAAACCAAGCAAGCCCTTCTTGGCCGCACCGGCATCAAAAGACCGGCAGGCATCCACCACGGCAATCGTCAAGCCGGTGTCGCGGCGCGGCAGCCGCTGCACCACATCACGCTGCAAGGCCAGACAGCCCGCCACCAGCTTGTCGGCAGGCGCATTGGGCGCCACGCCGGCAGCCACCAGCAGGTTCTCGGTATCGAGTTGCAGGCCGTGTCCGCTGAAGTAAAAAAACAGCACCGCATCGGCCGGCGCGGCCAGGGCACTGGCGACAAAGTTGTCCACCGCCTGCCGGGCCTGCGCTGGGCCGGCATTGGGCACCTGGGTCACCTGAAAACCGATCCGGCGCAACGCCTGCTGCAGCAAGCGCGCATTGGTCAGGATCGACGGCAGATTGAAGTCACCCGGGTAATCGCTGTTGCCAATCACCAGCGCCAGGCGGCTGGGATCGACAGACGGCAAGTCCTCAGCGTCTGCTGCCATCACGGGTAGCGTCGACGGTAGCGCCGGCGATACCACCGGCGGCTGCCCGGGCTCGCCTTGCGCCGAGGCGGCCCCTGGCAGGCCAGCGGTCAGCGCGGCCAGGCACAGTTGCCGGCGCCGTGCATCGGGCCCGTGGCTCAAGGCTTGTCCTCGCAACCCAAAACCGCGTTGGCGCTGGGGCAGGTGTCCGGCAGCTTCAGCCCCTGGCTGCCCTGGGTGGCCGAGCGCCCGGCGCCTACCTCGGCGATCACCCCGGCGCGCAGCCGGATCGCCACGTTTTCGGTCCGCACAGCCTCATCGAACCGCTCACGGCGGGCCGACTCGGAGACCGAAGCCACCGCCGACAGCGAGCCACTGAGCTGCGGCGTGGCCGGCAAGACCCCGTTGTAATAGACCGGCACTTCCAACTGGTCTCCGGCCCCGTCATGAAAAAAGCTGTAGCCCAGCACGCCGACCTTGGGCCCACTGAGAAAGACTGCCGTGCTGCCAGCACCATGCTGCTTGGGCAGGATCTGCACATAGCCTGCGCTCAAGCCCTCACGGCCGGCGCCCAGGCTGCGGTCGCCGATGCTGACCCTGATCGGCTCGGCAGGGCTGCCTGCCGGCAAAGCCAGGACAAAAGCTTCGTTCAACAACGAAATCTGCAAACCGGGGGTCGAGTTGCTGACCCCTGAGCCGGCATCGCTGTACCAAAGCCGGGCCACGATCTTGCTGTCGGCGTTGGTGCCAAGCCGGGCCGCACTGAGGCGGACCAGGTCGGCCTCCAGGCCTTGCCCGCCGACCCGCAGCACCTGGCCGCCGAGAGTGATGCGGCTCTGCCCGGTTTCGCGGCCACCGGGCAACTCAACCCCGGTCCAGGCGGTGTTCCAGTTGGCACCGCTCAACGCCGATACGCCGCCTTCAAAGCGGTTGCCGAGCAGGCCGAGATTGATCGAACCTGCGGCCGTGGACTGCAGCAGCAAGCCAGCGCCCTCGCGGGTCAACACCTGGCTGTTGGCCGACTGCGAGATCACGTCATTCGCGACCCAGATCTGCCGGCCTTTGGCAGGGTCCACTGCCGCACCCTCACCCGGCACCGGGGGCAGGATGGCGTAGCTGGCCGGTGCTTGGGCGCGCAGCGTCAGCGCACCGCCGTCGAGTTGCAGCAGGCCGTCGCGACGGGCGTCGCCTGCGGCTGCCTGGCCCGTGGCCACGCTGGCGCCGAGCTGCAGGCGTCCGGCATCGATCACGCTGGCAGTCGGGTCCGCTGCAGGCGGGACGGCAGACCCCGCAGCGCCAGCCGGCACGGCCGCCAGGCCGCTGAGCGTGACCGACCCGAGCACCAGGTCGCGGTACGGGGCAGCGCCCGCACCGGCGCCAGATGCGCGGCCCGCCGACAACAAGACCTGCCCCGCCACCAACGACAGCGGCTGCGTGCCCCATTGGTTGTTGTCGTGCAGGGCCTCGATGGTGTGGCCCGGCGCGGTGAGCGTGAACAGCACCGGCGCGGCGGCGGGGCTTGCCAGCGTGACCGGGCCCCGGTAGCGCTGGTCGCCTGCGGTGGTGACCGAGCCCGCCAGCGACACCGCGCCGTCTGCGCTGATGTCACGCACGGTCTCGTCTCCGCCCAGCGCCAGCCGAGCGCCGGCAGCCACACGCACACTGCTCTGGTCCGGCAAGCGGTTGGCGCCGTCGGTCAGCAGCGCGCCGCGGCTGACCAGGGTGATGCCGCTCCAGGCATTGCCGGGCGCGCTCAGCGTCAGGTTGCCGGTGCCGGCCTGTTCCAGCAGGCCGCTGCCGCTGACCGTATTGGCCAGCGTGATGTTGTCGCTGCGCGCAAAACGCAGCGCGCCCTGGTTCAGCACCGCGCCACTGCCCAGGCTGCCTGCCGTACCGCCGTTGCCGATTTGCAGCGTGCCGGCCTCGATCCGGGTGGCGCCGTAGAACTGATCGGCACTCAGCAACCAGGCACCCGCGCCCTGCTTGACCAGGCTGCCGCTGCCCAGCAACTGGCCGCCAAACACTGCATCACTGCCAGCGCTGCCCACGCTCAGGCTGTGCTCGGCCAGGCTGACCTGGGCCGGGCCTGCAGCGCCACCCAGACCGGCCGGCAAGGCCAGGTCGGTCAACCCGGCCAGCGACTGGTCACCGCCCAAGCGCAAGACGCTGCCAGCGGCCATTTGCAGCACCGTGGCCGGGTCCAGGCCTTGCGCGCCCTGGGTCACCAGGCGGCCGGCCTGCACCTGCAGCAGCGGGCTGCTGAGCAAGCCAGCCGTGCTGACGGTCAGCGTGCCCGACCTCAACGTGGCGCTGGTGTCGGCCAAAACCGGCGCGGCCAACAGGCTGTTGCCCTGGCTGCTGAGAAGCGGCGTGCGCAAGGCGCTGCGCACCTGGCCGCCATCGAGCTGGACGGATTCGGTGGCCGTGAGCCGGATGTCGGCCGCGCCTGCAGCCGCCGGCCCATCGCTGCGGGTCAGCGTGCCCGCCAGTTGCAGGCTGCGCACGCTGGTGTCAGCGCCCAGACGCAAGGTCGCGGGCGCCGCCACCACCAGTGCAGTGCCGCTGGCCAGGGCCTGGGCGGCGCTGGTGATCAACTCGCCCGCTTGCAGCGTGAGTTGCGGCGTGTCCAGGCTGCCCGCTGCGCCCAGGGTGAGCGCGCCGCTGGTGAGGCTGGCTCGCTGGCGCGCCAGCACCGGCGCGTTGATCTGGCTGTTGCCCTGGCTGCTCAGCACGGCACTGCGCAAGCGGGTGTCGACGTGGGCGCCCGACAAGGCGGCATCGCCAACAACATCGAGCACACCCGGCCCGCCCAGCGTGCCCGCCAGCGACAGCCAGTCCACGCTCTCGCTGCCGGCCAGCTGCAAACGGCTGCCGCTGTCGGCCTGCAGCAACGCGCCAGGCACCAGCTGGCCTGAGGTCGAGGTGGCCAGCGTGGCGCCATCGTGCAGCGTGATGCGCCCGGCCTGCAGCGTACCGGCTGCACCCAGCGTCAGGCTGCCGGCCTCCAGCGTGGTAGCGCCCGACACGCTGACCGGCGCGTTGATCAGGCTGACGCCCTGGCTGCTCAAGACGCCGGCAGTCAGCGGGCTGTCGACCCGCCCTCCATCCAGCGTGACGCCGCCGCTGGTGAGCCGGCCCGGCCCGGCGAGGCTGCCCCGCAAGGTGATCGATCCCGCCGTCACTGCATCGCTCAGGCGCAGCGTAGCGGCCGCGGCCACCTGCACTTGCGTGTCGGATGAGAGCGCGCTAGGGCCGACGCTGAGCAAAGTGCCCTGCTCCACCCGCAGCAGGCTGGCGCCGCTGGTGCTGCCGCCCATTTGCTGCGTCCCATCCCCCTGCTTGACCAGTTGCCCGCCTGCCGATACGAGCACCCCACCAAACGCCGCGCCCTTCAGGTCGGCCGGGACGTTGACGGTCAGGCTGTGGCGGCCGATGTCGAGCCGCGCCGTGCCGTCCACCGCCGAGCCTGCCAGGTCGCCTACTGCCACCAGACTGAGGTCGCCGCCGAGTTGAAAGCGTGCGGCGTTGGCGATCTGCAGACTGCCGGCGCTGGGCAGGCGTTGATCGCCCACGGTGGCCAGGGTGCCGGCCAGCACCCGGGTGGTGCCGGCGTACAGGCTGTCGCCGCTCAGGCTCAGCTGGCCACTGCCGTCCTTGCTGAATGTCCCTGCCCCAGCCCCCGGCGGCGCCACCGAATCGGCCAAGACGCCACCGTAGGCGAGTTGGGCCCCCGCCGCCACCGCCAGCGTGCCGCCAGCCGCACCCAGACCGATGCCGCGGGTGCTGGCCAGCACGCCGCTTTGGGTGAACAGCAAGCTGCCGCCGTCGAGCCGCAACTGGTCGGGCGTGGCCAGCACCGGCACTGCGCCGAGCTGACCGTCACGCGCCACCGCCAGCTCGCCTGCCAGCAGCGTGCTGCCGCCGGCAAAATTGTTGTTGCCGGGGTTGTCCAGCGTGAGGCGACCGGCGCCGGCCTTGACCAGCCGGCCGGCCGGGGCGGGCACGCCGGCCGGGGCAACAACATCACCCAGCGTACCGGCGTAGGACAGATTCTGGCCAGCGTCCACCGCCACAGTGCCGCCGGCCGAGCCCAGCAGCAAGCCGCGCTGGCTGGCCAGCCGCATGCTGGCGGAGGCCTGCAAGCTGCCGCCATCGAGCAGCAACTGGCCCGGCGTGGCGACCCCCGGCACGCTGCCCAGCTGGCGGTCGGCGCTGATCGCCAGCACCCCACCGCTGACCACCGTCGCACCCCGGTAGCTGCTGGTCTGGCTGCCCGCCAGGTCGAGCAGACCGGCACCGGTCTTGTGCAGTGCACCGGCAGGCACCAGCACGCCAGCGTCGGCGATCAGCCCGGCGTAGGCCAGGGTCTGACCGGCCGCAACGCCGATCTCGCCGCCTGCCGCGCCCAGCGCCAGACCACGCCGGGCGTCCAGCAAAGTACTGGCCTCGGCTTGCAGCGCGCCGCCGTCGAGTAGCAGGTGGCCAGCGCGAGCGCTGGCCGGACCCACGCCGAGCTGGCCGTCGCGCTGGATCGCCAGCACACCGCCCAGCACCCGGGTGGCACCGGCGTAGGCGTTGTCCGCCGCGCCGTCCAGCGACAACCGGCCCGCGCCGGTCTTGCTCAGGCTGCCGGCCAGGCTGCCCGGCGGCAATGCTGCCAAGGCCAGCGGCGCACTCGACACCGCGCCGCCCAGCTGCAAAGTTTGCCCGGCATCGACATCGACAACCCCGCCGGCGCTGCCCAGCAGCAGGCCCCGGGTGCCGGCCAGGCGCATGTCCTGCTGCACCAGCAGACTGCCGCCGTCCAGCACCAACTGCTGCGCTGCCAAGCTATCGGGCGCGCGGCCCAGCTGGCCGTCACGGCTGATGCCCAACACCCCGCCCAGCACCTGCGTGGCGCCGGTGTAGGCGTTGTCGGCCGGGTTGCTCAGCAACAGTCGGCCGCCACCGGTCTTGCTCAGACCGCCAGCGCTGCTGCCGTCAACGATGCGGCCCGGGATTTGCAGCGTCTTGCCAGCGTCCACGCTGAGCCCAGCGCCCGCGCCCTGCAACACCAGGCCGCGCTGGGCCGCCAGCACAAAGCTGTCGGTCGCCACCAGGGTGCCACCCTCAAACAGCAGCGCGCCGGCGGCGGCCCCGGGTGGCAGGCTGCCGAGCTGGGCATCGGCCGAGACGGCGAGCTCGCCGCCGCGCAATTGCGTGCCACCGGCATAGGTGTTGTTGCCTGTCAAGGTCAAGCGGCCACTGCCCAGCTTGGCCAGACTGCCGGCGCCGCTGATCACACCGTCGAACCGGGTGGACGCGCCATTGCTGCCGGCGGCCAGCCGCTGGCCTCCCAGCTGCACTTCGCCACCCACCGCACCGCCCCCGGCCAGCGAGCCCACGACCTCGTCCGACTGCAGCACCAGCACCACCCCGGCCGCATTGGCCAGGGTCACGGCTGCGCTGTCGGCGATGGCACTGCCGCCTTGCAAGACCAGGGTACCGGCCTCGACCCGGACCGGCCCGGTGTTGCTGTTGATACCGGCCAGCGTCAAGCTGCCAGCGCCCTGCTTGACCAGCGCGCCAGTACCGCTCAGCGGGCCGGCGTACACCGTGCTGTCGTGGTTGCCACCAGCAGCCAGGGTGAAGCCCCCCAGCTCGACACCGCCGCCGTTGGCGCCGCCACCCGCCAGCGAGCCCAGCGTCTCATCGGCCTGCAGCACCAGGCGCGCACCGGCCTGGTCGGCCAGGCTCAAGGCCACGCCGTCGGCCAGTGCTGCACCACCCTGCAGCAGCAGGGCACCGGCCTCGATCCGGACCGGCCCGGTAAAGCTGTTGCTGCCCGCCAGGCTGAAGGCCCCAACCCCCTGCTTGACCAGTCCACCGCTGCCGCTGATCGACCCCGAGAAGGTGGTGCTGGCGCCGTTGCCGCCGCTGCGCAGGGTAAAGCGGTCCAGCGCCACCCTGCCCCCGGCTGCGCCGCCACCGGCCAGCGAGCCGATGGTCTCGTCGGCCATCAAGGCCAGTTCGACACCGGCCGCAGGGGCCAGCAGTACCGCGCCACTGTCCGCCAGCGCAGCGCCTCCGGCCAACACCAGCCGACCCGCCGTCACCGTGGTACCACCCGAGAAGCTGTTGACACCGCTCAGCGTGAAACTGCCACTGCCCTGCTTGACCAGCCCGCCGCTGCCGCTGAGCGTGCCGGCAAACTCGGTTGACGCATCGCTGCCGCCGGTGCGCAGGGTGTAGCGGTTGAGCGCCACGTTGCCGCCTGCCGCGCCACCACCGGACAGCGACGCCGCCACCTGGTCGGACTGCAGGTCCAGCAAGGCGCCCGCGCGATTGGCCAGCACCACGGCACTGGCATCGGACAAGGCACTGTCACCGACCAGGGACAACGTGCCCGCCTCGACGCGGGTGGCACCGCTGTAGCTGTTGCTGCCGGTCAAGACAAGCGTGCCGCTGCCTTGTTTGATCAGGCTGCCGCTGCCTCCAGCGCTGCTGAGGATGCCGGCAAACCGAGTGTCCGCATTGTTGCCGCCTGCGCTCAGCGTGAAGCCGCCC